>JAFRMD010000128.1 GCA_017430835.1 Methanosphaera sp.
AAAAATAGCTAATCCATCAACAATTAAAAAAGTTTCAATTGTATCTGGTGAAAGAGTAGCATATTTCAAAGGTGAATCAAAAGCTAAAAAAATACTAAAAATATAAGATTATATAATTAATCTTATTAAACCATCTCCCCCTCCTTTTCTTTTAAACACTTTTTTTATTTTAATTAAATAATAATTATTGTTATTTCAGAAAATAACATATTTTTTTATATTTTAAATAATAAAAAGTATAGTATTAGTTAAATTTTTAATAAGAACGTGATGTTAAAGAAGATTTAACGAGTAATATTTTATAATTTTATGGAGTTTTTAAATATGATTGCTAAAAAGAAGATATTTTTAGTAAGTATGTTTATTGTAATATTATTATTGGGAGTTACTGTAGTCAGTGCATCAACAAATGTTACTAAAGTAACAAAAGATGTTAATCCAACTAAAGTAATTAAAAATACTGATAATAAAGTACAAAAAACGGTTCTTACTAAAGAAAAGAATAAAATAACTAAAAACAATACTAAAAAAGTAACAAAAACAGTTAAAAAAGAACAGAATAAAACAAAAACAGGTGTTTTTGAAAGTAAAACTAAAGAAAAAACAAGTACAAATCTCACAAAGAACACGATTAAGAACATTAAAATGGATTATAATCTGGTAAATTTAAATTATTATTATGATTTTGAAGGTTTATACTATGGTGATTTTCCTGGGCCGGATGTTAAAATTAACATAACAAGAGATTTAACAGCAGATGATATGTGTGATTTTCCTTATGTAATTAATTCCCAATATAAAAATGTGTTAATTGAAGGAAATAATCATACAATTAAGGGGATTGGAGAATTCTTAGAAATACCTAATGGTGTATCTTTAATAATAGAAAATGTAACTATAACTGGTTGTAATAGTTTTTCTACTAGATCTGGTGGTGTTTTTTATAATAATGGAGAGTTAACCATAATTAATTCTACATTCCTGAATAATAAAGCTAGAGAGTCTGGAGGAGTTATTTATAATGATAATGGAAACGTAACAGTATCTAATTCAACCTTCCAAGAAAATTCTGCAGAGTATGGTGGAGCAATATCACTAACTGGCGGAACGGTTAAAGTTAATAATTCCACGTTCTATAACAATTCAGCAGAAATTGGAGGTGCAATCCAAATAAATGAGGGAAATGTAATAGTAGATAATAATAGTCATTTCATAGAAAATTATTTATTGAGCGATAATGATATGGCAACGGGAGGAGCAATATCTGCTTGGGATGTAAATTCTGAATTAAATGTTACAAACACTTCTTTCATTGGCAATCGGGGTTACTCAGGAAGTGCAATCGATTCGATTATGAATACAAATGTAAACCATTCCTTGTTTGAAAATAATACAAGTATTTTGCAAGGAACAATATTACGTATGGGAACTAAAGGAAATTTCAAAATAGAAGATTCCGTGTTTAAAAATAACACTTCAGGAAAAGGTTCTGCAGTATGGAGTAGGGGTCCTATGACAATTTTAAACACGTCATTTGTTAATAACACAGCAGAAAATGGTACATTTTACTGTTACAATGGAACAGTTAGTCTAAAAAACTGTACCTTTGAAAATAATTCGGCAACAAATGATGGTGGAGGAATATATACAAATTACCAAACAGAATCATTCGTCATAGAAGATACCTATTTCATAAATAATACGGCAACAATCGCTGGAGCAATATATAATAATGGTACAATAACTGTCAGAAACTCAAATTTCACAGAGAACAAAGCAACTCTTGCCGGAGCATTCTATAATGAAAATGGAAGGTTCTATCTATATGGTAATGTTTTCTATAATAATACGCCTGAAAACTTTGCTTTAACACAACAGGATGATAATACTTGGATAAAACTTATAAATAAGGATGGTTATCTCATCGATACAGGATATGAAGTGGATATATATAAAAATGGAATAATTGATGGGGCATCTCTAATATTGCAAGATGATTTAATACAACAATATAATGTAGTGGGAAATGGTTTTACATTAACAATAAATATTACTCAAGCTTTCAGTGCCAGTAATTTTGAAAACAATGCATACTTCTTAGAAGTACCAGAACAAATAGAAATATCTGCAGAAAATATCACTGTAGAATATGGGAACACAACCTTTGATATTCCGGTAACTTTTAGTAAAAGTCTTGAATCAGGTGATGTAATAATAAAAATTGGAGATAAAACAATAGGAACAGTAAGTATTACTGAATTAACTGATAATATAAATGTTCCAGTTGATATTGAAGGATTTGAAATAGGAAACTATACTTTGGGTATAGAATATGTTTCAGATGGAATATTAAAAGCATCAAACAAATCAACATTATCCATTACTAAAATGTCTACCAAAATAGAATCAAAAATAAATGATAATACTTTAAACAACGTTTCATTGGATGTTAAAGTCACTGATAATAGGGGTAACATCATTGAAAGTGGAGATGTAATCGTTTATGATGATGAAAACAAAATTATAGGAACTGGAGTAATAATTGATGGTAAAGCTAACATACCATTAAATATCACTGAAAAAGGAAACTATAATGTTAATATCTCCTATGTTGGAAGTAAATCATACGAATCTTCAAGTAAAATAGAAACAATAGATGTGCTATCCAAAACTAACGTAAAAATTGAAGTGTTAAACAACACGCAATCTAATGTAACTATAGACATAACAGTTAAAGATCAAAACAATAACCTGGTAAAACAGCAAGAAGTAAAAGTAACATTACCTAATGGAACAGTTATTGATACAAAAACTGATAGTAATGGTAAAATACAAGTAATTGATAAAACAGTTTCTGTCGGGGAAAGAAACATTACAGTAGAAGTACTAAGTGCAAATGGATATATAGGTACAACAGAAACAGAACATTTCACAGTAATAAATAATACAACTAAACCAGAAGAGACTAAAACAACTCAAATAATAGCAGAACAGGATGGATACACGCCGGGAGAAAACAGTATAAAGATTACATTAAATGATGAAACCGGTAATCCTATAAAGGATGCAACAGTAAAAATATTGGATTCTGATAAAAAAATAATTTCAACGGCTAAAACAGATTCAAACGGTAATGCTAATGTAAAATTAGACACTTATGATGAAAGTTATAAAGTTACAGTATCATATGATGGAGATAAGGATTACAAAGCATCAAAGACAACATTAACAGTTAAAACCTTCAAAAAAACCGTAACAGTTAAAGTTGATCAAGTAAAAGGATTCATCGGTGAAAATATTAAACTGGTTGCTCATATTACCGATAAAGAGGGCAATCCAGTAAATGGTGGAAATGTAGTGTTTAAGATAAATGGTAAAACATTAAGACAAGACGGTAAAGTTGATAGCAATGAAAAATCATGGAAAATATCAGTGAAAAACGGTGTAGCAAAAGTAACTATTAAAGCAGATGCTAACTTAATAAATATGAAAATAATATCCGCTGTTTATAGCGGTTCCAAAAAATATGAAGGTGCATATTCTGATGTTGCAAAAGTTGAAATTATGAAACGTTCAGCAACATTAACAGTAACAGCAAAACCGAACAAACAGAAACAATACAAAACAATGACATTCACAGTAAAAGTTAAGGACACCACAAAGAATCATAAAAATAAAACAATAATCTATGACAACACCAAAATAATGTTTAAGATAAATGGTAAAACTCTCAAAGACAGTAAAGGAAAAACAGTATATGCAAAAGTAAACAAAAAAGGTATAGCAACATATAAATACAAAGTACCTGCTGGAATAAGTGTAATGACTGATGATTTTAATATCAGAAACTACAACTTAACAGCTGTATTTATTGGAAAAAATTACAAATCCAATATCAAAAACTCCACAAAAATAAACTTTGAGAGAAGTCCGGTAACAATCAACTTCAAGAAAGTAAAAGTAAGCAATAAAAATAAGGTATCCATAACAGCAAACATTAAAGACTACATGAATAAGAATGTTATTGGAACAAATAAGATAGCAATCAAATTCAATGGAAAAACATATAAAAACCCAAAAACAGGAAAAACACAGTATTTCAAAGTAGAAAATGGAAAAATTAAACTTAAGAATATCATTGTGAATAAGACTATCAACATTAAAAAGGTTACAATAGTTACTGGTGAACGTCAAGCATATCTTAAGGGACAAAACCAAACAACAAAAATAATTAAAGTATAGACTGCTTTAATTCATACAACCTTTTTTTTTGCTTTGTTAAATTTAATTCTTTATTCTCTAATATGATATTATTTTTTTCCTGAATCTTTTTTACAATCATCATATTATTGGAAATTTACATATTTTTTCTAAAAAAATTTATTATTTAATAATTAATACTTGAATATATCTTTTTAAAGAAATATCAACTTTTTAAAAATCCCTTATTCTACAATTAATAACTAATAATCTTTATATATCATTTTAAACAAATTATGATATATAATATAAAAGGAGATATTTTTTATGGCAGAATTACCAATTGCACCAATAAAAAGAATTATTAAAGGGGTAGGTGCACCTAGATCTAGTGATGAAGCAGCAGAAGAACTTGCAGTATTCTTGGAAGAATACGCAGAAGAAGTAGCAGTTCAAGCTGTAAAACTTGCAAAACATGCAGGTCGTAAAACTGTTACTGCTGATGATATTAAATTAGCATTATCCGAATAAATGATTATTAATCATTTTATAAATTTTTTTATCCTTTTTTTTTAATATACTGTTAACTATTTTTAGAGCATGTTTTTCATTTTATTATGAAAAAATTAATTTAGAATTTTTAACAAAGCTATTATTATACTAATGACATTTAGGAATTTGATTTTTCATGACTGACTATGAATATAAACAAGAATCCGATACAGACTATGATTATGGATGTAAACCTTCCCAAAGGAATATTATTGAACATATTAATAAGGGTATTGTAAATATTGATAAGCCATCAGGACCTACTTCTCATGAAGTTGATAATTGGGTTAAGAGTATTATGCATGTAGATAAAACGGGTCATGGAGGTACACTTGATCCTAAGGTAACGGGTGTTTTACCTGTGGCTATGAATACTGCTACAAAAAGTTTGCAATTTCTTCTATTATCACCTAAGGAATATGTATGTCTTATGAGATTACATGAACCTGTAAATGAAGAACGCATAATTCAAATTCTTGATGAATTTACCGGTAAGATTTATCAAATACCTCCTGTTAAATCAGCGGTTAAACGTGAATTAAGGGTACGGAATATTTACGAATTAAAGCTACTTGAAATTCAGGATAATCAAGATGTGCTTTTTAGAATCACATGTGAATCAGGTACTTACATAAGAAAGTATTGTCATGATATTGGAGAAGCATTAGGTTGTGGAGCACACATGGCAGAACTAAGACGTACAATGGCCGGTTCATTTAAAGAAGATGATACACTTACAACCTTACAGGATTTAACTGATGCTTATGTTTTCTATAATGAAGATGGTGACGAATCATATTTGCGGAAAATTATTCAACCAATGGAATATGCAACAAAATATGTTAAGAAGGTATATGTTAAAGATTCAGCTGTTGATGCAATTTGTCATGGTGCCAGTCTTGCAAGTAGTGGAATAGTAAAAATCAATAGTCAAATTCATGAAAATAATGTTGTTGCCATTATGACCCTTAAGGATGAACTTCTTGCAATGGGACAAAGTTTATATTCTGCAGAAGACATAATAAATATGGATACTAAAATAGTAGTGAAAATACAAAAAGTATTTATACTACCAAATACATATCCTAAGATGTGGAAGTAATAGCATAGGAAAAAAATAATAAAAAATATTTTTTTCAGTATGATTATTCTTCAAATAGCACAAATCAATTTTTTTATTAACTGTAGAACCTTTAATATGCGTATTAAGGGCGAGGTCAATATTTAGATATTATTTGGATTTAAATAATATTATAACATGTTTTGCATAGATTAGCTTTGGCTATGTAAAAATGATGATGAATTTTAAAAGAGAGTATGCTCTCTGTTTGACAAATATTAATCTTTTCTATAGGATAATAAAAAAAGTAGTTCTATTTGGGAAGATTTATATTGAGAGAGTAGATATTATTGTTTAAAGGAATTATATCTAAAAATAATTATAAAATAGTAAATATGCCGAGATAGTCTAGCTTGGTAAGGCGCGAGACTGGAAATCTCGTGGACACTGGTCCTCCTGGGTTCAAATCCCAGTCTCGGCGTTATAATTATTTTAAAAATTAATATCTAAGAAATTCATTAAAAAATAACTACTTTTTTAACGATTTATTTATTATTTTTAATCACAATAAAACAGTTATCTGTTTTGACTAGATTAATTCTGAATTGATTAATTTAGATAAATAACAATTTCTTGATATTTTTAGGATAATTATAAATAATCAAAGCTTATTTTTTCTTATATAGAAATTACTTACACACACATTAGATTAATCTAGTTTTTTGGTAACATAAAATAAAAAGGAGAATTCAAATGGCTGAACAAGAATTTAGACATATGGTTCGTATAACTCGTAAAGACGTTGACGGAAACAAAACAATTGCATCAGCTTTAACCGAAATCAAAGGAGTAGGAAAAGCTTTTGCTATAGCTATATGTAAAGTAACAGGTTTGGATCAAGAACAACAAATAGGTTACATTGATGACGAATCTGTACAAAAAATCGAAGATGTACTTGAAAACCCTCAAGAATTTGGAATTCCTGAATGGTTCTTAAACAGAAGAAACGATTATGAAACTGGTGAAACATCTCACTTAATCGAATCTGACTTAAACATGACATTACGTGATGACTTAAACAGAATGAAAATGATCAGAAGTTACAAAGGTAAAAGACACGAAGTTGGATTACCTGTACGTGGTCAAAGAACTAAATCTACATTCAGACACGGTTCATCTGTTGGTGTAAGCAGATCAAGAGGATAAACGTGAAAAAACTTTTTTAAAATAATTATTAAGGAGATTTGATTATGGGACATCCAAGAAAACCACGAAAACAATATGACACTCCATCTCACCCATGGAATGCAGATCGTATAAAAGAAGAAAACAGACTAGCTGCAAAATACGGATTAAAAAACAAAAAAGAAATCTGGAAAGCAGACTCTAAAGTAAAAAGATACCGAAGAGATGCTCGTATTATCCTAGGTATGGACGTTGACGAAAGACAACAACAAGAAACTGAATTATTAAACCATCTTGTAAGATTAGGTATAATATCACCTAACGCTAGACTTGAAGAAGTATTAGATTTAAACGTTGAAGACGTTTTAAGAAGAAGATTACAAAGTTTAGTATACAAAAAAGGCTTAAGTCAAACAGCTAAAGAAGCAAGACTCTTTGTTGTACATGGTCACATTACATTAAACGGTAAAAAAATTAATGCACCTGGACACATTGTAGCAAAAGCTGATGAAGATAATATTGACTTCTACCCAGGTTCACCAGTTGCACACAAAATAGAAGCTCCTGAAGAAACAGAAGAAGAAGCTGTAGCAGCAGAAGAACCAGAAGATGAAGAATAAACACAAGATGTTTAAATTACTAGAAAAATTTACAGGTGATAAAATGGCAGAAAATGATAAATGGGGTGTAGCTCACGTTTACTCATCATTTAACAACACTATTATAACCGTAACTGATATAACTGGTGCTGAAACTATTACACAATGGTCTGGTGGAAAAGTTGTTCGTTCTGACAGACAAGAATCATCACCATTTGCAGCAATGGAAGCAGCAAATAGAGTAGCTGATGATATAAAAGAAAAAGGAATTGCCGGACTTCATATTAAAGTACGAGCTTCTGGTGGAAATGGTCCTAGAACACCTGGACCTGGTGCTCAAGCAACAATCAGAGCATTAGCAAGAGCTGGTATTAAAATTGGTAAAATTGAAGATGTAACTCCTATACCTCACGATGGTACTGGTAGACCTGGTGGAAAAAGAGGTAGAAGAGTATAAGTATTGTTAAAGGGTCTTATTATGAATATAGAAATAAGAGAAAAGGATGAAGAAAAAGCTGTATTTGTAGTTGAAGGTGTAGATGACACGTTTATAAATACAATCAGGAGAATATGTCTTGTAGAAATTCCTACTCTTGCAATTGAAGATGTAAACATTTTCAAAAACGATGCAAAAATGTTCGATGAAGTATTGGCTCATAGGTTAGGTTTAATACCTATTAAAACTGATTTGAAATCATATGTATTTAAATCAGACTGTGGCTGTGATTCTCATTGTTCAAGTTGTAGTGTTTCATTTCTTTTAAAAGAAAAAGGTCCTAAAGTAGTATATTCAAAAGATTTAAAATCAGACGACCCAGCTATCAAACCAGTTTATGATACAATACCAATCGTAGAACTACGTGAAGGCGAAGAGATAGAATTAGAAGCTATAGCAGAACTTGGTCTAGGATCAGAACATGCAAAATGGCAGGCTACAACAACCTGTGGATACAAATACTATCCAAAAATCATCATTGACAACGAAAAAGTTAATGACCTAGAAGAATATGTAGAAGAATGTCCAAGAAATGTATTGCAAATTGAGGATGATACATTAACCGTAGGAGACATTGAAAACTGTTCAACATGTAGAACTTGCCAAAGATTATCTGAAAAAGATGATAATGCAATAACTGTTGACTTTGAAGAGGGCAAATATATATTCAATATAGAAACAGATGGATCATTAGAACCATTAGAAGTTCTTACAATAGCTTGTGACAGACTATCAGAAAAAGCAGATAATATTATAAACTTTGTTAATGAGGAGGAATAGATAAAATGAAATTATCAAAAACTAACCCAAATACAATTAATTTAATAGAATCCCTCACCAAACAATCATCTGCAGAAGATGCTCCTATATGGAAAGCTGTTGCTAAAGAGCTAGGAAGAGCTAATAGAAAAAACAAAGAAGTAAATGTTTACCATATAGATAAATATTCTGATGATGATGAAACAGTACTTGTACCAACAAAAGTTTTAGGTGAAGGTAACATAACCAAAAAAGTAACTGTAGCAGCATTTAAATTCTCACAAGAAGCAGAAGCAAAAATTGTAGCTGCTGGTGGAAAATGCCTAAAAATTGATGAATTAATGGCTGAAAATCCAAAAGGATCTAATGTTAAAATCATAAAGTAGGTGGATTGAATGGTAACAATTATAGATGGAGAAGGATTAGTACTTGGAAGACTTGCAAGTACAGTCAGTAAAAGACTCTTAAACGGAGAAGAAATCACTATCGTTAATGCTGAAAAAATAATCATCTCTGGTAACAAAGACTATATCTATGCAAGATACAAACAACGAGTAGACAGAGCAAGTATCTCAAACCCTAGAGATTTAGGTCCAAAATATCCAAGAAGACCAGATGATATTTTCAGAAGAACAGTCAGAGGAATGATTCCTTACAGAAAAGCTCACGGAAGAGCAGCATATAAAAACTTAAAAGTAAATGTAGGCGTTCCAACTGAATTAGAAGGACAAGAAGTAGTAGAAATTAAAGAAGCACAACCTAAAAATATTTCCAAAAGTATGGAATTAGGTACAGTATCAAAATTGTTAGGTGCTAAATTTTAAATAAACAACAGGTAGTGTAAATATGAGTAAAGTAGTACACACTAGTGGTAAAAGAAAAACCGCTATTGCTAGAGGTACAGTTAAAGAAGGAACTGGAAAAGTTAGAATCAACCGTAAACCAGCAGAATTATACGACCCAGAATTAGCAAGATTAAAAATATTTGAACCATTAGAATTAGCAGGAGACTTAGCAAACTCTGTAGACATTAATGTACGTGTAATTGGTGGAGGAGTAATGGGACAAGCAGAAGCTGCAAGAATGGTTATTGCTAAAGGATTAGTAGAATACTCTGGAGACATGAATCTAAAAGATAGATACGTACAATACGACAGAACAATGTTAGTAGGGGATCCTCGAAGATCAGAATCTAAAAAATTCGGTGGACCTGGAGCAAGAGCTAGAAAACAAAAAAGTTACAGGTAAAATTTTTATGTTACTCGTAAGATGTTTTTCGTGTGGAAAAGTTATTTCAGCAAGTTTTGATGAATTTAAGGAAAGAACAGAAAATGGTGAAAGTCCAAATGATGTTCTAGATGATCTTGGAATCAAAAAATATTGTTGTAGAAGAATGTTCATATCACACGTTGATGTATGGTAATGAATATTATTAAACTAAATATGGAGCTAAAAAACTTTTGAGTAAAGAATACTCATTAAAAATAGGACTCCTCTCCTTTTTACCTTCAAAAGGTAATTGAGGATACTTTTTAGTTAAGTTGTTGAATAGGATATATACCAGAAAGGAGCATTTAAGAAATATGCAATCTAGAAAAGATACAAGATTTGAAAAAGCTAGATTAATTGGATCAAGAGCTTTACAAATATCAATGGGAGCAAAACCATTAGTAGAATTTGAACCTAATGAAGATACAATTAAAATAGCATTACGCGAATATGAGGAAGGAATTCTTCCATTAGATGCAGTAGTTAAAGATGAATACAAATAAATTTTTTATTTATTTTTAATACCTGAGTATGAAAATTAACTTTCTTATTTATACACTTATTAATGGAAATAAAAACAGAGCCCTTTAATTGAACAACTATTTCTACATTTAAGAAGAGGTGTTTTTTATGGATAGTGTAATAGAAGACGTACGATTAAGAAAAATTATAGATAGTAGAGGAAATCCAACAGTTGAAGCAGATATTTTAACTTGGAATGGATTCGGAAGAGCTGCAGCACCTAGTGGAGCAAGTACAGGAGTAAATGAAGTTGCATCATTCCCTGAAGGTGGAGTAAACCAAGTAATAGAAGAAGTAGAAGATTTAATCTCATCTGAAATTATTGGTATGGAAGCAGAAGATTTAAGAGAAATCGATGCAGTTTTAAAAGAAATTGATGGAACAGACAACTTCTCAACAATAGGTGGAAATACAGCTGTAGCAGTATCTATGGCAACAGCAAAAGCAGCAGCATCAAGTTACAACCTTCCATTATACAAATTCTTAGGAGGAATAATGCCATTATCAATACCATTCCCTCTAGGAAATATGATTAACGGTGGAGCACATGCTGGTACAAATGCACCAGATATACAAGAATTCTTAGTAATCCCAGTAGGTGCATCTAATATTATGGAAGCAATGGAAACAAACATAAATGTTCACAGAAGAATAAAAGAAAAGATACAAGCAACAGACAGTACATTCACTGGTGGAAAAGGTGACGAAGGAGGATGGGCTCCAAACCTTACCAACGAACAAGCTTTAGAAATTCAAACATCTTCTTGTGAAGAAATTACAAACGAAACTGGTGTTGAAGTAAGACCTGGATTAGATGTAGCATCAAGTGAATTTTGGGATGAAAAAGAACAAAAATACATCTACGAAAGAGAAGGAACCAGTAGAACTGTTGAAGAACAAATTGATTACATAGCTGATTTAGTAGATACATACAAATTCTTCTATGTGGAAGACCCAATTCAAGAAAATGACTTTGAAGCATTTGCTGAATTAACAGCTAAATCAGGTAAAGATTGTTTAATTTGTGGAGACGACCTATTTGTAACAAACCCAGAAATACTAGCAAAAGGTATCGAAGCAAAAGCAGCAAATTCCTTAATAATTAAACCAAATCAGATAGGTACACTTACAGATACTTACAACTCTATCCAATTAGCAAAAGCTAATAAATACGTACCTGTAGTATCTCACAGATCTGGTGAAACTACTGATGAAACAATTGCACACATAGCTGTAGCATTCAATGCACCAATTATTAAAACTGGAGCAGCAGGTGGAGAAAGAATTGCAAAACTAAATGAATTAGTCAGAATTGAAGAAGAATTACCAAATCCAAAAATGGCTGATTTATAACTGGAGTTTTTCATGAATATTAATGTAAACTATGAAAAATGTAATGGTATAAACTGTTTAGAATGTTTAGATTTATGTCCAATGAACGTATTTACAGTAAAGGA
This sequence comes from Methanosphaera sp., assembly GCA_017430835.1. The sequence continues at coordinate 12,100 of JAFRMD010000128.1, forward strand.
TGATAAACTAATAGTTTATGATTTAGAAAAATGTTGCATATGTCAATTATGTCAGGAGATATGTGAACAGAAAGCCATCACATTAATTTATTAATATCCAGAATGAATGTTTAAAAAAATTTTTTATATTAAGAGGTAATAAAATGTCAGAATTATTAATACCATTAGATAAGTACCTTGCAGCAGGTTTACATATAGGTACTCAACAAAAAACTAAAGATATGGAAAAATATATCTACAGAGTAAGAGCAGATGGTCTTCATGTATTAGATGTTAAAAGCAGTAACGATAAAATTATCATAGCTGCAAAATTATTATCAAAATATGACCCAGATGACGTACTTGTAGTTAGTACAAGACAATATGGTCAAGCACCAGTAAAAAAATTCGGAGAAGTTACTGGATGTAAAACAATTCCTGGAAGATTTATCCCAGGTACACTTACAAATCCACAGTACAACAAATTTATTGAACCAAAATTATTACTCGTAACTGACCCAAGAAGTGATTCACAGGCTGTTGTTGAAGCAAGACAAAATGGAATTCCTGTAGTAGCATTATGTGATACAGAAAACCTTTTATCCAATGTTGATGTTGCAATTCCTGTAAACAACAAAGGAAGAAAAGCAATAGCACTTGTTTACTGGTTACTCGCTAGACAAGTATTAAGAAACAGAGGAATCTTATCAAGTGATGAAGAATTTGATTTAGATCCTACTGATTTCGAATTAAAAATATAAGTAAAACTAGGACAATAGAAGAAAAGTTAATTAATCTTCTATTATAATTTATCTTTTTTTAATACTCTTTTTCTTGAAAAAGTATTTCTCTATTTTTTTGAGCATTTTTAGTCAATTATTTTAAATTTTAATAGTGAATTATATTCTGATGCTCTTTCAATTGAATCTATTAAATCAGGGTCTACTTTTTGGCTATTTGTTAGTGTGATTATTGTTTTTTTGTAGAATCCTATGAGGTATTGGTATATGTCTTCATAATCTCCATTGAATACTGGTAGGTCGAATATTTCTTTTAGGTATTCATCTTGATTTTTTTCTAGTTCTGTTCCGTCTAATTCGTATTTTGTCATTTGTTTTTTCATCCCATAATATTTTATAACAATTGTTATATCTTTTATATTATATAAAATATTCACTATTTTGAAATAACCGCAGACATATATCCCACAACACTATCATAATCACCGGAAACATCACCACTATTGGAATATTTTAATACGTTAGAATTATTTGCATTTGACAATTTTGAATACTCAATAGCACAAATGGTTGGCCCATATCCACACATTGAAATATCATAGTCAATAATGTCTTTTACCAGTTGATTGCTATTCATATCATTAACGGAATTCATTACTTTAGTATCATAATACTTGGCTGTTTTGCTATCCTCATAGTGTGTCAAATCAGTACTGGCAATTATGACGATTTTTCGATTAAGTTTTTCACTCACGGTTTTAATACTACTTGCTAGTTTATCACATAATTGGGGAATCTGCCGACTAATAACCAGAGGAACAATTTTAACAGGTTTTTCTCCACATATGTACTGTATAAATGGTATTTCTACTTCAATGCTGTGTTCTTTTATATGTGCAGTGTTGTCAATACAAACATTTTCATCTACTTTCAATAATTCATCAACAAATTCACTGTCCACATCAATTAATCCTAGGGGTGTTTCCCATTTATCATAGTCACAAGCATCAACGTTTGTTCCATATCCTGTATGATTTGGTCCTAAAATTACAAAAGTTTCGGGAATATTGTCTTCTAATTGCTTGAAGGTATAACATGCAGTAAGTCCAGAATAGATATATCCTGCATGTGGAGTTATGCCAGCAACAATTTCATGATGTTCTTTGTCTATAGATATTGAATCATAATAGCTCTTTATATTTTCTTTTAATAAATCTTTATCGGATGCATAAAATAGTCCACTAACACATGGCTTCCTAATCATAATTAATCACTTCTAACAGTATTTATGTGTAATTAGATATAATAATTATTAGGTGGAACATATGAAAAGTGAAGTAAAAATGGACAGATTCATTAATCCGGAACCATGGACAATAGTATCATGTAGGGATAATAATTGTAAAGATAATGCTTTAAGTATTGGATTGGTTGCAAATGTCAGTATAGAACCAGAAATTATCATGATCGCAGTGAGAAAAGAAAGGTACTCCTATCATATCATAAAGGATAGGATGGAATTTGTTTTAAACATTGCCAAAGCAACACAAAAAGATTTGATTGACTATTTTGGAACAGTTTCAGGTCGTGACGAAGACAAACTAGAAAAATATGGAACTATTGATGCGGATATTGTGGATGCTCCAATAATCGTAGATTGTCCAGTAAACTTTGAATGTAAAGTAAATGATATTGTAACACAGGGAAGCCATGATGTATTCTTTGCAAGGGTTGTAAAGGCACATTGCAGCGAAGAATATTTAAATAATGATGGCAGCATCAACTGGAAAAAGGTTAATCCGATACATAGTTTGATATAAAATAACATACGAACTCCATTTATCTTCATTTTTAATAATTTTGGCTAATTAAGTTTTAAATAATCTTTATGATGTCTGCATAAATCTTTAACCATAATTGTCTAACCTGTTTTCTAATTATTTTTGCTATTTTATTATTTATCATAATTTTTCACATTCTTTATGGAAGTATCAATTTTATTTTAAGTCATGTTTTATCATTTCATGGCTTTAATAATTTTTATTATTAATTATTTTTTAATTTTAATCCGTAATCTTTATAATAGATGATAGAAATATATATTATTAACAGATTCTCTTAAGGCAATTGATTAAGGTAATCATTTATTTGTTACGTGTGTAACAGTATAAAAAGGGTTTTTTTTATACTTGAGAATCATTTTAAGGGGTATTTACCATTTTATGGTAAATAATGTATTTGAAATTAGATTAAATAATTTAGCTAAAATTTTGCTAATGGATATTTTTTTTATATTCTAAGTATTATTTTTAAGCTAAACTTAATTTATAAAAAGTTAGTGTATATCCTATTTTAGTTGATATTTCATTATTTTTTTTTAATCTTAATTACTAATTTTTCTTACATAATTCCTTGACTATTTGGAGATTATAATTTAATGAAAATTAAGGCTTTTGCACCTGGAAAGGTGATATTATTTGGAGAACATTCAGTTGTACATAACAAACCGGCTATTGCAGTAGCAATAAATAGGGGAGTTGATGTAGAATTAATCTCAAGAGAAGATAAAATTGTAACAATTAATGTTCCTTTAATTGAATACAATAAAACACATCAAATGGATAATAAAAAGCTAATTTTCCAATTGGATAGTCAAAATAAAATGATTACCGACTATATTTATGAAGTAATGAACTTATTTGAATTTGAACATGGTTTTGACTTAACAGTAGATATTAAAATGTATCTTGGAGCAGGACTTGGATCTTCTGCAGCTGTAACAGTATCATGTCTTAAAGCAATATCCTTATTTACAGGATGTGAAATGACAAAAGAGGAAATTGCAAAACAAGCAAGGGATATTGAAATTAAAATACAGGGTGCAGCCAGTCCAATTGATACATCAATGAGTACATATGGTGGAATCATATACATTGATGAAGAGTTTAATCTAGAAAGAATAGATTTCGACATGCAACTTCCACTTATTGTATCTGATTGTAAAAAAACGGGAAACACGGGAAAACTTGTAGAATCTGTTAGACAAAAATATGTTAAATACCCCCTCATTGTAGGAAATATTTTTAATGCAATGCAGGAAGTAGCAAAAAAGGCTAAAACAGCTCTAGAAAGTGGTGACTCAGAACTAATAGGAGATTTGATGAATATTAATCAGGGATTGTTAGATTCAATTGGAGTTAACACACTGGAATTATCAGACATGGTTTACTTAACAAGAAAATATGGGGCTAAAGGATCAAAACTAACTGGAAGTGGCGGAGGCGGATGCATAATAGCATACTGCCCAGATAATATTGAAGAAATCTACACTCAGTTAAAAAATAAGTACCCTACATTTAAGTGTGAACAATCTGATGAAGGAGTACAGGCTGAAATAATTGAAAACTAGTAAAGGTACGTATTATGATAATACTAAAGCTAGGTGGAAGTGCACTTACAATAAAAGATGCAGACATACCAACTATAGATGAAGTTAATTTAGACAGAATTGCACAGGAATTATCATCATATAATGATGACTTAGTAATAGTACATGGTGCAGGATCATACGGTCATATATATGCTAAAAAATATGCAATAGGTGACAAAATAGCTAATGCTCAAGAAAACCTCTACAAAAAGGAAGGCTTTTGTAAAATACAAGCATCCATGCAGGTTATGAACTATTTGCTAGTGGAAAAATTACAAGAAAAGGGGATACCTGCAATAGGAATAAAACCCTCATCATTTATTATTACAGAGAATAAAAGAATCTTATCATGTGATACAAGTGTAATTAAACGTTACCTTGATGAAGGATTTGTTCCAGTATTATATGGAGATGCAGTATTAGATTATAATGATGATATTAAATTTGCAATAATATCTGGAGACCAGATAATAACATACATGGCCAAACAGCTTAAAGCGGATAAGGTAATTTTATCCTCAGATGTTGATGGAATATACACAGACAATCCAAAAACAAATCCTGAAGCTAAATTAATAGATATAGTAACAAAAAACACAATATTAACTTTAACAGAAAATGAAAACCAGGCTGATGTAACTGGTGGAATGGCTGGTAAAATATCAGAACTGTTAGAATTAGCAGATTATGGAATAGAATCGCTGATAATTAATGCAGAAAAAGCAGGAAACCTACAAAAAGCAGTATCTGGGGAAGAAGTTAAAGGTACCTTAATAAAATAAAGATTATCTATTCATAAAAAAGATAGGGAGGTAGAAATCTGTGATATCAGATAGAAAACTTCAACACATTGAAATATGTAAAAATGAAGATGTTGAACATCACAGGACAACAGGATATGAAGACATAGAATTAGTACACAGAACTTTACCAGAAGTAGACTATGATAAGATTGATACAAGCATAGATTTATTTGGAAAAAAAATAGACACGCCCTTAATCATATCAGCAATCACTGGAGGACATGAAGTAAGTAAGGGAATAAACAGGGAATTGGCAGTAGCAACAGAAAACAAAAACATAGCTTTGGGAGTGGGAAGTCAAAGAGCAGGAATAACTGATGAAAACTTGACAGACACATTCACAGTAGTAAGAGAATATGCTCCAAATTCATTTATCATAGGAAATATTGGAGCACCACAAGTTGAATACGCACCAAAAGCAATAGAAATGCTTGAAACCGATGCACTGGCCATACACTTAAATCCATTACAAGAAATTATCCAACCAGAAGGAGATGTAAATGCTGAAGGTTACATTAAAGACATTGAAGAAATTTGTCAAATAACCGATTCACCAATAATAGCAAAAGAAACTGGGGCTGGAATAGATGGACGTGATGCCAAAATCCTGGAAGATATAGGAGTAGATGCAATAGACATTCAAGGAGTAGGTGGAACAAGTTGGGCAGCAGTTGAAACATATCGGGCCGAAAATCCAAAACTTGGAAATCTCTTCTGGGATTGGGGGATACCCACTGTAGTAAGTACAATAGAAGTACTTGAGAGCACAAGCTTACCCGTTATTTCATCAGGTGGAATAAGAAATGGATTAGAAGCTGCTAAGGCAATAAGTCTTGGAGCAACATCCGTAGGTATAGCATTACCCTTTTTAAAATATGCATATGAGGGACATGAATTTATTGAAGAAAAAATTGATCAATTTACAAGAGAATTAAAAACAGCAATGTTCTTAGTAGGAGCATCAAATATAGAAGATTTGAAACAAAAAAGATTAGTTATTACTGGTAAAACTAGAGAAATATTAACAGAATTAAACATAGACACAAAAAAATATGCAAGGAGGATATAATTTGACAATAGAAGTAATAGCAGTTGGAGGATATGAACAAATCGGAAAAAACATGACTGCAGTAAAAGTTAATGATGATGTAGTAATATTTGATATGGGAATACACTTAGATAGATTACACATTCACGAAGATACAGACATATCGAGAATGCATAGTTTGGATTTGATAGAAAGAGGAGTAATTCCAGATGACACATTAATGAGGGAAGTAGATGGTAAGGTTAGAGCCATAGTTTGTACACATGGACATCTTGACCACATCGGAGCAATAGCAAAGCTAGCACACAGATATGAAGCACCAATAATAGCAACACCATATACAATAGCACTTATAGAAAAAACAATCAAGGGTGAACGTAAATTTAAGGTAAACAATCCACTTAAAACAGTAAATCCTGGAGAAAAGTTACAAATATCACCAAACTTAACACTAGAATTTGTAAGAACAACTCACAGTATACCACAGACCATCACAGCAGCTCTTCACACACCTGAAGGAGTTATAATATATGCAAACGACTTCAAATTTGACAATCATCAAATGGTTTCTCCACCACCTGATTATAGGAGATTTAGAGATATAGGTAAAAAAGGAGTTAAAGTAGCAATCATGGATACAACAAATATCAAAGAAAAACAAGAAAGTAAAACACACTCCGAAAAAATTGCAAGAGATTTACTAAAAGATGTTCTAAAAGGCCCACTCGAAGAAAGGAAAGGATTAATAGTTACAACATTCTCAAGTCACATAGAAAGAATACAGGCAATAACAAAAATTGCCGAAAGAAGCAGAAGAAAAGTATTAATCCTTGGAAGAAGTATGGAAAGATACTGTTCAATTGCAGAAGCACTAGGAATACTAAACTTACCAAGAAATGTAAGTATATATGGAAATTCCAAATCCATAAACAAAGCATTAGCAAGAGCAAACGATAACAGAACAAAATACATGTTATTAGTAACAGGACACCAAGGTGAACCGGATGCACTCCTACCAAGAATTGCAAACAATAAAACAAACTTTGAGATAAAACCTGGAGACAATATTGTATTTTCAGCTGCTACAATTCCAAATCCAATAAACCTTGCTAACAGAGATTTACTTGACAGAAGAATCAAAGAAAGAGGCGCAAGAATATATAATAATGTGCATGTATCAGGACACGCAGGACCTGAAGATTTAAGAGACTTTATAAGAATGTTGAATCCACAACATCTTATACCATCACACGGTGATTTAAGTCATTTAGCAGCATTTGTAGAATTAGCGGAAGAAGAAGGATATAAATTAGGAAATGATGTTCACATACTAAGAAATGGACAAGCACAAGTATTTAATAGGTGATTATGATGGATGTATATGAAATTTTAAAAGCATACTCAAAAGATGTTGATGTAGAGATTGAAGAAGCATTAAGTACACTTGAACCTAAGGATTTAAGAGAAGCTTCAGCACACTTAATTAAAGCTGGTGGAAAAAAATTCAGACCAGCATTAACAGTATTAAGTTGTCAAGCAGTAGGCGGAGAAACAGACAAAGCACTAAAAGCAGCAGCGTCACTAGAATTGATTCACACATTCAGTCTTATACACGATGACATAATGGATAATGATGATACAAGACGTGGAATGAAAGCAGTACATAAAGTATGGGGAGAACCATTAGCAATACTTGCAGGTGATACCCTATTTGCCAAAGCATATGAAACAATCATTAAAACAGCAGATGAAAATATAGCATATGAAAGAGCAATTGATGCACTAAGAGTACTAGTGGATTCATGTATAAAAATTTGTGAAGGACAAGCATTAGACATGTCATTTGAAGACACATTTGATGTAACACAGGAACAATATATGAACATGATTTACAAAAAAACAGGAGCACTCATAACCGGAGCAACAGCTGCAGGAGCAATTATTGGAGGAGCAACTTCAGTACAAATAGAGGCATTAAGACAATATGGAAGAAATGTTGGATTAGCATTCCAAATTCAAGATGATTACATAGATCTTACAGGTGATGAATCAATAGGAAAACCAGTAGGAAGTGACCTTGTAGAAGGTAAAAAAACTATCATGGTACTTTATGCACTGGAAAAAGCAAACCAGGAAGATCATGACAGATTAATTGAGTTACTAGAAACTAATGATGAAAAAATCATACCGGAAGCAATGGATTTATTAAATAAATACGGTGCAATTCAATATGCCAGAACCGTTGCATATGATTGTGTAATTAAAGCAAAAGAATCTCTTGGATTTTTACCAGATTCAGAAGCAAAAGATGCATTAATGAAATTGGCTGATTTTGTATTCACAAGAAAAGCATAATCCATCTTTCCCTCATTTTTAACCTTCAATTTTTTCTAAACTTTTTTCATTTTTCAAAAAATATTTAACATTTAATATTCCATATTATTATTAATAAAAAATTTAAATGGAGAAATAATATGTTAGATAAAAAAATGGAAAAAGCATTAAATGATCAATTAAATGCAGAAATGCAATCAGGTTACTTATACTTATCTATGGCAACTTATTTTGAAGATAATGATTTGCCAGGTTTTGGAAATTCATTAAGAGTACATGCAGAAGAAGAATTAGAACATGCCATGAGATTTTATGATTATATTATCAGAAAAGGTGGAAGCGTAGTTTTACAAGCAATAGATACTCCAAAAAGAGAATGGAAAGATACTGTAGAAGTATATGAAGAAATTCAATCTCATGAAGAATTAGTAACTTCATTAATCCATGATTTGGTAGATTTAAGTATAGAACTTAAAGACCATGCAACCAACCAATTCTTGTTATGGTTTGTAGAAGAACAAGTTGAAGAAGAAGAACTAGCAGCAGAAGATTTAAGAAAAGTTAAAATGGCAGTAGATGCACCACAATTATTATACTTACTGGATAAAGAATATGGTGAATTTACTGGAGAAGAAGAAGATGAAGAATAATCTTCTTCCATAATTTTTTCTTAAAAATTTATTTAAACTCCTTATGTCTTATTTTAATAGTTCCTTTTTTATTTCCAAATAATTTAAATATTATGTTTAACAAAATAAACTCATATAATGATTGATTAGATATAAAAGAATAAAAGGGGTTTTATCTTTGTTAAATCGTAAAAGAACTCTAGTATTTTTCATATTTTTGTTATTGATTTTTTCATTAACATTTGTTTCAGCTACTGATAATCAAACAGTAACTAAGAAGCTTACTAAGAAAAGTATTTCCACTATTAATCAATCAACAAGTACTACTATTAGTAAGGTAAACAAATTGAAAAAAAATCTCAACACAACTAAAACACTTAAAAATAATCAGGAAAGTACTAATTATGTTTATGTAAAAAATAAGGGTAATTCTTCTAGTAATGGAAATGATTCATCGAATCCTACAACATTATCTAAATCGTTTGGATATGTTAAAGATGGTGGCACTATATTATTAGATGGGGAAGGTACTGTAACTACTTACAATGTAAATGAAGCATTTTCAAGTATACCTAATACAATTAATGGATTTAACATTATTTCAAGTAACAGGACGAATGTTGTTTTGAACTTTAATTCAAATAATGTTATGAATTTTAATAGAAACTTTTCAGTTAATATTTCAAATATTGCTTTTACAAAACAATCAAGCTCAACAAATTCAATCATTGACAATAATGCAATATTAACACTCAACAATTGTACTTTTTACAATACAACTCATACTAATGGTTTAATAAATAATAAGAACACTTTAATAATAAACAGTTCAGTTTTCACTAATAACACTGCAACACGTCAGGGTGGGGTTGTTTATTCAGAAAATGCTAAGATAGGGATATATAATTCAACATTCAAAATTAACCGGGCAAATTATGGTGGGGTAATATCTACTTATAATAGTAACATTACTGTCAAGGATTCTTCCTTTGAAAACAATAATGCTTCTTTCGGTGGAGTTTTCTCATTGAAAGATTCATCAGAATTATTTGTAGAAAACGGTACTTTTATAAATAATTCGGCAACTAATAATGGTGGAGTAATAAATTCATGGTACTCTTCATATTTAATTAATTCGTCAAAACTTATATCAAATTCTGCTACGATAGGTGGTGTTTCTTATAGTGTAGATAGTAGTGAAGCTAAGATAATAAATTCACTATTTGAAAACAATTGTGCAAGAATTACTGCTGGCGGAGTTTTCTCATGTACTGATAATTTAACAATTAAAAATAATGTCATATTATCTGCTGATAATCTATTAACAGCTATTGATGGTGTTTATGATTTATCAGAAAATTGGTGGTCCGTCAATAATCCTGACTTTGATACTTTAACAGGAAGTATTTTACCAACCAATTGGAGGTTAATGGATTTAGAATATGTTGATAATACAGTAACCGTATCATTGGATAAGTTAAGTGATTCTTCAATTTCAAAAAATTCATTATTTAATAGGATAGTTTCTTTTACAACAATATTGGGTGTTGTAAATAATCAATTAATAATCAATAAAACTGTTAATTATACCTATTCCAGTAATTTGGATGATTTAACGGTTCAAATTGATAATCAATTAATGAAATTAACTGATAAAATACGGGCATATATTTATACAAAGAGTATTTCCACTAAAATAGATGATAACGTAACGATGATTATTCAATGTAATCCAGACATCAGAGATTTAACAATTAAAATAGATGATAATGTACTAGAAACTATTAATCCAATTAATGGTACTGCAATATTTAAGTATAACTTCAATTCTTCATGGACAATTGGAAAACATATATTATCCATATTGTTAAAGGATAATCCAAGATATAATAACAGTGAATTTACTAGTGAGATAATAATTAATGAAAATTATAATACTACAATATCTCTTATAACACCTCCAGTTAAAGAAGAAATACCGGAAGATGAAATAGTTATTCCATCCAGTTACGATGCTAGGCTTTTAGGACTTGTAACAAGTGTAAAAGATCAAGGAAATAGTGGAAGTTGTTGGGCATTTGCAACGCTTGGAACATTAGAATCAGCATTACTAAAAATTTATGGACAGGAATATGATTTGTCTGAAAATAGTATGAAAAATCTTCTAAAAAAGTATTCTTTAATAGGAGATAACTCAGATTCACCAAGGGGAGGAAACCATGACCTTGAACCACTTGGGTACCTTGTAGGATTTTTTGGGCCCGTAAGTGAAGTCGATGATTCATACGATGATTATAGTTTAATGTCACCTGATTTAGAAAATTTATTACAAATTCAGGATGTATACTTTATTCCATATAGAAATGATCCATTAGACAATGATCAATTAAAATTAGCTATCATGAAGTATGGAGCAGTAGCAGTATCATTTGAAGCTTATACTGCTAGTACTAATACTTATATTAGTAATTATAATGGCATTAATCATGCAGTGGTACTGGTTGGATGGGATGATAATTACAGTAAAAATAATTTCAGAAGCAAAAATGATGGTAGAAGTCCACCGGGAGATGGAGCATTCATAATAAAAAATAGTTGGGGTACAGGTATAGGTGATGAAGGATACCAGTACATATCATATTATGACGTATCATTAGGAGGATTAAGTTATAATAAGGATTATGTTTACATGGATTATAATTATGTATTCCCATTAAAGGAATATGAAAATTATTCAAACATTTACCAATATGATACTATAGCAACTGACTTCATTTTCCTAACACCAGAAGCATGGGTAAGAAATATTTACACAGCAACAGAAGATGAAAGTATAGCAGCAGTAGGAACATTCTTTTATGAAGGAAATGATTATGAGGTATATGTATACGTAAATGATAAGTTATACTATTCTCAAAATGGTTCAATTACACAACCAGGGTATAGAACAATAAAACTTGACAAATATGTTCCAATTAAAAAAGGAGATACATTTAGAGTAGACTTAAAAATTAAGGCACATATAGGTGATTACACAATATTAACAATACAAAACACAAACAATTATAAATCATTCTCTAAGGAAAACCAATCATTCATTAGTTGGGATGGAGTAAACTGGCAGGATATGTACACATATAATGAAGAGTATAACCATTCGGTTGCATGTCTAAAAGTTTATACAAAGAAAACACCAAGCATATATTCAACAATTGAAGTAAATGAAAATTATATAATAAAAACACAAGTCAACAATATTACAGGTCCTTCAAAACTCTCATACGTGATAAATAATGAAATTGTCACTGATAATATGGGAAATACTCTCTATGTTGATGTAACCGAGGATGGATTATATGAAATAGAACTTCCATTTAGTCACGTAAGGTTATATGAATATAATGTTACCGTAATATTTGAAAGTGATGATTATACTATAATAGAAAACACAACAATAATCGAGCCTAAAACAATTATCATATTATGTCCTGATTTAACATTTTATGTGGATGGACATCAGGAATTTACTGTGAAATTAGTAATTCAGGATAATGAATATGATATTAAAATAGACTCTGGAACATTACTGTTATTAAATAAGACAGACTATGTAATTAAGAAGGTAAATGTTAATGATGAAAATGTGGTATTGGAAGTAGACTTTACAGATGCTGGCGAATATAACTTAATAATTAGTTATAAAGGATCATATGTTTATACGGCTCAAGATTTGAATGTTAAATTAAATATTATTAAAAATCCAGTATATATTGAAATTACAAATATAACCAAAAAATTGTTTACTGATGAATCTTTTTCAATGGAAGGAGTATTATATTCAAGAAATAATAAAGAAGTAGGTTATGCAACTTTAACAGTAAATATTGGTGGAAAAACATTCAACGTTACAACAGATAATGAAGGAAGGTTCAGTATAAAACAGGTTATGAATGTCAGTGGAGAATTCTTTGTAAACATATTATTTGAAGGAAGTCCAACACATAATGAATTAAAATATAATCAATCATTCATAGTTGAAAAACAGACAACTTCCTTTACTTTAGATACAACAAGTCTAAATTCTTATGTTGGAGAAGAAATTACAATTAATGGAAAATTATCTAGTGGCATTAATAATCCGGTTAGAAATGCAAGTATAAAAATGTACTTAAATAAAGATTATTTAACCACTATTAAAACTGACGATGAAGGAAAATTCAGTTATATCTATAAATTAAACACTACTGGAACATTCAATCTAGTTCTATACTATGAAGGAGATAAGAATTATTATAATACAAACATTTCACAGAATTTTTCATCACAAACAAGACCTACAAAATTAACAGTTAATGATATTGGAGATAAAGTTGGATATTTAAACATTTCCCTAAAATTAACGGATGTCATAAATGGTAATCCATTAATGAATGCTAAAATATTAATTATTACAGAAAATCAAACAGAATATTCAAATATAACTGATAAACAAGGAAATACTATAATTAAAATCTATGCAAACAGCGGTTTAAACAAAATCATTATTAAATTCAATGGAAATAAAACATATAATGAAGCTAGTATCACAAAGAACTTTACAGTATACAAGAATAATGTAACAATTACTATTAAACAAGTGCAGGGTATTATTGGAGAAAATACTATAATAACTGCAGATATAACTGAAAGTAACCAAAAACCAATAAGCACTGGAACAGTAGAATTTAAAGTAAATGAAAAAATAGTTAAAACAAATGTAAAAAATGGTAAAGCAACTATAAATTTAACATCAAATGATTTATCAATTAAGAATTATAAAATTAAAGTAACATTCTTAGAAAATAATATATACAATAAAGCTTCATCAAATATGGTATCTGTTAATTTAATTAAAAGAAATGCAACAATATCAGTTGATGTAACACCAAAACAAGTTAAACAGTACGCCACAATTACTATAACAGTAACATTAAAGGACACAACAAATAATCATAAAAACAATACAATAATCACTGATTTCACAAAGGTATACTTTAAATTAAACGGCAAAATACTTAAAGATTCAAATGGAAACATCATTTATGTTAAAGTAAATAAAGATGGAATTGCAACATACAAATATAAGATACCAGCAGGAACAATATCAACAGATAAGAATGGAAAACTGAAAAAATACAATATAACTGCAATACTTAAATCAGATTATTACAATTCAAACATTAAAAATTCAACATACTTCAATGTTGCCAAGAGTAAAACTACAATAAAAGTTAAAAAAATCACAATTAATAAGAAAAAACGCTTATCAATTAAAGCTGAAGTAAAAGACTATAAAAACAATAACATTCTACAAAACAGCAAAATATCATTAAAAATTAATGGAAAAACATATTTGAATCCAAAAACGGGTAAAGTTAAATACTTTAGCGTTAAGAAGGGTATTATTAACTTATCAAAAATACAGTTAAATAAGAAAATAAATCCTAAATTCGTAACAATTCTATTTAAACAAACAAAATCTTACGAATCTTCAAAAGTGAAAGTAACTAAAATTGTTAAAGTCTAAAAAAATTGATTTTGACAATCCTATTTTTTTCTATTTTTATGTCCTGTCATTATCAGGAAAATTTTTATCAAATTTCTAATATATATGATAATATGATTAGAAAATCATATCTTTAGAGATGTTTATAATGAATTTAACAGATAAAGCTCAAGAAAATAGGGACAAGATATTTCCATATCATGAATCAGACTTAAATCTTACTGATCCCGAATTCATGGAAATATTTAACAACTTCTTATTTGATGAAGTTCAATCAAATACCCAGTTACCTGAAAGAAGTCAACTATTAATAATACTGGCGACAATAATAACAAATCAATCCTTAAAGGAATATGAAATTGCATTAGAAGCAGCAATAAATATGGGAATTAAACCAGTAGAAATTAAGGAAGTATTATATCAAACAGCTCCATATATAGGTTTTGCAAAAATATATGACTTTTTGGATATTACAAATCAAGTATTTGACGAAAAAGGTATTGACGTACCGCTTCCCGGCCAATCTACAACAACAAGAAAGAATAGGTTGGAAAAAGGTTATGAATTGCAAACAGAATTTTTTGGAAAAGAAATGATTGACCGTATGAAGGAATCCTCTCCAGTAAATCAGAAACATTTCAACACTTTCCTGGAAGGCTACTGTTTTGGAGATTTTTATACTCGAACAGGTTTAGATAATCAGGACAGAGAACTAATTACATTCTCTATTATTGCATCTCTTGGAGGATGTGAAAATCAACTAAGAGGACATGTTGCAGGTAACTTGTCTGTTGGAAATAATAAGCAAACACTTATTGATGCAATTACTGTATTAATGCCATTTATTGGTTTTCCAAGAACTTTAAATGCGTTAAGTATAGTTAATGAAATATGTCCCGAATAAATTAAGGAGAAAAAAAGTCTATGACAAATAGTTTAGTAATATATTATTCTAGATCAGGTCAAAATTATGTAAATGGTGATATTGTAGATTTACCACTTGGAAATACTGAAATTGCAGTAAATTATATTAAAGAATTTACAGATGCAGATTTATTTAAATTAGAAACAGTTGAAGAATATCCTATTGATTATATGGAAACTACTGAAGTAGCACAAAGGGAATTGGATAAAAATGTAAGACCTGCACTTAAAGAAGAATTAGAAAATATTGATAATTATGACATTATTTATATTGCATCTCCTATTTGGTGGGGAACTTTGCCAAGGGCATTTTTCACTCAATTAGAAAAACTGGATTTTTCTGGAAAAATTGTTAAAACATTAGTAACTCATGAAGGATCTGGTCTTGGAAGTACCATGAAAGATGTTAAGAAACTATGTGCAGGGGCTGACATAAGGGAAGGTCTAGCAATACATGGTTCTGAAGTAAAAGATTCAAAGAATAAAATTGAAAAATGGGTACAATAATTAGTTTTTAATGTTTAGGAATTAATTAGGGGTTGTAGAATTATATTTGAATAACACTAGGATAACTTGCTATTTGAATAAGATTTTTAACAAGTTATTTAATAATTTTCACTTTTTAATTTTTATTCTTCATTTAATCTAAACCTGAATACGGATAATATGGCAGGAATTCTATCATTTATCATCTCTTCACTAAAATTAATTGTTTTAATCAGTTCTAACCTAGCTTCTGTTGGTAAATAAGTTTTATATTCTATTGTTGAATAATAGAAAAAGATAATTATTTCTCTAGGATTTTTTTTATATGATTCTTCAATTCTTCTTAATACTTGACGAAATATTTTTGTTGAGAATGGATTAAAGAAATAAAAATAATTTGCTTCATCAGGATTATAGTATTCTGCCTTTGAATGAATAAAAATTATATCATCAGTATCACCATAGTTATTTAAGTTATTTCTTGCCACTTTAAGCAATCTTTCGCTATGGTCAATGCCTATAACTTTACATCCAACTTGGTTGTTAATAAAAAATTCAATTCTTCCTTTTCCACAACCATAATCAACTAGAACATCATCTTTCTTCAACATATCTAACTTAATCAATTCTTCTAAAACAACATAAGGTGTTGGATCATATCCATAATTTTGATAATCCTCTTCAAAGTAATCAAAAATTTCAGTATAAATGTTTAATTTAGAATCCCAATTTAAATTGTAAGAATCGCGCATAATTTCCCTCAAAACTTTAATTATTGTTCATTGTCGTATACACTTAAATTAATTCATATTTATTATTTTAAAATCTCAAATCGATGATTATAGTTTCAATTGCTATTATTATATATGATTTCTTATGATTAAGATTTTTTCATATTTTATTTTATTTCCATGATCGTATTTCTTCAATTTTTTTATAGATGATGTACATGATAAGTATCCATAATAATATTTTAATTATATTCTTAATGTAAATTAACATTACCATTTCATATAATATAAGAATATTGATAAACTATAATAAAGATTCATCGTATATTTAATTATTCTTATGGTACGATGAAGATATATAAAGTCCAAAATATATTCAAATACAAATCATAAAAATAGACCAAATAATTTTAACCAAAAAAATTAAAAAAATATACTTAAGTAGTAAGAAAATTTATCAAAAACATGGTATGGAAAGGGCCTATCATGTTTTTACCCAGATAATAAGACAATATTAACAAGATTTCAATAAAAATATCTGCATTCACTAAAAAAAATAATAGTAAATCATTTAAAGGAAGAAGCTAATGTAATTTACTGAAAAATAACAATATTAAACATTAAAGAATAAAATGGTGAAAGAATAATGATAACAGAATTAATATATGAAAAAGAAGATGATACGATTTATGGAAAACTATATTTAGTTGATTCAAACAGAAAACAACAACCAATCATTATTATATCTCATGGATTATCATTAAATCATACTATTATGATTCCATATGCTGAAAAACTCTACAAAAAAGGAATATCATCATACATATTTGATTTTCGTGGAGGAGGATATGACTCAAAAAGTACAGGTGAAATCCGTGACATGACCATACAAACTGAAATGGATGACTTGAACTTTATAATTGATTCTTTAAAA
Source organism: Methanosphaera sp. (assembly GCA_017430835.1). The sequence goes on from JAFRMD010000128.1 coordinate 29,683, forward strand.
AAAGAAGAATTTGTAGATAAAAACAACATTTACCTGGCAGGCCATAGTCAGGGAGGATTAGTAAGTAATCTGGTAGCAAGTAAAAGAAATGATATTAAAAAGTTGTTCCTATTTGCACCAGCATATGAAATCCCCGATGACATGAAAGAAAAAGATAATCCTAAAGAAAGAAACGTATTAAACCTAATGCCGGAACATTTAGGTGATAATTATATAAATTGTGCAATAAATATTGATGTTTTTAATGAAATAATAGGATATTATGGAGAAGTAAACATATTTCATGGGATGGAAGATAAAAGAGTTCCGATTGAATATTCAGTTAAAGCCGATAAAGTTTTAGAAAACTCTTATGTTTATGTTTACGAAGAAGGAGAACATCGTTTCAGTGATGAAATAAAAGATGATGTAGTAAATATTATAAGTGAAAAAATAGATTAAAATTTACAAAAATTTTTAAAATATAAATAACATATTATATACTAAAATTGAATATTGAATAAAAAATATGGGGAAAATACTATGGTTAATCCAAATAAAAAAGTTAAACGACCAAATGGTTTAGGAAATGTGTATAATTACAAAACAAATCCTGAAGGAAAGATTTTCACATTACCTATTAAAACCATTTTAAAAGAAAATTACATTTACATTTTAAGATCAATCAATGAAGAAAATTATTATATAATGGAAGATGACACTTGTTTTTTCTTTAAGGAAGTACTCTATGATGATGAAGTAGTGGGATTTGCAACTTACAAGACAACACAGATTAATAAGGATACGCTTGTAATGCAATACTTCTATGTATTACCAGAATATCGTGAAAAGGGATTACTTGAAGAGGAAATAGATGAATCAGCAGCACTATTTGAATCAAGTATCATTATAGAAAATCCTACTAGGGAAATGGTAGAATCATTAACAAAACATAAACTTGCAAGAATCTTTGATAATCGTTTTGTAATTTCACGAATACCATTTATGGTTTCGATGCATTCACTGGAAAATGTGTTAAAAGGAACAGTCCGAGAAGAATATGATTCCGGTGATGCATTAACATATTCAAAAATGTCTCATCTCTATGATTTAGACTTATGTGCGGTTGTAGGTATTGCAAACAAGGACATAGACAACATGTATGATGAAGAAAATGTGGATGAAGAAGACATTAACAATTATAATATAATTAGCCTACCACTACGTGAAGACGTTGAAAAGTATGACTGTATAAACAAACGTCTTGAAAGTAATGAATTACAAGATGGATCATACTTCAAAATGATTAAAGAATTCCTTGATGACAATGAGGATATAATTCAAAATTGGTTATCAATTATCTAAAATCAAAAACAGTTATTCTTTAGTAAACACGGGTTTACTTAAAGATCATAATCTTTTTTTATCATATTATTTTAATAGGATGAATAATTCATGCAAAGAGTCGATTATCTAATAGATTATATATTAAAAGAAAACCCTGAAATAAAAGTCAACAAACAACCAGAAAGTCCACAAGAAAAATTCAATTTATATCGAAGCTTATGTAACATTAGAAAAGCACGTCCAATCAGTGATGAATATATCCACGTAGAAAACAAATATTTACAGGACATACTTAAAAACAAGAAATGTATCCATTATGAGGATATAAAAACGATAAATCAAGAATATCCCACTAATAATGTTAAGAACGGCGATAAAATATCATTATATCAGGGAGACATCACAACAATTGAAATTGATGCAATAGTAAATGCTGCAAATTCACAGGGATTGGGTTGTTTTATTCCATGCCATAATTGTATAGATAATCAGATAAACACTTATGCGGGAGTATCATTGCGATTGGAATGTAATGAATATATGAAAAAAATAGATTACAACCTACCCACAGGAGAGGCATTCATAACGAGAGGATATAACTTACCTGCAAGTTATGTGATTCATACTGTGGGACCAGCAATATCTGATATGGTTCACGAAAAACAAAAGGAAGAATTATCAAATTGTTACAAAAATTGTCTTGCAAAGGCACAGGAAAAAAGGATTAGAAGCATTGCTTTCTGCAGCATTTCAACAGGAGTTTTTAGATTTCCTAAAGATTTGGCATCACAGATAGCAATTAAAACAGTGGATAGCTATTTGGAAGAAAATTATGAACATTTCGATAAAATAGTTTTTAATGTATATAGTAATGGAGATAAGGATATTTATGAAAGATTATTCCAAAAAAGTTAAGGATATTCGTAATTCCATTGATGAAGCTGATTATGTGCTCATTGGTGCAGGTGCAGGATTATCGTCTGCAGCAGGAATAGAATATGGTGGAAAAAGGTTTGAAGAAAACTTTCAATACTATATTAAAAAGTATAACATGACTGACATGTATACCGCTGGTTTTTATCCATTTGAAAGTTTAGAAGAAAAATGGGGATACTGGGCAAAACATATTTACTTGAATAATGTAAATATGGAGGGAACTACATTATATAAAAAACTTCTAAAACTTGTTGAAGATAAGAAATACTTTGTAATAACTACTAACGTGGATGATCAGTTTATTAAATCAGGATTTTCATCACAAAAAGTTTTCGCTACTCAGGGAAGCTACAATTACTTTCAATGCAGTAAAGGATGTCATGATATCCTATATAAAAACACAGACATAATAAATGAAATGGTTGAAAATATTGATGAAAATTTAAAAATACCCTCAGAACTTATTCCAATATGTCCAAAATGTGGAGAACCATTGGATACAAATTTACGTAAGGACAATTACTTTGTAGAGGATATGCATTGGCATAAACAGAAGGATGCTTATCAAAAATTTATTGAAGAGGCAAAAGATAATAAAACAGTATTGTTGGAGTTTGGTATTGGTTTTAACACTCCTGCCATAATAAGATTTCCATTCGAGACAATGACTGTTAAACTTCCAAAGTGGAAATTGGTGAGATTTAATAAGGATTACCTTGAAATTGCAGTAACTTATCATAAAACACTTAAACTTGTTCCAATAGAAAATATTGATGATTATAATTTACCTAATAATTTTAAAGAAAGGTATGTTCCTATTTCAGAGGATATTAATAAGGTAATTGATGAATTGTTAAAATAATTCTTTTAAGCCATTTTTCTTTTATTATTTTTTAATTCTATTCTATTTTTAACAAATTTATACAAAAAATTTTTATAAGATAATTTTAAATAATAAAGTTAAGGTGAAAATAAAATGTCAGTATATGATTATAACGTTAAAGATACAGAAGGAAATACAGTATCACTAAAAGAATATGAAGGAAAGGTATTACTTATTGTAAACAGTGCAACCCAATGTGGATTTACTCCTCAATATGATGAGCTTGCTAAAATGTATAATGAACTTAAAGATGATGGATTTATAATACTTGATTTTCCATGTAACCAATTTGGTCAACAGGCTCCAGGTACAGGAGCGGAAATTAAGGAGGCTTGTCGTCTAAACTTTTTAGTTGAATATCCAATTTTTGAGAAAATTGATGTTAATGGTGAAAATGAAGATCCATTATACACTTACCTAAAAAATGAAACTTCATTTAATGGTTTAGATAAGGAACATGAACTTTATGAAAGAATTTCAGCCGTAGTAAGTAGTATTGATCCAGATTATGAAAATAATAATGATATAAAATGGAACTTCACCAAATTCCTAGTAGACCGTGAAGGTAACGTCGTGGAACGTTTTGAACCGACCAAGGATTTAAAAATTGTAAAAGAAAAAATTAAAGAGTTATTATAATGAAATATGCTATTAGATATTATTCTAAATCTGGAAATACTGAAAAATTAGCTCAGGTAGCTTCACAAGTACTTGATATTCCGGCTTTAGATATAACTAATCCTTTAGAAGAAGATGTTGATATTTTATTCTTTGGTTCGGGAGTTTATGGATGTGCATTGGATCCGGCAGTTATAAGTTTCTTTGATAATATTGGGGTTAAAGTTTCCTCATTAGTTAACTTTTCAACTGCTGGAATGATGGAATCTAATTATAATTTTATGAAACATATTCTTTCAGCTACTGATATTATTTTATCAGAGAAAGAATTCCATTGTCCTGGGTCTTTTGTTGGTTTAAATAAGGACAGACCTAATGATACGGATTTGGAAGAATTTAGGAAGTTTGTTGAAGATTTTTTATAATCCAACATTTATTATTTTTTTTGAATTTTATTGTTTGAAAACATTTTTTTTTTTAAAAACTAGTTTTTTGATTAGTTACTCTAAAAAAATTAAACATATGCTGGGATAAGTAAAAAAATATAAAAAGTTAGGTTATTTTTTTAATGAGAACGGATGTGTTGTTTACATTACCTGTAGGCAGTACTAATCCTTCCTGATGGAATCCACGTAGGTCAA
>JAFRMD010000129.1 GCA_017430835.1 Methanosphaera sp.
TATACCCCATCAATGTTGAGCAAGTTTTTGTCTCACTCAACAAGATGTATTATAACATATTTTCTTTAATTTGTCAAGACCATTTTAGAATTTTATGGAAATTTCTTTTCACTGTTTTTTCGTTTTTATAGTGGGTTGAGGGACATCCCTGCGCTATGCTCCACTTTCGTTTTGACAATTATATATTATATCACATTTTATAATATTTGTCAAGCATTATTTTTAAAAATGTAGAATTCTACACTTTTTTATTCTTCATTAACAAATGCAATATCTTTAAGAGATTTAACTGCACTTCTTGTTACAAATTCTACTGCCCCAATACTCATATGATTATTAATGGCATATGTATAAATCATTTCAAAAAGTTCAGCTTCTACTTCTGAAAACTCTTTCTGTCTTGCCATAACTATTTATCTCCCTGCTTCTTTTTAGCCTTAAATTCTTTTCGTGCCTTACGCTCTGCCTCTTCTTTTTTAAGCTGTGCATCAAGCTTTGCCATTGTTCTTTTAAATTCCTGAAAATTCTGTGCCATGATATATATATTTCTCCTATGTATATTACTCAGTAATCACGCAGTTTTTTAAAGAAAATTAACCCTATTTCAAAAGAAAACCTATTTATTGATAAGTTGTTCATCTAACAAATAACTTATCTAATTACCCCTTAAAAAATACAAATTTTATTATGAATCCGTAGAACCAAATCCACCGTATCTATCAGCATTGGTTTCAGCAAACTGTGGTGTAATATATGATACAATAAGACCTTGTACTATGCCTTTGCCTTTATTAAGCATTACATTATCATCTGTTGTATTTTCCATAAACAGCATTATGTGTCCTTCATTATCGGATAGATAATAGTCTGCATCAACTACGCCTACAGTATTAAGAAGTCTTATTCCTTGTTTAATTCCTGTACTACTACGAGGAACAATTAATAATCCATATTGTTTATCTTCTTTATTATCACATACCCATCTAATCCCAGTTGGTATTTTAACTTTATTATGAGCAAGAACTTTTACAGTATATGGCACAAAGAAATCTACACCCATTGAATATGCAGTACCTTGTTGTGGTAATTTAATTTCATGATACCATTTCATTAATGTTGAAGCTGGTATATTTTTAAATGGTACATCTTTTGACCACTGTTCATAACTAACCTTTTCAAAATGCATTAATTCATATTCTCCTTTTTATAACACCATTTATCCATAATTTTTCTATATTCTTTATTTCCAAGAACTCTCTTTAGCATACAGATTGCAAGACCAGTTTCTTTGTCATATTTATCACCATAGCCAGCAACCGCTACAGTTTTTGTGCCATCCTCAAACCATGCAATTGTAGCAGGTTTATAAAACCATACATCTTTAAGCTGTGGAATAAATAGTGGCTTAAAATTTGTAATAACCTTTCTGTGTTTCTTTGCAGTTGTAGGTCTTACATCTTTAATAACTTTTTTATTTCTTTAACATCAGTTTCATTGAGAATATTCATAATGTCATTGAAAAAGTTCTCTACATCTGCTACGTTTGTTGGTAATACTTTCCAAGTATATTTCATTTCTTTCATCCTTTTAACCTCGCTTTATTCATATCTCTCTTAACGAACAATAGCATTATAACATATTTCTTATAGTTTGTCAAGTATTTCATTTAATGCAATAGCATATTGGTTATCTGAAGCTAATTTTATACCTAATACTTTATCAAATATAGGATTAGAA
>JAFRMD010000130.1 GCA_017430835.1 Methanosphaera sp.
GACAATTATTTTGCTATGTAAATTGTATATATTTTTATATTACATATTAAACATAATGTCAAGTTATGTTTGATAATTATGAACATAGTTATAAGAAAATCTTGTTAAAAAACATCTAAACGGAATTGTTGCACGTTCTCTTTTTCATGTTATTTTTTTGCTCCTCCTATAAAGATTTAAAGAATATATTTTTTTTACATTCTTATTCATCTTCTTAAATTTTGTATTGATAATAAAAAGGTTTTATCTGAGATTATGGGTTGTTATAGGAATTTCTGACATGTTGTTGGAATTCCTAATAAATATGAAATTTATTGTCTTATGTAATTTCCTATAAGTTTGTATTATTCAACATAAACTCACCTAATTTATTATCAATTATATCTTTTAGAATTACTAATTAATAAATATACTACTTTTATTACTTATTTAGAAACTGTATTGTAGCTTTTAATTTTATCAGATAATTATCCATAGCTTTTATTTTATTTATCTGAATTATTTTCGTTTATATGGGGCTTAATGGATTATTCATATATTTAGGTTAAAGGGGGGGTATCATTCATGTTTCATTATTTAAAGTTGTCTCGCCGATTTGTTTGTATTTTTACTTAGTTTTATCGTTTTTGGAATGTTTTTTCCAGTATTTTTTATTCTTTGTTTAAGTGTTTTTTATATTATTTTTTTGGGGTGTGGTCATTGGTTGGCATTTATAAAAAATATTTGTTTTGAGTATTTTTCCATAATTTCCACTTCGTTATATTTCTGTATCGCGTAATCTTACGCATATTTTTATATTATTATTTTCATATTTTTAAATTATATTGATATTATTATTATAAATTCTACGATATTCTTAAAAACTTTACATTAATATATTAGTACTTACAAAGTATACTTGTGAGTAAAAATGAAAAAAGCAATATCAAGGGTATATGGAAATCAGATTACCATACTGCCCGCTAATATACGTAAAGAAATTCTAGTTGAAGATTTTGATGGAAAGAACATTTCTAGAATAGTAAATATGACATAACCATGATTTAATTGATTTAAAAAGTATTAGATGGATAACAGTAAAAGGTGATTGTTCTAATAATATTTGCACATTATCGTTATTTTTTTTCTTTGAAAAGTAATGATGATATTGTATTGATTTATTGAACCTCCCCATCTTGTAGAAGATGGGGATTCTTGGGTTGTTGAAATCACTACTGATTCCAAAGATTACCAAGCTATCCCCCTCGCACCGAGGGTTCATCACAGGAAGTGTTGTATTATTTTTCCTGTGAATAATTTATATATATTATTTTTTTTATGTTATTGTTGTTTCATCTAACAAATTACTGGCTAGTTTTTTTAATCCTTCGTATAGTATGTTTTTTGCTGCATTGATGTCTCTGTCGTGTTCTGTGTTACAATGGGGGCATGTCCATGTTCTTATGTCGAGTGTTAGTTCTTCGTATTTTTCTTTGCATACATTACATAGTTTGCTTGATGGGAAGAACGTATCTACTTGTATGAAGTTTCTGTTGTTCCAGTGGCATTTGTATTTGATCATGCTGATGAATTTGCTTATGCTTATTGCTTGTAGTTTGGGTGCAAGTTTTTTGTTTTGCATCATGCCTTTGATGTTTAGTGTTTCCATGAATATGTTTTGATGATTGCGGACAATGGTGTAGCTTATTTTATGTAGGAAATCGTCTAGTTTATTATTTCTTTTATCTATCCATTTCCAGTATTTTTGTAGTGTTTTGTAGTAGTTGTGGCTTCCATATTTTTGTCGGCTCATTTTTCTTTGGTATTTTTCTATCATTTCATTTTCATGTTTGAGGTCTAAATTGGCTATCTTAGTACCGTCATCCAATGTTGCAAATGTTTTCATACCCATATCTATGCCTACATTACCACGACAATGTGGCCATGGAGTATAATCAATTTCTACATTAACAACAGCATAATATTTTCCATTTTTGAATTTAATTGTTGCATTGTTAATTTTAGAAGTATGAAGATATATCTGATATTCATCACTTGTTTTATATTTTATAAATCCCAGTATGGGTACTCTTAACTTGTTGTTTTCTACCCTTATACTATTGTTATTATTTTGTACCCTGAATGTTTTTTTAGTCTTTTTAAGAGATTTAAATGTCGGATAATTGGAAGTATTATTGAAAAATTGTGTGAAAGATTGTGATAAGTCTCTTAGTACTTGTTGTAAACTGGTGGATTCACTATCTTTCAAAAATGTGAATTCTTTTTTCAAATCTTTAAGAATATTATTAAACAAGATTAATGATGGATAAATCTCTTTTCCATTTTCCATAGCTTCTTCATACATCTGATTGTATCGCTCCAGTACCTTATTCCATACAAATCGTGCATTTCCGATGTTCTGATGTATCGGTGGAATAAGCTCATCCTTGGGATATATTCGAATTTCCAAACCTTTGTTTATCAATACCATAATATATTATACCTTCTAAAAATCCATTCTTTTTTTTTTAATTTAAAGACTAGAATACAACAAAAAGATATACCTATTTTTTCTTTATTGGGGAAACTTCTAGTAATTAGAGATATTACTTAATTATTCCTATCCTCATAATCTTTTTCATCAGAATTTTTTTTCTAGATGTTTATTTGTTGTCTAATCCTTTTTCCAATAGGGAATATTTTTTCCCAGATGTAATAACTTTTAAAATAATTTATTACTAATATAATCAATTCTTTAAGTTTGATTTATAATATATATTACTTTGTTTATATACTGTTATTACTTCTTGTATTACTTTATAATTTTTATAGTATTAATACTTTTGCTATTGTTAATACTTTTGGGTACTATGTTTGAAAAATTTTCATCCCCTACCTTAGAGGTAGGGGTATTCGCTTTTGGATAAAAAAAGTAATTAAAAAGAAGAAGATTATTCATCTTTATTGATAATTCTGATTTTCTGATTTAACTCTTTTGCCTGATAATAATCATACAGGTAGAATCCAATCCAGAATATAACGGTAAATATTATTGTCGTTACGGCAAATGATATGAATGGATCAAGTCCCTTATCAAGGGGAATCCAGCCGAGTATCATGGCACTTAAAAACAGTGTAGTCAATCCGCATATCATCTGAATCAATACCTGTAGTGCCAAAGGCAAATCTTCCCTATCATATATGAATCCACTAAGCGAAAAAGCCCATCCTATGATTATCGATGCCAATATGGACTTGGATAGGTATAATCCATCAAAGCTAACGCTCTGTGAACTTAACGTTGAAATAAGCACTATTACCATACATAATATGAAGCATCCAACGAATGCCCCTAATGCCAGTTGTTTAACTATGTCAATTAATTTCATCTAATTCACGCTCCAATTATATGTCTAAGGATTGTTTAAATGTTGGCAGATATTTTCTGCTAATGGTATCCTTCAGGTCATTTTTAAGCTCTACAAACATCATACCTCTAAATGATGGTGCTACACGATTAATCTTATGAATATTTATGATGGTAGTCTTGGATATTCGTACAAAGGATGAGTCAAGAATATCCTCCAATTGATATAATGGCTTTTTTGATGTATATTCATCCTTCTGGGTATATACTACCACCTGCTTGTTTTCTATGCGTATCATGTAAATGTCACTATAATCCAGTAGTGATATGTCCTGTCCATTGCTGACTGCCAGTAATGACGGCTTGTCATTATATTCATCATCCTCCAGTATTTCAATGGCCTTTTGAATATTATCAGTGAGCTTATCGGTATATATCTCAGTGTAGGCTTCTTTGATGTCCTTTGATAGGAATAATTCAACTTTCAATTCGTTCATCCCTCTATGTTAATTTAGTTTAACTAAGTTTAACTCCTAATTCTATAATTTATTTTTATGTATCTTAATTTAAATATTAATATCTCCAGATATTATCCTTATGTAACGATAAATGCAATCATGGAGACTGCAATTAAAATAGCAGTATGTGAATCAATGGCTGACAATATTCATATCAGCATCCACAATCCAAATTACCAAATGCTTTTTAATCGCTACTAATACTATATTCCTTAGTATATAAAGGACTGTTTATGCATCGAGTTAAGATGCATTTTAATGTGATTAAGTTGCATAAAACAGATGCTGAAATGCAATTGAAAAAAAGATGTGGGAAGTTTAGGTGGTATTTGCATTTTTTACTTTTTTGATGAAAAGTTCAAATACTATTAGTGATATTGCAGAACCTATGATAAGACCCATTATAAATCCATTTAATACACCATTTACGCCATAGTTTAACAATATACCAAAGAGGTAGGATAACAGTACAACAAATACCAACTCCCGTACAACCGTTAAAAGCAATGATATTGTACCCTTTCCCATACCCTGAAATACCATTGCACATATACCACCGACCGGCGTTACAACCAGAAATACTGATACTATACGCAATACATCAATTATCAAATTATATAGTCCACTGTTTGCCTGATTATATGTAAATAGCATTGCCAGTTGTGGTGCAAATAATACTATCAGCACTGTGATTATAGTAGCTATCATCAGACTAATCTTAATGCCGTAATGACATGTAGTCTTAACCTTGTCATATTCCTTTGCTCCATAAGCTACACCTGCAACCGTTATTGCTGATGTACCAATGGCAATACATGGCATCATACCCAGCTGCAGGATAATGAATGATATGTTGAATGCCGCAATTATGCTAGTACCTGACACAATCACTAGCATTGAATTAAGGATTATGTTTACCATTGATATTATGAACTCTTCAAGACTGGCCGGTATACCGACGGTCAATATGTCCCTAATGTAACTTGAATGATACTTGAAGTTTCTAACGTTGTAGTTTATATACGTATTTTTCTTGATAAATAGCCAGTAAACAGCTACAAGTGTAGGTATTATCGATGCTACTACAGTAGCAAGGGCAGCACCCTTTATTCCAAGATCAAATACATAGATAAATATAGGATCAAGAATCATGTTAAGTACTTCAACTGCCGCCATGACAAAGGTAGCCTTCTTCATATCACCTTCTGCTCTTAACTGACTTGAAAACAGTAGATTGAATAGGAATGCAAAGCTACCCAATAGAATAGGTATGCCGTAATCACGGGCATAATTCATTACGCTACCGGCACCCATGTATACCACTATATCATCAAAAAATGGAAGTACAATAAGTGGAATCAATATTGATACCACCGTAACAATCAACAATGAATGAAGTGCACTGTTTCCCGCGTCATCCTTTTGTTTTGAACCGATAAATCGTGATATTGAAGAGTTTGAACCTGCTCCAAGTCCATTGCCCATGCCTATAATTATCATGAATAATGGCGATACAAATCCTATGGCCGCAAGCACGTCTGTACCCAGACCCGCAACCCATATCCTGTCAATGATATTGTTAAAACTGATTAGCAGCAATGCAAAGACCATAGGGATAGCGATTTTTATAAGGGCCTTCTTGGGATCTCCCCTTAGAATTTCAATATTTTCATTTTCTTCCAAACCTGACCCTCCTTCATTAATTTAATGTTATACATATATTTCATTGATCTATTTGATATAATTGACTAGTGCATTTTGTAGTGGGTTAATGCTAATAAGTCTATGGATTATATTCATCAAATGATATAATGCCCTGTTTTTTAAATTCAACATTTTTCACATATAACACGTCTTTTAATCCATTTCCTAATGATTTGTTTTCAATGATATTGGCTTCAAATTCATCATATATTATTATATCTGTTGCCAGTTCGGTCGGCAGTTTGTCTGCCTCATCACTGTCCATTAGAACCATATAATGGCGTCCGGTAAATACCTTCTTGTCATATAGGGATTCCATCCACGCCAATGTTTCATTGCTGTGATTTTCATAATATTTATGGGTTTTAATCTCATCAGTTATCCTTTCCAAATCAAATGATTGTTCGGCCGATACGTTAAGTTTACTCCTATTTTCGTCATTATTCTCTACAGAATATATTGTACTTGCCGATAGTGGAATCATTATCAAGATGAGTAATATTATAAATAAATAGTTTTTTTTAGTCATTCAAATCATCCTTTAACTTCTGCATATCTATTCTTAAATTTAATATGATACTTCTGTATATATGTTATACACATGAGGTTAAATAATTTTAGATAAACCTCCCTATTATTTTTATCATGTTTATTCATCTAATGATATTGATAATCATTATATATTAATATAAATAGAGTATATAGTAAATAAAAAGGAGGAAAATTTGATGGGACATAAAAATTATATTATTGCATTACTCTTAAGTTTTTTCATAAACGGTCTTGGAAATATTTATAATGGATTGATTACTCGTGGACTTGTTGAACTAGTAATTTCTGTAGTAATTAGTTTATTACATGTCTTTGTTTCAAGTATATTCTTCTATATTGCAATACTTTGGTTTATTTATGTATTATATGATACATATGCATGTACCAGGGCTATAAACAACAATCAAGCTATACCATTATTCTTAACACAAATAGATTTACAATAAGATTCATCCATTTTTTTTTAATTAATTTTTTTTTAAAATAATTTTAGTAAAATAATATACTTATATTTTAAATGATCCTTCATAATAATATCCATTTATTTCTTCATGGGCCTCATTTTTATTAAATTTGAATGAATCAATGTTTGATATGTATATATGTGCCAGTGCTATGCCCATATCAATTTGATTTAATCTATCCAGCAATCTCCTTTTAATCATGTTCTGCTTTTTTCTATAGATGTTATACGTATCGTCGGATTCATGTGTAAAGTACCATGGCTGACTGTTCATAGCCGATGGTGCTACCCGTACAACATCCAACTTATCATCAGTTCTATCGGAGATTTCAGCCAGACTTTTCCTGTTGATTTTGGCAATGTCCCTATGTATGTCATCATCACTATATCCAAAAGCCAATGAAATCACATATTCCTGGTCATTATGTTTAATGGGGTTGTCTTTGGGCTTGGCTACACCTATCCAGCAGCTGCCAATTTCATTGCCTTGAAGGTATAAATCCAATTGCTGGAATATGAATCCTATATTTTCATTATAGTTTTCTTTTTTCTGGCTATAAATATGGATGTAGTATGGTGCCTTCCAGTTCATGATTGTCTTTATTTTACTTGAATCGACAATATCGTAGCTCCATTTTATATTGTTGTTTAATACTTTGGAGTTATCTATGAAGTTTCTGATTGAATCAAGTGATTCTTCGCTTAGATTTTGATTGTTGTATTTTCTTATTGATTGTCTTTTGTAAATTACTTCTGTGAGATTCATCATATCACATATCCTGATTTTCAATTTATATCTATTTAGGATATACTTTGAGCATTATAATTCTATTAGAATTTAAAAGTAGATATAGTTAATTATTGGAAAATATTACAATCAAAAAATATTTAATAAAAAAAGATTAGGGGAGTTTAGGGTGTAATGACTCCTTCAGGAATACCGTAGTCACTGTATTTTTGAGCTATCTTGTCAACCGTTCCATCGGCATACATTTCATCCAATGTATCCTGAACCTGATTTCTTAGGGCATCATTACCCTTTTTAAATGCTATTCCATATTTCTCGGATACAAGTTCCTCGTCGAGGATTTTAAATGTTTTGTTATTTTCATTATTCTTCAAATGATAGTTAGCTGAACCAATATCAACTATCAATGCATCACATGCACCTGATTTAAGATCCATATATGCCGTGTTGTAGTTATCAACGTCGGTCATTCTTGCAAAGGAATCTGCCAGTGTTTTATTATCGGTTTCCAATGCGTTTGTAATTGAAGTACTTTTTTGAAGTTCTATGCTTTTACCCTTCAAGTCTTTTATGGATGAAATGTTTGAATCATCTTTAACTACAAATACCTGTTTGTTATTGAAGTATGGTTTAGACCATGTGTATTTGTCTTCTCTTGTGTCGATTGTAAATTCACTCCAGATACAATCTATCATTCCGGAATCCAATTCATTATCCTTTGTTTCCCAGTCAATTAATGGTTCGGCTACAAATGTCCAATTGTTTCTTCTTGCCACCTCTTTAGCTAATTCCACGTCAAAACCAGTATATTCTCCATTACTGTCTTGAAATCCAAATGGCGGAAATTGAGGGTCAAATCCTATGATGAAAGTTTTATCATCATTTTTAGTGTTCGAATCTGATTCACCAAAGAAACCAGCACTTACACTACTTGTCAATAATAATATTAGGACAATAATGCTAATTGTTGGTAATAATTTACTATTCATATATAATCACATTATAAAATTTTAATTATATATATTTATGTTGAATATGATATTTATTATTTGATAGTATATTGAAAGTGATTTAACCAGTACTGATTCACTGATTTTTATTTCCAAGAGTTTATTGTTTGTGTTGAAGTTATTTCACTAATAATTATTAAGAAAGTATAATAACTTGTAATGATATACTTTTAAAATGGAATATGAAATTAATATGGATTTTTTTTTGAATATGAATTCAATTGAATTTTTGAAGGTATGTTTAATTCGATGAATATATTTAGGGATTCTTTTGAGGTATTTATAATCCATTTATTAAATGACATTATCATAAATTTAATGCGTGGGCTGAATCTATGAATTACAGAAGATTGTTGTATATAATTTTAGCATTATCATTTTTGGCTATTTTTGTCATGATGACATATTCATTTGTCATAAGTCATGGTGGTGAATCTATAGTAGAAAATAGGTCTATGGATAACTTAAGCTATGATAATTGGACCTATGATAAGAAGGAGTATCCTCGTGAAAATTATACTTTGGAGCAGATATGTCCACCACATACCAATCCGGATTCTATAAAGAAGTTTTTCGATGAATCTGACTTTAATCATGATGGACTTTTAAGTGGTGGTGAAATAGGTGCTATGGATTATAAATTAAAACACAGTCAATATACATATAACGGTCCTTATGGCTATAATTGATTAGCCTGTTTAATATAATTAATTTTTAGCCATATAATTTTAATACTTTTTGATGGGCTTTCATTTCTATTGAGTCATCAATCGGTTCTAATGAATCAATATCATATTTGTTTTGGAGGGCCTTTAGTATAAGATAGTCAGCCAAGTGTGGATTTTTTGGAAGTATAGGTCCATGAAGATATGTTCCGATATAATTTTTATAAACCACACCCTCTGTTTTGTCATCCTCATTATTGCCATAGCCAACTAAAACATCCCCCAGTGCATCATATTTGCTGTATGTTCTACCGCCATGATTTTCAAAACCTACGATGGTCTTGGGAGTAATATCCAAACTACTTTTAATAATGATGTTGCCAATAATTCTTTTTTTATCACTTGAAGCAGTGGTATAATCCAGGATATTAAGACCAGGCAGACAATTTCCCTCTTTGTCGATATATTCGGCTCCAAGTAACTGATAACCACCACATACTGCGAGAACTACCTTGTCATTATCAATCAGGTCCTTGAAGGTGTCCTTATACTCGAGAAAATCTCTATAAACTAATTGCTGTGATTTATCTGAACCTCCCCCGATAAAGAACAAGTCGCCATCACTCAAATCGTCTTTATTATCATCACTAAAGTTATGTACGTTAACCTGTATGCCGCGAGTTTCAGCTCTTTTTGTAAGACATCGGACATTGCCGGTATCCCCATAAAGGTTTAGCATGTCCGGGTATAGGTGAAATAGATCTAGCTGCATTTTTTATACCTCATCTGTTTACAATTTTACTAATATAATCTCTTGTATCAAATACTGCCGTATATGTAGGAAGTACATATACAATCTCCACATCATCTTCTATGGCCGTATCGATACAACTGTACATATTATCATCAATATGAATCTTTTCGACATCTACATCGTCGTACTTCTTTTTAAGGGCTATGTCCTCTGCCCTTATGCCGCTGCAATAATAATTTATTACACTGTCATCATTATCAATTTTGGTGGTTGCATCCCATATCCAGGATATATCTCTACCATCTGCAGGATTATCATTCAATATGTGCAGTATGCTCTTTTTTCTATCATCATTGGATATTATGTCGGTTACCTGGCCTAAACCAACTGGATTTTTTGTTAAGATAACCTTCACTATCTTATTTTTATAGTTAAACTCTTCCATCCTGCCTATGCTAAAGGTGAATGATTCTATCTTTTCAATACTTTTATCAAGATTAAAATTCAATTCATCCGATAATGCAAATGCACCACATAGGTTATATGCATTGTACAATCCAACATATGGATATTCGATGACATATTCATTATTATCATGTTTTATGGTAATTGTCTGGGAAGAATCATTTTCAACAGCAGAAATGACACTGTATTCTTTTTTGTTATTATTGAATCCGCATTCCTGACATTCATATGTGCCCAGATGTCCATAATAATAATTGGTATAGGTCAGTTTACGTCCACATAATGGACATTTCTTAAGATTCAGATAATTCTCTGCTGATTCTGATTTGATGTCTACTCCAAATCCGATTACTTCATTATCCAACTTATTTCTAAACTGATTGACATATGGATCATCACAGTTAATGATTAATCTGCTTTCCGGTAGCAGCTTGATGTCTTCAAGTACTTCATTGATTATCCCTTCAATTTCACCGTAACGGTCAAGCTGATCTCTAAAGAAGTTGGTTAGAATAATATAATCAGGCTTCAAAAAGCTGCTGATGTAGTCCAATGATCCTTCATCTACCTCAAAAACTCCATAATCATAGCTTTCCCGGGTGTTTCTTACATATGTACTGGCTATACCTTGAGGCATATTGGCACCTCTAAGGTTTGACAACACATTATAATCACTAATGATATGGTTAATGAGGTTATTGGTAGTTGTTTTACCATTTGTTCCCGTGATTAATATGATTCTATCACAATTTTTGTTTATGGCATCTAAAAATGAGTTATCGATTGTTAAAGCAACCTTTCCTGGTAGTGCAGTACCATTTTTGTTAAATAGTTTGAGAATAGCTAAGGTTAGTTTACCCATTCTTAATGCCAGGTTATGTTTTATGTTCATAATTAATCACTAGATTATTCTATTTATATTAATTTTTGTAGTCAATATTATTTATAATTAATTAATCATGGCTAAATTATCCATATAAAAATAAATATTGTTATTATTAATAAAAAAAAATCGTATCAACTATTTTTCTAAGCATTTGTTTATCATAGGTTTTAATATTTTTTTTAGTATTAAAAAATGGGTTTAATTATAAAATAAAAAAGTGGGGAAGATTATCAGCATGATTATTATTGTTTGGAGTATTGGTTTATTTATTCGTATTGTTTTTTTCCATCAAATATCATCATTTTTTCCTGATTAGGTAATATTTCCACTTCTCTGACTGATTCATTCCATTTTTCAGGTTCAACCTCTTCTATGGATATGCATAGTGCTTCCTGTGGACATCCCCAGTATTTGAGGAATATGTCATTTATTTCTTCCACTACTTTCTTTTTAGTGTCTTCATCTTTTGGGTAAGCTTTAATTCTAATGTATGGCATTTTATCACTCCAATGGGATATTTTATAATTATTAATATATTGTTTTATTGGTATATAATGTATTCTAATCATAACCTTTATATACTATTAGTTTTATAATAAATATTATACCCATAGGGGTATAGGTATAATAATATTTTGAGGTGAATGAAAGTGACTTACATGCACAAAAAAATAGTACAAATTAATGATTCAAGCAACAGCAAATATACATACATCAAACCAAACATCATATACACTACAAAAAAGGACATAAACAAACCATTAAACCATAAAATAGGAGGGTGTGCAACAATTATCATTCTTCACTATTTTTTAAATTGATTTACTTGCTCTATTTTTCTTATAAATAATTTATAATTTTCAATATTTTCTATCATTTAAGAATTAAAGTTTAATTGATTTTTTACTAATAATTAA
>JAFRMD010000131.1 GCA_017430835.1 Methanosphaera sp.
CTTACCCTTATTTAAAAGAGTTTTACCTTCTACGACCTTTGACTTAATAGTAATAGTGTCCCCACCAACAGCACTACTGGTAACAGTAGTCGTTAAAACAGCAGTATGCTTAACAACCTTAACAGAAGACGTCACACCACTACTGGATACATAATTAGCACTTCCAAGATAAGAAGCAGTTAACTTAACACCACTTTTCATCCAACTAGAATCAGCTAAAACTTTACCACTAGCAACACCATTCTTAACAGCAAACTTAACAACATTACCCTTAGAATCCTTAAGCAAAACACCATTAAGTTTCAAACTAACCTCACCCTCAGAAACAGCCTTACTGTTAGCATCAAACACTTTAACCGAAACAGTAACATAATCATTTACTTTACCATTAACTGAGTCTATACTGACTTTAGTGTTTAACTTATTAACAGTTATTGTACTTGTTGCACTAGATGATTTATAATAATCTGTTTCGGAGTAAACTGCAGATATTTTCTGAGTTCCGGCAGTTTTGAATGTTGTTTTATAGGTTGCAACACCGTTAACTAATTTCACTGTAGATAATACTTTACCTGAAGCATCTTTGAATAATACATTTCCTTCTGTTGTTGTGTTTAAACTGTTTGTAACTGTAGCGGTAATCGTAACTGTGTCATTAATTTTTGTTGTTACTGAGTTTACTTTTGTTGTTGTGCTTACTTTGTTAATTTTTATTGCTGCGGTTGTTGTTGATGAATTGTAATCTTCGTTTTCTAGATAAGTTGCAGTTATTGTTTCTATTCCTGCTTTGGTAAACGTAATTTTTAATTTGGATTCTCCTGAATAAACTGGTTTTGTTCCTATTACTGTTCCATTAGCATATTTAAATACAACATCCCCATCACTTACCTTATTGTTTCCACTTAGTACTATGGCTATAATTGTTGCTTCTTTATTAATGTCAAATTGAGTTGTGTTAATATTTATTGTGGTATTTTGTAGGACGATAATTCTTTCTTCTTCAGGAGTATTTCCTTCAATTCCTTCTTCAAACATAGAATAATATGAATTAGAAATTGTTTTAATGGAATTTACTCCATTTCCACTTTTACTTCTTAATTCATTGTTTTTGATTGATAATCCCTCTAGTTTGGTTACAGTTAAATTTATTGCATAGTTATTGTTTGTGATAATCTTGTTGTTTATAATATTGATATTTTCATTATATCTTCCAACAATGAAGACTCCTTCAGTGATGTTGTTTTCATTTACTTCAAGATTAGTTACATAACCATTTGCCCGATCTAATCTTGATCCAGCATCAGTTTGTCCAATTATTAAGTATCCTATTGTGCTGTTAAAGATTTTGATATCTTCACGTTTAGAACCTGAATCAGTTCCGTAAATTGTAATGTTTGTTATGTTTGAATTTTTTACAGTGACATTACTTGATTTTCCAGAGAATGTTAAATTACCTGTAATTGTATGATTATCCAACACAATATCTTTTACCGATACAATAACATTTTCAAAGTTGTTTGATTCTATTATTGAATTTGGCATAGTTATTGATAGTTTATATGCGGTATTGTTGATTACTTCACCATTGTCAGGAGTATTTATATTACATCCACCAATCAAAGTATTTCCTATGATTTTTGTTCCTATACTTTGACTTTTATCACTATCTACCATTGCTGTTGTAATTCCAACACCAGAATATTTTATCGTATTGTTTCGTATGGTGTTATTGGTTCCAGCTATTGTAATTCCATAACAAATGGATTGTACAACAGTATCAGTACCATCCAAATAATTATCTTCTATGGTGTTGTTTACATTTAGCATAGCAGCATTTTCTACATCAACACCATCTAAATTGTATGTGTTTAAGTAAATTAGGTTTCCAATATTTCCAATTCCTATTACTGTATTATTTCTTATAGTACTATGTTTTACCCCGGAAAATACTAAGGTACTGTGTCCTTGATTGTTGTCTGTGATAAATTTACTATTTTCTATTGTGATATACTCACAGTATTCTCTTGCTGTAAAGTGTCCAACTCCAGCCCCTATTTTTTGATTTGTTACATTTGCTGTTACATTGTTTACTGTAACGTGTGATGCATTTCTTATAACAAATTGAGTATTGAAAAATGATATGCCGGTTATATTTGTGTATGATGATTCATTATTTATTACAAATGAATTACCTAAATTTTTACCATCAAATCCTTCGGCTGTAGTGTTTAAACTTATTAATGCATCTTTTGTTGAACTGGTTATATTTACAGGTACTGATATTGTCATAGATTGATTTCGGTAGATTTTTCCTTGGAAATCCAATACGTCCCCATTTTTTATAGTATTACTCATGTTACCTTCAGAATCAAAGTAATCACTGAAAGTATCTGTATTTATTACATGTGTTCCTGGTTCTTTTTTAACTGATTTTGTTTGTACTTTATCTTTATTTAAAGTTTTTTTAGTAGTATTTGCAATAGTTCCTGTCTTTTTATTATCTTTATTAACTTTATACGTACTCGTATCTTTAATAATTTTATTTGTTTTTATGGTTGGTGTTGAATCTTTTGTTATTGTTTTATTAGTTATTTCTCCAGCATTTACTGCTGTCACACCAATTAATAAAATTACAAGAGTTATTGCAAATAAGATTATTTTCTTATTTGACATTTTGAATCAATTCCCTATAATTATTAAATCAAATTATTATAAAATAAATTATTATAATTTGAATAAGTATATATATATTAAAATAATAATATATAATTTTTTAACTTAAAAATTATTAAAAATAGACTATTTAAATAGATTTAAATAATTATTTAAAATAAAATTAAAATTTATTTTAATATATCGATAATATTCTAAATACATGATAAATGATTTATGATAAAATTTTAATTACTTTTTTTAACAAAAGAATAATTAAAGAAAAGAAGACATAAAGAATGGTGTTAAATCACATGATTAAAGTAGAACATTTAACAAAGATATACAAATTAAAAGATAATAATCGAATAAAAGCATTGGATGATGTATCTTTTGAAATTAAAGATAATGAAATATTTGGAATAATGGGTATAAGTGGTTCTGGAAAATCAACTCTTATGAGAATATTAAGGGGAGTTGAATCATTTGATGAAGGAAGTATAACTATTGATGACATAACCATAACTCCAAAAACATACAATAACTATAAAAATGATTTAAAAGAGAAAACTGCAATCCATTTACAAAGATCATTTGGTTTATGGTCAAAAACTGCTGTTGAAAATGTTATACATAAACTTTATGGTATCAAAACTGGTGATGAAACAACAGCAGATATAAATGAGATTAAAGATGAATACATGGAAGAAGCTATGGACATCTTAGAAACTGTAGGATTAAAAGAAAAAGCTAATCATTTTGCCCCAGTATTAAGTGGTGGAGAAAAACAAAGATTAGTTTTGGCAAGACAGTTAGCCAAAAAACCAGAAATATTATTACTTGATGAACCAGCCACCATGAGTAGTCCAAAGAAAAGAAAAGAAGTATTAGACACCATTAAAAAAATACATGAGAAATACCATACAACAGTTATTATAGTATCACACCAACCTGAAATACAAGAATATATGGCAGATAGAATCATGCTTATGTTCAATGGTAAAGTTGAAGAAATAGATGAACCTAAGAAAGTTATTAGTGATTTTCTTAAAGATGAAGAGGAAATATATCCTATAAGCAATATGAACCGAACAGAACCAATAATTAAAGTCAACCATCTTACACGGGATTTCTATTTATACAAGGGAGGACATGTATTAACTATTGATGATATCAATTTTGAAGTAAAAAAAGGTGAAATTCTATCAATTATAGGTCCTACTGGTTCTGGAAAAACAGAAATTCTGAGAATGATTGCAGGATTTGAACAGCCCGATTCTGGAGATATTGAAATAAAAATTAATGATGAATGGATAAAGATGAATGAATTCGGAGAAAATCGGATGGAATTACGCAAAAATATGGGTTTTATGCACCAAGAATTTGCTCTTACACCACATACTCCAATCATTAATCAACTTAGATATAAAATTTCACCTAAAACAGATGATGTATATAAATATGCAGTAGATAAAGCTGAAGAAATGGGTATCAGCAAAGAAGCGTTAGATATTATTTATCAATTAACTGATTTATCCAAAGATGAAGCTATTCTAAAATTAGAAAAAATAAATTTAAGTCCAGAAATACTTAACATTTTATTCCCAAATATTAAAACAGAAGAAGTTATAGAATATGCAAAACCAGTATTTGAAGCATTAGATTTACCATTACCTCTGCTTAGTAGACAATTTATTGAATTATCAGGCGGACAAAAAGTTAGAGTTGCAATGGCAACAGTTTTAGCTTCACAACCAGATATTTTAATACTTGATGAACCATTTGGAGATTTAGATCCAGTAACTTTAAGACAAGTAGCCAATTCATTGAAAAAAATTAATGAAAAACTTGGAACAACAATCATCTTAGTTAGCCATACAATGGAATTTGTTAAAGAAGTATCTACTAGAACCATCCTTATAAACAAGGGAGAATTAGTTGACACTGGAAATCCAAAAGAAATTACTGAAAAATTTTTAATATCAGAATACGAGGAATAAAACATGTATGAAAGAATATTAGTACCTATTGATGGATCACAATTAGCAAAAAAAGCAGGTTTTGAAGCAGTACAATTAGCAAAAAAAATAGGTGCAACCCTAATTGTAACTAACATTATTGACCAACAAGAAACAAAACCATATGAAGAACTAGAAAATAATGCAAAAGAATATATTAAAGAAATTGTTGACAATGCATTAGAAAATAATGTTAAATGTGAAAGTCAAATTATTTATGGAAGCCCAAAATATGATATTATGACGCTGACAAGAAAAAGTGAAGCTGATTGTGTCATGTTAGGAACTCATGGAAAAACTAGTTTATCCAGTACGTTATTGGGGAGTTTTGCACAGAATGTTATAAAAAATATCAATTTACCTATTATTTTAATTAAGTAACATTCTTTTCCAGGTATTTATTAATGGATTTAATTAATAATTCTAAAATATCATTATTTTTTTCTATTATTTTATCAGATACATCTATATGCAAATGTGAAAAAATAATACTTTTAACCATATCCTGAACATCATCCAAATCCAATAATCCCACTTGGACTTCATCAATTAAATTTATTATCAGGCTGACAAAAGCGACATTTTTAGGATTATTGTTGAAGTTATAAAAATTTTTTACATAATCTATTTCTGACAAATTACTTAAATACAATAAATCATCAAAGTCAATGTTAAAACGAGACAATCTACTCAATACTGTTTTTTGATACTCTTCACATATTGCAGTTTGTAAATATAATGCTTTCTTAGTAGCATCTTGCACAGATTTTGCGATTAATTCACCCAATTTAGAATGTTTACCTGCATTTTCAATGTGATTATTAGATTCCTTATTAGAAATAATACAATATCCATCCGTTCCAGTTCCAGTAGCAATATTCGTTGAAAATTGACTTTCAACTTTTAAATCTTGTAATACAGAAGTTTTAGCCTCAGTTATGGTTAAACCTGCTGTAACTAAAGCACCAGCTTCTAAATTGGCATTGATTATGGTGATAATATTTATGGTTCCAAAATGTTTAAAATAATAATTATTGTATTCATAAAAAGAAGCAGAATCCCCTGCTTTAATTCCATTCTTATCTGCACCAGCAGTAACTATAGAAACAACTTTTAAATTTTCATATTGTTTTATAGAAAACCCATAATTATCCATACAAGCAGAAGTAGTAATACCAACAGTATTCTGAGAATCAAAACCTAACTCTTTAAAATATAATTCTTGAAATTTTCCATAACCATATTTTTCCATGTTCAAATAATCTTGTCCTTCTAATGATTGATTGACAACATGTTTGATGTTTTCATTATATCCTCCATTATGCCATGAAGAAATTAACAAGTTATTGTCTTTTTTTAATTTGATAATTATAGAATTTTTTTTTATAAAAAAATCAAAAAAATCATCGTAATAAATGTTTTTGGAGATGAAATTCATCTAATACACCTTAAAATTAGAAAAATATAGTCCTTAGCGGAGTCGAACCGCTGTCACAAGATCCAGAGTCTCGTAGGATTGCCACTACCCTAAAGGACTATTATATTATTATAATATTATATCTTTTAAAGAAAATATTTAAAGTTTTTCTATCAAACAAAATAGAAAATAAATAATAATATAAAATTTTATTATGAAAAAATTAGAATTAATGAAATATATTTTAATGTAAATTATTTAATCAATAGATAAGATAAAAAAAAAGTTAAAAAAACATTGAAAACTATAAATAGTATTAAATAATTAAATAAATAACAATTAGAAAAATTATTTAATGTATGGATGAATTTTATGAATGGAAAAAGGGGACTACTTATTGGTAGAATGCAACCAGTACATATTGGACATATAAATGTTATTCAAGAAACTTTAAAAGAAGTGGATGAATTAATTATAGGAATAGGTAGTTCAGATAAAAGTCATACACATTCAAACCCATTCACCGGTGGAGAGAGAATATTGATGCTTAGCAAAGCATTAAGAGAATATAAAATTGATTCATCAAGATATTACATTATTCCTTTAGAAGACATTTCCTGTAACTCCTTATGGGTAGGCCATGTTAAAATGTTAACACCACCCTTTTCAAAAGTATACTCTGGAAACAGTTTAGTCCAACAATTATTTGAAGAAGAAAATTACAACGTTATACAACCCCCATTATTTAATCGAAAAGAGTATTCTGGAACAGAAGTTAGGAAAAGAATATTAAATGATGACAACTGGGAAATATTAGTTCCAAAATCTGTTGAAAAAGTTATTAAAGAAATAAAAGGTGTTGAACGAATAAAAAAACTTCATAAAAAAGAATTAAGTGAACTTTAAATAAAAATTGAGAGTTGTTTAAAATGGGATTTATTAGAGATAGTATTCACGGCGATTTACATCTAACAGATTACGAATTAAAAATCGTGGATACTGTTGAAATGCAAAGATTAAGACGCATAAAACAATTAGGATTCACAAATTTAGTTTATCCAGGAGCAAACCATACTCGATTTGAACACTCAATAGGAACATTATCCTTAGCAAATAAGTTAGGAACTAGATTAGGCTTAGATGAAGAAGTCATAGAATTACTTAGAGTATGTGGTTTACTTCATGACGTAGGACATTCACCATTTTCTCACGTATCCGAAAGAGCATTAAAACATAAACACGAAACAATAACTAAAGAAATTATTAAAGACTCAAGTATAACTGATTTAATTGAAGAAAAATTCGACATATCATTAATTACCAGCATAATTGATGGAAAAACAAAATACGGCAAAATCATTTCGGGTGATTTAGATGTTGATCGTATGGACTATTTAGCTAGAGATTCCTATTATACAGGAGTTGCTTACGGAGTAATTGATACCGAAAGGCTCATTTACAGTTTAACGTTTAATGAAGATAACCTCGTATTAACTGAAAAAGGTGTACAAGCAGCAGAATCTACATTACTAGCAAGATATTTCATGTACCCTACAGTCTATCAACATCATACAACACGTATAGTAAATGGAATGTTTAGAGTATCCTTGAAAAGACTATTAGACGACAATATCATAGAAGAAAAACAACTAAGACACTTAGATGATGGTGATTTAATAAATATAACAAGAAACACTCCAGGACTACCTGAAAAAACTATGAAAAACTTAGATACTCGCCAATTATACAAAAAAACAGACACTATTAACTTAGCACAATTTGAAGAACCTTCAAAAATTGTAGATATGAAAAAGAAATATTTGACCGAAGCAGAACATGCTATTGCAGAAAAATTAGATATCGAACCAGAAGAAGTAATTATAGATATGCCTGAAGAGTTATCTTTCAAAAAAATGTGTTTATTAGTTGAAACATATGATGGCCTTAAACCACTAACTGAAGTATCTACAATAATAGATTCACTTAAACAAGCACAATACAACTATGCGGATCTAGCACTTTTCATGTCTAAAGAAAATAAAGAAAAAGCTATAGAAAAAAATATAAAGATAACTGATTATCTAACATTACCCTTCTAAAAATGGTTAAACTACTTTTTTTAAAATGTTAACACCAGTTAACAAAATTTCATTTTATATTTAATGAAAAAAACTGAATCAAATGTAAAAAAAATCTATTAAAAGAAATTTTAGAAATGATTTTACATAAATAATTCCCCATAAATATATAAATCTTAAAAATAATATTTTTTTCATACAATATCAAATAATAAGTGATATGATCCCGGAGAATTTAAAAAAATAAAATTCAATAATGAAAACAAATTGTTAACAAAATGTTAACAGCTGAAAACAGTTTGTTACTAATTAAATGAATTTAGTTTTTAGTTGATTAAATAAAAAATAATTGTTTTAAGAGAAGTTAAATGTTAACAAAAAAAAACATTTAAAGAAAATTCATTACAGAAAAAAGTTATATGAAAACAAAATGTTAACAAATGTTAACAACATTTATATAGTAGTTAACATAAAGAAAAATATATGGAACTCAAGATAACAATTAAAAAAGAAAAAGATCATATAACGTTTCAGATGAAGAAAATCACTGAAAACAAAAATAATAGGCAAGTTAACATTAAGAATTAATTGTTAACAAAAAGTTAACTTTTAACATATTTTAATAAGGAATATTGTTAAAAAAAAATTCTTTGAAAACATTTGTTAACAAAAAAAATCAAAATGTTAACTTTGTAAACAAAATGTTAACAATATGAAAACATTGCTGATGAAAATATTTTTCACGGATAATGAAATTAACAAAAAACAAAGTTAATATATTGAAAAAAAGAAAGTTAACAATATAATTAAAATGTTAACATAGAATGAATGATGGTGTACTTATGACTTCAGGTCAAGCTACTGCAAGAATAAAAAATATCGAAGAGTGGCATAAGTTTAAGGAAAATGCTGAAAAAAATGGAGTTAAAATTGGTGAAGCTTTAGAAAACTTATTAATACTTTACAACAACAATAAAATCATTAATTTTGAAGAAATGGAAACGATGAAAAATAATTATGATTCATCACAAAAAACAATAGAAAAACTTAAAAAGGAAGTTGCAAAACTAAAAGAAGAAAATAATAATCTTGAAAAAGATAATTCTTCTTTAAACAACAAACTTTTGGATTTGGATACTAAAAACACTACTCTTATAAATAGTAATAATGATCTCCAAAATAAAATCAATGAACAAGAAGAAAAAATTAATGATATTACTAAAGAAAATAACAAGTTAGTTATTCAAACATCAAATGATAAAAACATTTCAGAAAAATTAGAAGAAAGTACTGATATGATAGCTGAATTAAAATCTGAAAAAGAAAAATTATCATTTACAAATAAAGAATTAGAAGCTAATAACCAGTCATTAAAAGAAGAAAATATCAAACTTAAAGGAATTTCAACTGTACCTGAAAGAGAAAAAGAATTATTACAACAGCAATATGATAATTTGGAAGTTTTGTACAACAACCTAAAAAGTGATAATTCTATACTTAATGAATCTTTAAAAACATTAACAGATGAACTTAAACAACAACAAAAAGATACTAGAACTGCACGTAGTGATTATAAGCATATTGTTGAAAACTTAAATAAATTACATGAGGAATTCAACGATATTCAAAATGAGAACAAACAGTATAATGTAATGTTTGCTGAAATTAAAAAAATGTCTCTTATGGAAAGAATCCTGGGTAAATACCCAGAAGATATTAAAGAATTAAAACCATAAAAAAAAATAATGGGGCTTATTTTCCTAACTTCTAGGATGATAGTTAGGACTTTCGTTTGTAATAGTTATATCATGAGGATGACTTTCGGACATACCATTTGGAGTAATGTGTACTAATTCTGCTTTTTCATGCATTTCTTTTATAGATGCTGCTCCAACATATCCCATTGAAGATTTTAGTCCACCCATTAATTGATATATTATCTGACTGGCCTCACCTTTGTACGGTACTACACCTTCAATACCCTCTGGCACTAATTTTGTTGAATTCATATTGCTTGAAGAACCTTGGAAATATCTATCTTTACCTGCTCCAACACCACCGGTCATTGCACCAAGTGAACCCATTCCCCTATATTGCTTGTATTTTCTACCATTTCTAATGGTCATTTCTCCAGGTGATTCAGTAGTACCTGCAAGCAAACTACCAACCATTACAGCATTTGCACCTACTGCCAATGCCTTAGCTACATCTCCTGAGTATCTTAATCCACCATCAGCAATTACTGGAACATCATAATCTGCAGCAACATCAGCTACACTAGAAACAGCACTTAGTTGAGGTACTCCAACACCTGCAACAATTCTTGTTGTACATATTGAACCAGGACCAATACCTACTTTAATACCATTTATTTCAGCTTTTAATATATCTTCTGCTGCTTTTGCTGTTGCAATATTACCTAACAAAACATCTGATTCAACATTTTTATTCATTTCTCGAACAGATTCGATAATATCTGTTTTATGACCATGGGCACTATCTATAGCTATAATATCAGCTCCAGCATCACTTAAAGCCATAGCTCTATCAATATCAAAAGGACCACAGGCTGCAGCTACTAGATATCTTCCATTTTTATCCCTTACAGAGTTGGGAAATTTTTTTCTTTCAAGAATATCCTTCATTGTAACGATACCAACTAGTTGATTATTTTCTGAAACTACTGGTAATCGTTCAACCTTATTTTCATAAGCTAAATCTAATGCGACTTCAGTATCAATGTCTTCAGAAATAGTTACAACATTATGAGTCATTACTTCTTTAACAATAGTGTTTAAACGTTTTCCTCGTAATGGTTTTATATCCCTTCGACTTATAATACCAATTACTATATTTTCCTCGTTAACAACAGGTAATCCACTGACACCTTCAATATCCATTATATCCTGTGCATCTGCAACAGTTTCTTCAGGTGATATTGTAATTACTTCTTTAACTGTTAATTCATTAGCATATTTAACTTTTTTAACTTCTTTAACTTCTTGTTCTACAGTTAAATTTCTATGGATTACTCCTAATCCCCCTTGTCTAGCTAATGAAACAGCCATTTCTGATTCCGTAACTGTATCCATAGCAGAACTAATCACAGGTATGTTTAATTCAAAATTTGTAGATACTTTGGTATTTAATTCTACATCTTTAGGTTCTATACTAGACAATCCTGGCTTAATTAAAAAATCATCAAATGTATAAGTATCTTCTGCTTTTATTAATTTATCTGTAAATTTACTCATATAATGCCCCTTTATATAAAAATCAACGTTTTAATATATAAAATTCTAAATTTTATTAAAATTTTATATTAGTAATATCTTTATCTAAAATTCTAATTAAATGTTATCTTTTAAGTCTCGAACTAAATTTTTATCTATAGTTCCAGTATTTCTATCGCCACCTGAACATACACAACCTCTTACTCCCATGATATCACAGTTTATACTTTTTAACATAGAAATGTCTTCTTTATTGACTGAACCTGCTAAAGCTACTTTTAATCCAAAATTATGGGCAGAATCAACAAATTTCTGTAATTGTTCTTTTGTCATATGATCTGTTAATCGATGGCCATCTTTAATATAAGTATCCAACATTGCAATATCACAACCACTATCATAGGCTACTTTAGGGATATCTTCTGGCAATACTGAACCTATCTGATAAGCATCAGCATATCCACAACTAACAACAATTATATTAGAATCGTATTCCTGGATAGTTCTTACAACTGATTGCATAACTTCGAAGGCTTCTTCATAATTTTTTGTACCATACAATCCTACTTTAATATAATTAGAACCTGAAACTGCACTTCCTAAAGCTGCTAATGATACTGTACCCGGTTTATATGGAACATCACCTATTGTTGTACTGAGGATAATTTCATTTATGGCATAATCACTTATTTCTTTAATTACCCATGGAAAATTAGCTCCCAAGGAACCTTCTTTAGGATTTTTTACATCAAGAATATCTGCTCCTCCAAGAGTTGCTTCTTTTGCTTCTTTTAAATTTATTGCACTAACCAACAATTCCATTTTATCAACCTAAAAAATATAAAACTCTAAAAAAGATATGATGAAATTAAAATACTTTTAATTCTTTTAATAATTTATCTCGTTCTTTTTTAAGACTTTCTATTTTTTCCTTGTTTTCATCTTTATTTTCTTTTTCTAACATTATTATTGTGTTTGTTATTGCTTCAAGATTAAATTCTAAAGGACTTATAACCATAAGAACACCTCTATCTAAAATGATTTAATATTTTTTGTTACTGGTAAATTTCTTAACCATCCTATATCACTTTGATATAACATACGTATATCTTCTACATCACATCTCATCATAGCTAAACGTTCTATTCCCAAACCAAAAGCGGCAACTTGTGTTTTTATTCCTAATGGTTCTAAAACTTCGGGTCTGAACATTCCAGAACCTCCTAATTCCATCCAACTTTTCTTTTCAGGAACATAGATCTCCGATTCTATTGAAAGATAAGTATACGGGAAATAAGCTGGTCTGAATCTGACTTTAAATCCTAATTTTTTATAAAATTCTTTAAGAATTCCTAAAAGATTTTTAAAACTCATATCATCTCCTGCAACAATCCCTTCTACTTGATGAAATTCAGGTAAATGTTTATAATCTAAAGTTTCTCTACGGAATACTCTGCCTACCGAAAACATTTTTAAAGGTGGTTCATGTTCTGATAGATATCGGACAGATAACCCCGTAGTATGTGTTCTTAAAACCATTTGTTTTGCTACTTCAATATCCCATTTATATTTCCAACCTTGACTTCCAGTATTTCCTCCATATTCATGTTCAGCCTGAGTTTTTTGTACTAATTCTTTATCAGGCAAATCTGCAATAGGAGGATTATTTACATAAAATGTATCCTGCATTTCACGAGCCGCATGATCTTGTGGTTGGAACAACATATCAAAATTCCAAAATGCTGATTCTAGAATAGTTCCTTTAGCTTCATCAAAACCCATATCAATAAATACATTCCTTATTTCTTCTATAGTTTGCTGTAATGGATGTACTTTACCTGGAAAACTATTTGGAGCTGATGCATTAATGTCATAACCTCTATAATGTAAATTTTTCCAGGACCCTGTTTTTAAGTGTTCATGAGTTAATTGTGTTGCTTCTTCTTGAATTTCGTAACCTTTGTCAAGAATTTTATTTCCCAAGTCATTTAATTTAAATTTGAATTCCTGTTTAGTTTTGATATCAAACAGATCTTTTCTTTTATCAAATTCTTTTTTAATATCTTTATATTCTTCAGGAATTTCTGAATCATCCACTTCTTTTCTTTTAAATATGCCTTTTAAGAATTTATATTCCGGTAATTCTTCTATATTAACATTTTTACCTTCTTCAGTTAATGATAGTTTTCCCTTGTTCATTTTAGCCCATTTTCGACGCATCAATACTCCAATTGAGAAATTCATTTGGTGTTTTGATATTCCAGCTTTTTCCATTACATCATTTATCGGAACCTCCAAAATACCCTCATTTGAAAATTCCTGTAATGCTTTTAAAATTCTGTGTTCAGGTAACCCGTTTAGAGCATAATCTTTTCCTTCATCAGATAATCCAATTGTTTCTTTAACATTTTTATCCACTGTAATAATATCTTTACTAGATAACATTCCTGCTGCACTAGTTACAGCTTTAACTGGAATATCTGCTTTTTCGGCAATTTCTTCTGGTGTTTGATCTGAATCATCAGCTATTTCTTTAAGTAATTTTTTTTCGTATAAATGCAATTCGTTAATTACTTTATCTAACAAATTATTTTCCTCCTATTTATTTATTAAACCTGTTACTGAATATCTATCAACTAATCCTATAAATAAAGAAGCCGCTGTAAAATCAGCAGTTGTTCCAGGATTGTATTTTTTTTCTCTTAGATATTTATCAAAACTATTTAATGCTTTTAATCTATCATAAGTAGCTATTTCAGTGGTTTTTAAAATTTCTTTAGCTCTTTTCGAGACATCAACAGCCACCTGTTTTCCATATTTTCGATATATTAACGTATCCGGCACATTGGCAAGAATAGTTAAAAATATTTGCAATGTCACATCATTTTGTGAATAATCTCTAAAATGCATTGCATAAGCAGGATACCCATATTCAGACAATACTGGCAAACCATTAATTAATTCATATGAAATTTTATCATACATTGCTGACATTCTAAATAAATCATAAATGTTTACATTGTTTTGAATTATATCGTTAATTGTATTATCATTTTTTGCATCATATTTAGAAGTTTTATTATCCATACCTCCAGCTTTAGATAAAACAATAGCATTTACTAACGAGATTGCATCATTTGTCTGAGTACTTTTAAGTATTAATTTGACAGTTCTAGGCAAATTTGCTATTGTAGATTGTTCATTAAAAGATCCAAATGCGGCTGCTATTGGAATAA
Source organism: Methanosphaera sp. (assembly GCA_017430835.1). The sequence continues at coordinate 14,635 of JAFRMD010000131.1, forward strand.
ACAACATACTAATACCTAAATTAGTATTGGTTTGAACTAAATTATTTGTATTTCGAACAGTATTATAAATCGCTTTTCCAATACCTATTTTATGTAACATATTTGGAAAATATCTTGAAGAACTATATGCTACTTGTTCTAAATTTTCCCTTAATATAACACTACTAATAAGAAAATCTTCATAAAGCATATTTTCAAAATTTTTAGTTCTATGAACATTACCTGGTTTAGGAGTTCCACTAACTTCAAACAGTGTTGCTAATTCACCCAATTTAGCAATATCCCGATAATTTAGTATCATATACCATTTAATCCTCCAAATATTCGTTGAGTTTCATTAATTGTGATAATAAAATTAAGATTTAAAATATTATTATTCATTATAATTAATCTTTGTAATTAATTAATAATTAATATTTGTAAAAAAAGGGAAAATTAATGGGAGAAGAATTATTCAATATCTAATAGTTGAGGTACAAAATAACTTATTATCATATCTGCACCAGCTCTTTTAATACTCAGCAAAGTTTCATCCAACAAATCTTTTGTGATGTAACCTTTTTCTATTCCTGCTGTAATCATAGAATATTCCCCACTCACCTGATATGCTATAGTAGGCATTTTAAATCTATTTTTTACTGCTTTTAAAACATCCAAATAAGGTAAAGCAGGTTTTACTATAATGGCATCTGTTCCTTCATCAACATCCAATTGGACTTCACGTAATGCTTCATTGAAATTTGCAGGATCCATTTGATATGATTTTCTATCTCCAAAACTTGGTGTAGAATCTGCAGCATCCCTGAAAGGCGCATAATATGTTGAAGCATATTTCGCAGCATACGAAAAAATAGGAGTGTTGATATATCCATTCAAGTCCAATCCTTCCCTAATTGCTTTAACTCTACCATCCATCATGTCACTAGGAGCAATAACATCAACACCCGCATCAGCATAACTGACTGCAATCTTTGACAAATATTCTAACGTTTCATCATTTTGTACATACTCGTCCTTAATTATTCCACAATGCCCATGATTTGTGTATTCACACATACAAACATCACCCAAGACCACTAAGTTTGTTTGTTCTTTGAGTCCTTTGATAGTTTGTTGAATTATACCATTAGGATTATATGCAGAGCTAGCTACTTCATCCTTATTATCCGGTATTCCAAATAATATTACTGATGTTAAACCATCATCCTCCAACAATCCTGCAAAATCAACTGCATCATCTACAGAATATCTGTATTGACCAGGCATAGTTCCAATTTCTTCTGGTTCGCCACTTTTTGTAGATTCTTTAATATAGACTGGATATATTAAGTCACCAATATCAACATCGGTTTCTCTAAACATTGCTCTAATTCTTTCATCAGTTCTCATTCGTCTCATTCTAACATTTGGAAACATATTTTCACCTTTTTATTCTTTTAAACATAAAAAATCATAAATTACTTTAGCTGCATTAATGCTTGTTGAATCTCCTATAGTATCTGAAGATACTTCTACAACATCCAGACCAACAGTATCTTTTACTGACAATATCCCCATCATATCTTCTAAATCTATAGGTGTTATCCCACAAGGAGCGGGAGTTCCAACTGAAGGGGCATATGAAGGATCCAAAACATCAATATCAACGGATATATATAAGGGAGTATTAATATTTTCTAAGTAATTTAAAACTTGTTTCTTATTTTTGATAATATCCTGATTAGTAAAAAACGTTATATTGTCTTGTTTTTTAACATACTGATATTCATCAAATTCTGCTGATCTAATACCTATTTGAACAATTTCTTTAGGATTTAACTCATGAATTCTTCTTAACACTGATGCATGAGAGTACTTTTCACCAAGATATTCGTCTCTCATATCAAAGTGAGCATCAAAATGGATTACGGTCATATTATGAAAATACTCCTCATCATAATCATGTATGGCTTTTAAAACACCAAAAGATATCGTGTGTTCCCCACCAATAACGATTGGTCGTAAACCAATTTCAAATAATGAAAGAATGGTATCTTCAATCATAATATTTGTTTTTTCATAATTCCCCGTAGCAACATTGATATCGCCAATATCATAATTATCTACTGTTAATGAAGTATTAAATCGTAAATTGTAAGATTCAAAATTGTATGATGCTTCTCTTACAGCTTTTGGACCATATCTAGAACCAGATTTATAACTGGTTGTACTATCAAATGGTACGCCCATAATTGCATATCCAGATAAATCTTCTTCATTAGTTAAATTATCTGAAAATGCATATTTCATCATATTATCAGTATAAAAAAACATTAATCAACAACTCTATAATCACTTTAAATAAATTATATATTATATTAAAATATAGTTTTTCATTAAATTTAAAAACTTCTAAAAAATAGAAAAATTTAGGAGGAGGTTAAAAATCAAATAATGTTGTTTGTTTATATTTTTTTGTTTTGGTTTCTTTTTTATCTTCATTTTGTTCAGGTTCTAAATAATCTTCAATACCTTTTTGTTCTTTGGAAGCTTTTTCATCAGTTTTAATTTCTTTAGTCTTTTTAACTTTTTGATTATTTTTATCTTCTTTAAACTCTTTAAATTTTGAATCAGAACCTGTTGTTTTATCTTTCTTTTTTAAATTATCGTTTTCTTTCGATGAATTTTTCTTAAGCTCTTTTAATCTTTTTTCTTCTTCTTGTTTTTTCTTTAGTTCTTTCAAACGTTTTTTCTCTACTGAAGCAGGAATCTTTCTAGATCGGAATAATTTTATTTCATCATCTGTTAATTTAAAGTATTCTTTTAAATCATAGGCTCTTTCATTATCTTCAAATAATACTTCATAATAGGGTAAATGTTTTTCTAATTCTTTAGGTGATGTGTGCAATCTTTTTCCCATCTTCGTAGTTACATCTTCCACAAGATTTTTTCTTTTTCTACTTTTTGATAATTTAGAAAATACTGTTGATCCAGTGTATCTGGCAAACTTTTTATAAGTTTGTTTTTTGCTGTTTGCTACTCCACGCCCCATAAACAAAAATGCATATTTCCAGTAAGTATAATTTTGTGTTTTAAAAGCTCTTCCCAAGTTTAAATCCGCTAATGCCAAGTTTTCATATGCTTTTGCAATTTCATCTACACGTTCATATTCTCTAGGTACATTTTCAGCAATGAATTCTAATAGTATTGATGGTTGGGCATCAACTCTCATTGCTTCTAGCACGTGTTCCGGATTTTTACTTTTTAAAACTGTTCTGACTGTATCAAAAATATTTTGTTCATTGTCTTTTTTTGATATTACTGAAATACTATCTATAGTAATATGTTTTGATTCATCCACAATAGCTTCTAAACTTGTAATTGCCGATCTTAAATCACCATTGCTTTGTTTACTCAATAGTTTTAAAGCTTCTGGTTCATAAGATATATCTTCTTCAGCACAGATTCGTTTTAATTGTGCATTAATTGAATTAGAGTGTATTTTTGTAAATTTTAACGCTTGACATTTTGATTTTATGGAAGTCAAACGTTTACTATATGGATCATTAGCCATCATTATTAATGGTTGTTTGGAGTTTTTGATAGTTTCGTTTATTGCTCGAACCCCTCCAGAATCATCACGACCATTAATTCCATCAACTTCATCCATTATCAACAATTTTTTTCCTTCTTGGAAAAGGCTTTTTGTTTGTGAAGCTTCCCCAATACTCCTTTTTAATATATCATATGATCGTTTATCACTAGCATTGACTTCTATTGTTTCAGAAAAATATTCTTTTCCAACTAAATGAGCCATAGTTGTTTTTCCAACACCTGGTGGTCCCATCAATAATAATGGTTTTTGTGGAATCCCCTGCAACCAATTATTAGCCCATACTTCTATTTGTGCTTTAATTTTAGCATTTCCAAGTACGTCACCTAATGTTTTAGGTGAATATTTTTCTACCCATTTCAATTTAATGCTTCCTATTTAATTAATAAAAATTTACTAATTAAAGCTTCTAATTGAAGCCTTGGATTAGCTCCTTCCCTAATTCTATAATCACATTCACTCATGTATTCCATTAATTTTACAAAATTTTCTTCATCAATGAACCCTTCTTTTGACATTTCTGTTACTTCTTGATATAATTGTGTTATTAAATCATCACCACTTATCCCGTCAACAAGCATAATATCCCTTAACAAATCTCTTGCCCCCATGAAATCTTTGTCAAGTGCTTTGTTGATTATTTTTCTTACATCTTTTGGCTTTGCACGACTAATTACATCAAATACTGTTTCTTCAGTTACTTTACCATCCTCTGTTGTAGAGGCTTGAAGAATATTTATCGAACGTCTCATATCACCTTGTGTAAAGTATACAATGTTTTCTAATGCAGTTTGTTCGACTTCAATATTTTCTTCTTTAGCAATATATTTAAGCCTATTAATAATTTCTATCGCCTTTATTGGCGCAAATCTAAATATTGCACATCTTGATTGGATTGGATCAATAATTTTGGATGAATAATTACAGGATAATATGAATGAAGATGTTTTTGTATACATTTCCATTTCACGACGTAATGCTTGCTGTGCATCTTTTGTCATGTTATCTACTTCATCTAAAAAGATTATCCTAAATGGAGAACCTACCGCTTTTAGTTTACAAAAGCTTTTTATTTCATTTCTTACCGTATCTATACCTCTAGCATCAGATGCATTAAGTTCTAAAAAATTTTGTTGCCAGTATTCACCTAGCAATGTTTTTGCCAAAGCTAATGCACAAGTAGTTTTTCCAACTCCGGCTGAACCAGTAAACATAATATTTGGTAACGAATTTTCATCAACATATCTTTTTAATCTTGAAACTATCTGTTCTTGACCTACCACCTCATCTAACGTTTGAGGTCTATATTTTTCTACCCAAGGAGTATTCATATTTATTCCACCATATTCTTAATTGTTAATTATCTTAAATAATAACTTATTAGGACAATCATTAATGTTAAAAATATTACAAAACCGAATATAATATTAACATAGTTAATTTTTTTTATCATAACAATTCTATATTCCTAATAATTGTTTTTTCTTCTTATTAAATTCTTCTTCAGTAATTATTCCATCTTCTTTAAGTTGATAATATCTCCTAATTTCATCCACTGGATCTTTAAGAACAGGTTTTTGAGTATGTTCCACATCATTAGGATTTTCATTAGCTTTATTTATAACATAACTATTTTTTGGAGCATTGTTCACCATATTTTGATTATTATTTTGATTTAATTGTTGAGGCATCTTATTGGGATTTGTTATATTTTGATTTGGTTTTGGCATACCTGAGGACAATTTATTATTATTGATTTTTTCATTATTCTTAATATTTAACAATGTGTGGTAAAAACGTTCTAATTCTTCATCATTATCATCAACGCCGGCCAACACGTATTGCATGTTAGATATTCCTATAATTAATTTGGGTTCGTTAATAAAGTTACCCTGATTATAACTCAATAAAGTTATTGAAGGTATGCTTTCTTTAATAGTGTTTGAGGACTCATATGAATCAAATATTATATTGTTTGATTCTATTCTTGCAGATGCTTTTCCAAATCCTTTAATTTTTACTACTCCCACTCCTTCACCTTTTTGAATGAAAGGAATTAATTTTCCATCAATTTCTATTTTATTAAATAAAGACATGTTTTTTCACCAACCTAATAATTATTCTTTGTAAATAATTTTAACTGGATGTTTATTTTCAACAATTACTGTCATAAAATCTTCAGCATATACTGTGTTTTCAAATACTTCTTTTGCTTCATCTTCCAATTCTGTTGAAGAAATATATCGGTTAGATAAATGAGTTAATATCAATTGATCAACATTTGCTTCTTTAGCTATTCTTGCAGCATCTTCAGCTATTGTATGACCATTTTCTATTGCCTTATCTGAAAAATCATTTCCAAATGTTGCTTCATGTATCAACACATTGACATTTTTTGCAAAATGAATCATATTTTCTTGAGGTATAGTGTCCCCACTATAAACTAACTGGACACCTTCCCGCGGAGGACCTAAAACCTGTTCAGGTTTTATTTCTTTACCATCAAAGATAATTGAGTTTCCTGCTTGCAACTGACCAAATAATGGTCCGGGAGGAATACCTAATTCGATTGCTTTCGATTTTAAAAATTTTGGTTGCTTTATTTCTTCAATCTTATAAGCATAATTAGTTATAGTATGTTTCATTTTCATAGCTTTTACTAAAAAATTGTTTTGTTTATAAATAACAACATCATCATCAATTATTTCATGAACAATTAACTCATAGCCAATTGCAAAATAACCCAAATTACGAATGTGATTTATAACATCAACAATACCCTTAGGACCATATATATTTAAAGATCTAGTACGTCCCCTAAAAGCTAATGATTGAATAATACCAGGCAATCCCAAGATATGATCACCATGTAAATGAGTTATATAAATATCATCAATTTTCATAGGACTTATCTGAGCATCCATTATTTGTCTTTGGGTTGCTTCACCACAATCAAAAAGTATGGTTCTATCATAAACTTTTAAAACTATTGACGAATGGTTTCTAGTTTTCGTAGGTATTGCAGAAGCAGTTCCTAAAAAAGTTAATTCAATTATTTTTATTACCTCATCAAATGTCAATTATATTTATTCAATAATTTATTCTAATTATATATTATATATAATTTAACTTAAAAATTTATTATATTAGAAAATTTTGTTAAAAATTATAAGTTAAAAGGAATAAAAAAATAAATATATTTATTTAGGAATGTGGATTCATGACGATTTTTGGTGACAATAGAATAATTGAAAACATATATGATGATGTTGGATTTGAAGATATTACAACAAATAGTCTCGTACCCGAAAATAAATGGGCACAAGCCGAAATACTTGCTAAATCAGATGGCATTCTAGCTGGAATGGAAGTAGCACATTATATCATTGATGAATTTAATCTTAATATATCTGCCAGTTTATTGGATGGGGATGAAATTCATAAAGGAGACATAATTTTAGAATTTGAAGGAAAAGCTAAAGATATTCTCATTGTTGAAAGAACTATACTAAATTATTTAATGCACTTGAGTGGAATTGCAACGTTAGTTCATAATACTTGTTCAATGGTTAAAGAAGTTAATCCAAATGTTCGTGTAGCTTGTACTCGTAAAACTACCCCTGGCCTACAAAAATTAGAGAAAAAAGCTGTTGAAATTGGTGGGGGAGATACACATAGATTTAAATTAGATGATTGTGTTTTAATTAAAGACAACCATATACAAGTTGTTGGAGGAGTTATTGAAGCAATTGAACTAGCTAAAGAAAAAGTTAGTTTCACGAAGAAAATTGAAATAGAAGTTGAAAGTGAAGATGATGCAGTTAGAGCTAGTATGTTTGGTGCTGACATAGTAATGTTAGACAATATGAAACCAAAGGAGATAGACTCTGTTTTAAATACCTTGAAAGAACGTCGATTAAGGGATGATATAATTATTGAAGTTAGTGGCAATATACGTCCAGACAATATTCTTGAATATGCAAAATTAGATGTTGATGTAATATCCAGCGGTTTTATTACAAATAGTAGTAAAACTTTAGATTTAAGCTTAAATATCCTCTAATTTATCTTATTTTAAAAAAATATCCATATTACTATTTCTTCATATTATTTTTTTTCTACAATATCTGAGAAGATTATTCCAGTATATAAAAGTAATGTAAAAAATTAATTTATTGCAAGATACTTTGAAGTAAAATTACTACATCGGTAAAAAGTAAGAGATATTTTAATCATAAAATTAATATTTTAACATCACATTTATTAATCATAAAATATATACATATAATTATTAAGATTTTTAACAATTATGTTTTATAAATAATTATAAAATTTTTCAATTAAAGACGTGATAAAATGGCAGATTTTGAAGAAATGAATGAAATTACAGAAGAAATTGAAGAAAGTGAAGTTGAAAATTTAGAAAACGATGAAATCATTGAAAATAATGAAGAATTCACAGAAGAAGACGAAAAACTACCATTTGCTAAAGCTGAAGTAGTACGTCTCATGAAAGAAAATCTTGATGACGACAAAATGATAAGAGAACGAGTAAAAGTGGAAATGAACAAATTTTTAGGCGAAGTTTTAGTAAACGTCTGTAAACAATTAAATGAATATCCTTATTCCACAGTTGAATATGAGATGTTAAAAGAATCCACATATCCATATACAAATATTGAAAGGATTAATGAAGAAAAAATTAGAATTTTGAAACATTTGGATGCTATTAAAGCAGATTGTGATGCATTAAGTATGGATGTTAAAGCAACATTGAAAATTAATGACAAACCAGATCAAGAAGACGAAACTGATGATTTATTCTAAATTGTTAGAAAAAACTTTTTATTCACCACCCCAGTTACATTTTTTTTAATAATTTGAGTAATAAATATGTTAACATTCACTCAAAGGTTTAAAAAATATGAAAACAAATATCGAAAAAATGCCTATTTCTATTGGAGGGGTAGTCCTTGGAATAACAGCCATGGGCAATTTACTTCATGATTACCTACCAAACAGTAGAGAATTATGTGGAATTGTTGCTGCCTTATTATTAATTTTAGTCATTATTAAATTAATTAAATATCCTGAAACATTTAAAGAAGATTTAAACAATCCTGTTCTTGCAAGTGTTATTGCAACCTTTTCAATGGCTTTAATGCTATTATCCAATTACATTATACCTTATACAGGGTATGATATTGCTATCCTATTATGGATTTTTGCAATTCTATTGCATTTATTCTTTTTGATAAATTATATTGTAAAATTCGTTTACAAATTGGATATATCGGATTATACTGCAGGTTCTTTTGTTGTATTTGCTGGAGTACAAATGATAGCCATAAGTGCACCTGCATTTAAACAAGAATTTATTGGAACTATCTCTTTCTGGTTCAGTTTCGTTTGTGTAATCTTAGTATTTTTAATCGTATGTTATAGATACTTAACTCTCCCAGTTAATGAACCGACAAAACCAATAATTGGAGTATTTGCAGCACCGTTTAGCTTGTGTGCCGTAGGTTATATTGCTTCAGTCACTCCGAAATTCTTTACATTAATAATTTCGTTATATATCATGACAAAAATTTTATACATATTTGTTCTAGTAAAATTTATAGAATATAGAAAGAAACCATTTTTTCCAACATATGCTGCTTATACTTTCCCAGTGATAATAAATGCAATTACCACCTTGCAAACAAGGAAGTATTTGATAAGTATTGGAATTAATTTAACGTATCTTCAATATGAATTAAGTATAGAGATAATTATTGGTATTTTGTTAGTAACATATGTATTGTATTATTACTTAATTAATATTTTTGAAATACCAAGAATTAGAGAGATTAATTATTAACTAATTAATCCAACTATTTCTTTAAAAATAGATTATATGTACTCAACCAAGTCATCCAAACTTTTCCTATCTGTTCCTCTAGGCTGTGCATTAGGATAACCTAACGGCGTTAATAATATAGGTTCAAATTCATCAGATAAACCTAACAATTCAGATAATGGTTCTTTATGAAATGCTGCAATGTAACATGTTCCTAAACCAAGTTCAGTAGCTTCAAGTATAATATGATCCATAACTATAGTTGCATCAATATCTCCAAGATTTTTTCCATCCCAAGATCTAGTCCATGCATCAGCTGATTTTGACACTACTGCAAGTATAATTGGTGCTTCAAAAAACCAATCCCATTGAGCAACTTCTTGCAATTTTTCTTTATGTTTTTTTGTATCGATAACATATATTTTAAATGCCTGTGCATTTACTCCCGTAGGTGCTACTTGAGCAGCCCGCAATATTTTATCTAATTTATCCTGTTCAACTTCCTTGTCCAAATAACCTCGGACACTATACCTTTTTTCCATTATATCCAATACTGACATCATTCTACCTCACTTTGATTTATATTTATAAAACCAGTTTGTAACTTATCAGCTTCTTCTTGTGATAACATTTCTTTTTCGGCATCATCATCATCAATAATACTATTACCAAATGGATCTTCCAAAATTAATAAAGTAGATAGTTCGCCCATTTTTATACCTGCTAAAGATTCAATTAAATCATATGCATTATTTTGAGCCTCTTCATCCATTTCAGAACCTTCTAAAGTTAATGCTCTGATAATTGCACTTTCAAATCTATTTAAGATACCCTCAACATTAGAAACATAACCCTGAGATTTTGGTCCTGGTTCTACCTTCAAACCCAATTCAGGCAAAGATAAAGTAGCAGTTTGAGACTTAGCAATCCTTGTATTTAATTTAGAATCATCAATAGTTAATGTAAATTTTACAGGATCATTTTGTTCTAAAGATATACTATCCGATGACTGATAACCACATTCCTTACAACATACCGCAGTCTCTAACATGTCCCCAAAATAAGGAATGTTATCTGTTCTATTCGTAACTTCTAGTTTATTCTTTGCTCCACAAACTGGACAATCAGAGTACATTACATCATTTAAAAAATTTATATTGTCATCACTCATAATATCAACTTAGTACCTTCTTTTTTTATTATCCTTCTTTACTATTTCTTTATCAATAATTAAATTATTTTTCTTCAATTCATCCAAAATGTTACTTAGACTTTTTTGATCAGGCGCATAAATATGATGACTATGTACATTATTCGATAACTCATATAATTTTTCTAAAGATTTTCTTTTATTTGTGTTCCCTTTAATATTTTTTAAAAATTCTTCATAAGAAGCATCATCATCATAATTATCTACCCGTCTAGTTAAAGGTTCTTTGAAATTTGGTATGTAATACGAAATATCCGCAATTCTTCCACCATATTTTGTAATTACTTCCCTTTCCAACTCAATGTCATCAAGGGAATGTTTCATAAAAACCTCATCTGACACCTCATTTATTATTTGCAACATTTTTCTAACAGTTTTCTCCTTTGAATCATTATTTATTACAGGTATAGATAATGAATTAGCCTTTCTAATTAAATCGTCATTAATTATCCTATTTTCTTTGAAGTAATCTAATTGAGTACCTCCTCTTTTAATTGACATAGCTCTTCCTATAAAACGTTTTTGATGAGCTTCAATATCAGCAGTCAATATGAAGAAATACACATTCGCATCATCTTCAAATTGGGCCGTATTAATTAAACCCGGAACTAAATGAACACCCTCTAAAACAATTGAATCCCTATCTTTTACTGAACGTCGAATAACCCTTTCAATAGCTGGAATTACATAGGATACATGTTCTTCAAATCCTGCTTCAATTAATTTTACATCATTTTCATAACTTGAGGCATATCTTAGAGTGGTGTACGCATTATATGAAGATTTATGTAACGTAGGAGCATATTCTGAACCTATGATACCTCTAACAATTTCTCTTATGAAATCTGTTTCAATTAAGTATTTGATATTGAGTTTGTTTGAAATTTCGGAAGCTATTGTTGATTTACCTATTCCCGAGGCAGATCCGATTAATATTACATATGGTTTCATAATATCACAACCATTTTTCTATAATATATAGTTATGAAAGTAATAAATAGTAAAAATTTCTATTAAAACTAGTAACAAAATAAGGGGTTTAAAAAAAAAATTATAAGAAATTATCTCGTTATTAAAGAATAATTCCTTAATTATACAATTTCGACATCAACTTTTTTACCTTTAATTTTTGGAATTATAATTGTTAATTCTTCATCTTTGAATGTTGCTTTTACTTCTTTAATATCAACATCTACTGGTAAAGGTATAATATTTTTGGTTTGTCCGAAACATCTTTCCCTTCTTAATACTTTAACGTCTTCTTCATCTTCAAGATAATCTGGGAAGCCAATAATAATCTCTACTGAATCAGTTGACATTTTAACTGATACATCTTCTTTTTTAGCTCTTGGAGCATCAAGTTTTATTACGAGATTATCAGGACATTCTAGTAAATCTACAGCAGGTTTATTTGCTTTGTATTCTTCAAATGTTTTGTTCCATTCATCTTGTTTTGTTTTTAAGGATGCTACTACATCATTAAACATTTTTTCTGCAATATTTTTTGTTTCTTCAACTGTTTCTTTTCCATAAACTTTGTAATCAAATTCTTTTTCCTCTTCTGAACTTTCAGAAGATGATTGAGTTTCTTCTGTTTCTTCTGTAGTTTCTTCTGCTTCTTCTGTAGTTTCTTCTGTAGTTTCTTCCATAGTTTCGGTAGTTTCTTCTGCTTCTATTTTTTCATCTTCTTTTTCATCTTTTGCATCAACGTAAACGTTATTCATAAATATCATTCCTTTAGTATATTCGTTAATAGAAAAATTCTATTAATTATATGATATCATTTATTAGTATATAAAGCTTTCTAAAATATTATAGAATTTAAATACTAAATGTTACTAAAATATTTAAAAAAAATATGAAGATTATTTACGTTTATGTCTAAACTCAAATTGCGTAAATTCATCTTCCTGTACAAAATTTTTACCCATTTCCTGAATTAAATCTTTAATATCATTAATTTTACTTAAATCATTAATACTTGTTTCAAAAATTGGATCTTCAATTTTTTGTGAGTACTCTTCAATAATAGATTTATCCGACAATAAATCAGTTTTATTAAATAAACAAATCATAGGAGTTTCAAAAACCTTCTTAATTTCAAGATATAATAAGTATTGATTTTCCATCAAAAACCCGGAAGTTTCAGAAGGATCAAAAATATAAATTATTATATTACCTAAATGTTCTAAAGCTGCAATAGCATTTAATTCAATCTCATTCATATCATTTATAGAACGATCTAACAAACCAGGAGTATCTATAATCTGATACTGCCTATACTGCATTTCATAATTTCCAATTTGTAATCCCTGCGTTGTAAATGGATAATTAGCTACTTTAGGGCTTGCATCAGTGATGTTGTTTAATAATGTGGATTTACCAACATTTGGAAAACCTGCAATTACCACTCGAACAGCATTAAAATTAATATTAGGCATATGTTTTAATTCCCTTTTTGCAAAATCTAAAAAATCCAATTCATCAGATATTCTTTTTACAACTGACACTATCCTACCATACGCTTCTTTTCTAATGGATATTGCACTTAAAGAATCAGATTTTCTGATTTTACTAGTATATTGTGATTCAATTTGTTTTAATACGCCCAAAGCCCAGAAAACTGCACCAAGTGAATGTTTATACTGATCTACACCAACAACAATATCAATATAATCCTGATAAAATTCCGGCATCTCCTCAATAATCGGTGTTTCAGTCACTATTCTATTGAAAGTACTGTTAATTGTTTCACATGCTGTTTGCACTCTAACCTCTTCAATACGCATACCTTTAACACGAGGATGCAATTTAGAGCTCCTGACCTTTGATGC
>JAFRMD010000132.1 GCA_017430835.1 Methanosphaera sp.
AACAGGCTAAATATCCATTAACTCCTGCTGAGCCTACTCATCGTGCTTGGACAATATATGATGAGTTAAAAGACTTATGGATTGGTAATAATGCAGCAATAGGATTATTAATAATCTCAATCTGCATTATCATACTATTATCTATGATGGGTTATGCCTTTGCTAATGGACACTTACATGTCTTATCCACTGAATCCAATGTATATGAACACTTAGACCAAATTGTCACCACAGGGGGTGTAATATTATGGCATTAACTTTTGATGATACTCCAAGACCAACTAAAGTATTAATCTATGGTTTGGATGGTACAGGTAAAAGTACAGGTGCAGAATTATACTGTAAAAAAAGAGGATTACATCCAGTATGTATAGATTTTGATAAAACCAACTGGACAAAAGTCCCAAAATTAAAACTAAGCATGCGTGATGCTAAAAGTGTTATGAGTAATATTAAATTAATAATCAGAGACATAACCAATGATCCCGATTATGACACATTAATCATAGATGGAGTAGGAACATTATCTGATTTATTAATACCTGAAAACATTAAACTATCACAGCAAGCATACTTACAGAGAACTAATCTCTTTAAAAAGATTTGGAAGTGTTTATTGACTAGTGATGTAAATGTCATATTCATAGGTCAAAAAGACTTAATAGTCACTGAAGAATCAGAAAACAGTAAATTAGCCGAAAAAATCAATAACATGGTTGATTGGAAATTCAGATGCTATCGTAAAGGTGATGTTTTCACAAATGAATGTACGAAATGGCGAATTGAAAAGGAGGAATTATATTGAACAATAATTCCTCCAATATTCATATTTTAAAAATAACAACATACCGTTACGGAATAGTATTTCACGTTAAAGGATCTACTGGTAAAAATTATATTGTAGATTACAATCATTATAAAGGATGGTTATGTGACTGTCCAGATCATCTTTTCCGTAAGCATACCTGTAAACATATCACAATGGTCCAGGAATACCTTAAGACTAAACTCAATGTAAGTTTACCGGGTAATTTATGGTGTGATGATCCAAAAAGTAATATGGTGATGATATGAGTGAATATGAATTAGATAAATTTATGTGTCCTGGTGTAATGGTTGATGAAAGTGATGATTATGTCACTTTTTATTATACTCCTTATCGTTCATATAAAGAATTAAATGTGGATAATATGAGTGCTGTTTTTGAAAGGATTGGACATAAATGCAGTTCTACATATTGGGTGTGTATCCATGTGTATATTACAGGGTATGATAAACTCACAGGTGAAGAATACTGTATTAACAATAATTCTTTAGATATTCCTTATAAAAATGTTTCAGCTAGAAAAATTTCAAAATGTTTTCATAATATCTGTTACACATTAGCTCCAGAACCTGAACCGTTTGAAGACAAGTATTATGATGAAATTAATAATCGAAAAAGAGACTATTTTTTCCAGTATTATAATTCTGGTGTAATTAGGTATATGAAGATAGTTATGAAAAGAACTAAACCTAATAAAAATCCTAATAGAAAACCTATTTCTGGTAAAACTCGTATTAATGTTCTTGAAAGAGATGATTATACTTGTCAAATGTGTGGGGCTAAAGTTGCAGATGGTGTGAAATTACATATAGATCACATCATCCCTGTAAGTAAAGGTGGTACTAATGATATGGATAATCTTCAAGTATTATGTCATAAATGCAATCTTGCAAAAACTAATAGAATAGATTTGAAAGCAACTATAAAAAGGTTGGGTGATTCTCGTTGACTAAAGAAAGACATAATATTTCTATTGATGCTGAAGTTTGGGAATTAGCCAAACATAAAATATCTGAACCTTTATCATGCTTCATTCAAAAACAGTTAGAGATTGCTTGTAAAATAGATAATAAAAAAGCTGAACTTGAAAAAGAATTGCATGAAAAAGAACAAGAAGTTATTGCTTTAAGAACACAACTTTGTAAAATTGAAAAAGAAGAACGTTTATTAAGGGAGTCTAAAGCCGGATATGATAAATGCATGCCTCCTATTTTGAGAATTCATGAAAAAGCAGGTAAGATTGGTGAAAATCAGATAACATCTATTGCTAAAACTCATGATGTTGAGCCAAAAGATTTAATTAAATATTGTAAATCTCAAGGTTTGAATGTTGTTGAATTGTTTGAATTTATCAAACAGGGTAAAGGTAGTAACGGAGGTAGATTGAGGTAGATACACATTCATACACACTTTGTGTATCCGTGTGTATTTGATAGGATATTTATTTTCGTAGATTGGAGATTATTATTATTATTATTATTAT
>JAFRMD010000133.1 GCA_017430835.1 Methanosphaera sp.
ATTCATTGATGCTCTTGAAGTATCAATATTTGAAATAAAAGTAACTCCATTATCGTTAGATAAAGCAGTTACTCCGTTTGTATCCCATTTTGCAATAGTACCAATATCCCAGAATAGATAAGTAACATCTTTATCTTTTACTGAAGTTCTAACTGTAAATTATCTACATATACAAAATTACTTAAAGAACTATAACTTCTAGGTTCTACACGATATATAACAAGAGAAGCATTTGAAGGTATCGAATGTTGAATAGAATAAGTGCTTAATGTATTTAAAGGAATTGAAGTGTTATATGTGGAATAAGAACCAGTATAAACATAAATTCTTAATTCACAACTGGTATTAGTGTATACATCTGCACTAAATTTAACAGTTTTTCCAATTTCATTAAATAAATTATTACTTCGAATCCCCATATAATAAGGAGAATCCGTTGCTTTCATTGTTAATTTTAATGAAGTATCTCCTATGGTAACATAATCTTTTGTTATTTCTAAGTTGGTATTTGCAGGGGCTTCATATTCAGTATATGTCTTAAGATATTCTCCTGCAGACCATATATTATATGGGAATAAATTATTCTTATCTTTTACAAATCAGTTTCTGTTATAATAATATCATCAAAGAATATTGTATTGCCAACATCCCCATATCTTAAAATTCTAATAGAGATATATTTAACATTTTCAACAGTTACATCAGTTAATATTATAGGATTTGCCGTATTACTGTTTACTCCTACTTCCACCTTATTTAATTCTTGTTTACTGGAATCATATTGTATCATTTGAAAGTAGTATGATGAAGTAGTTATGTTCTGGTTAATAGATACTTGTAATCTTTTATTTTCTATGGAATATTCTTGATAGTTCCATAAATAAATATAAGTTGAAGAATTTGTTTTAGTTATTTTGAAACTAGTATCATAATTTGTTGACCATTCATTAGTCACTGTTCCTTCGGCTCCAATTAATGTTAAATCTGAGATGTTATTTGCATATTCTCCACCGGACCATAAATTATATGAGGCGAGATTATTCTTATCTTTTACAAACCTAATCGTTAATCATGATAAATTACCATATTTTTAACTTTAGATGAAGAAGAAGTATCTGTTCTTGTAAAATTAACACGCAATTTATCTGTGAAATTTGTATCCTTATTTATAACCATTACATTATCAACAACAACACTATACTTATTTTGAAGTATAGTAACATTTACATGATGATATTTTGTATCAGAAATACCATATTGTGTTAAAGTATCCACCATTGCTTGATTTGCAGCTCCATCTTTTTGATATACTCTAAATCTAAAATTAGATGGATTAGTAATATTTGCTATATCATATTCAATTTTAAATGGTACTTCAAAATCATAATGACTATTCTCATTTGATAAAAAATATTCTTTTCCAGTTGTAATTACTGTTTCAGGTAGATTATATAACAGGTATGTTTTGTCTTTATCTTTTACTGATTACCTGTGTAGGTTGATAATCAAAACCTACATAAAAATTGCTCTTAATCGTTTGTTTTAGTTACTTGAAATTCCTCTGCATAATCTTCTCTGATATAATCTTCTTTTGTCATTGGTATTGGAAAGTTATGTTTTCGGCAGAATATTTTAATCGCCTCTTCTTTGTTGTCTGCTTCAATTTCATCTCCACAGTTACAGAATATTTCAAATTTCAATTAAATCACCTCAATTCTTACGAAAAAATTGATTTAAAGGTGTTTCAGTAAATACATTATAAGTAATGTTGCAATTACTCCACAACAGAAACATATATAGTTTTTAATCAGTTCTTTTTGTAAATTACTCATTTAAACACCTCAAAACCTACCAAATTATTGCTAAAATTTGTTCTTTGCAGATACACTAATTTTAGATTGGATAAATCACGAAGTTTTTGTATTTAAAAGAAGCATTATTTAATAAGAATGCAACTCTCACATATGTTGTACTGTATGCTTCTGAAACTGGTGTACCATTATCCACTTGGTAAATAACATTAGTACCATCAACAATTACTTTAATATGATTGTTTGATGAGATATTTAAAGCAGAGAATTGTTTAATCTTTGGTGTTCCATTTTTCTCGGTTACTGAAATAGCCAATACACTACTACTACTACTACTACTGACTATATCAAATTCAATGCAGAATGCAGATTGGAAATCGTATAAATCACCAGTAGAACCAAGATTAGCATAATACAAAGCATTACTACTTGCAGATTGAGTTAATAATGTACCATCACTTTGAACATCAACACTTATACTTGAAGGATTGTAGAAACTTGCATCACCAATAGCACCTACACCACTATTGTAGAATACCCCATCAATAACCTCGTAAGTATCTGAAACAACTGTACCATATTTAGCATAAATTCCAATCTGACCAACCCCTCCACCAACATAATCTAAACTAGCAATACCATTACTATCAGTAACTACTGAAGAACCAATTTGAGTTTCAACATCCCCCATAACTTTATAAAAAGAAACTTCTTCATTAACAAGACGATTCCCATTATTATCAGTTAAGAAAGCCCATAAATGTAAAGTGTCATTAGTTTGAATGATATTATTTTCAGCACCATAAATCACAAGTAAATCTGTTTTATCTTTTACTGAAATCAACACTAAATTTCATAAATCATTAAATTCTTGTAAATTAATGTTGAGGAGGTATAAACAGAATAATCAAAATACCTTGTTGAACTAGTAATGTTAATACTAACAACATTTAAATTAACCCAAGTAATACCATTAACAGATTTTTGAGCAGTTAAACTATCATTAACACATTTAATCTTCAAATAATTCC
>JAFRMD010000134.1 GCA_017430835.1 Methanosphaera sp.
GAAGGGTAACCTTTATTTAAGCAAGAAACACATAAGAATAAACAAAACATAATCAATGGTACATTTTTTTGTATTATATGTAATGTTTTGACTAATATTGTGACTTCAAAATCTTTCAACCAGATTTTGAACAACACCATTATCTCAAATATTTATTTATTTATTTTTAGAAGTGAAATTCATTGGATTTTATTTAATTATTTTTTGGAAACTTTTAATAAATTCCATATTTTAATCCATCCAATTATTAAAATTATCGGTAATTTGTGTTTAAATTCAATTTCAAGTAATTAAAAGATAAATTTAATATATTTTTTTTAACAAAGTATATTTATGGTAAGGAAGATAATTAATGTCTTGTAAATTAATAAAGACATTACTTATTGTGAATTTAACTGATTGTATTGTTTTTTTTTAAATAATAATGGTTAATTTCTTTTTACTATAAAAATTCTAATTGTAGGTGATAAAATGAAGAGAAAAAGTATATATGTATTGTTTATTTCAGTAACATTATTGTTATTGGTATCTTTAACTGCAATAAGTGCTGCTGATAATACAGATACATCTGATACTGTAGTATCTAATCATGAAGTACATAGTATTGAGAAGAATACTACTGTAATTAATAAAGAAAAAACTAAAAACATAAAAACTGCAAAATCTAAGATATATGTCAGTCCGAATGGAAATGATAAGGCAACTGGATTAAATAATAATCCATATAAAACAATTACAAAAGCAATAACCGTTGCAAATAACAATGATGAAATAATACTAAATGATGGAACATATACCATTTCAAACGTGGGAAAAGTGGATATAAATAAAAATATCACAATTAAATCAAACAATAAACAAAAAGTAATAATTCAAGCAAAAACAAGTGTAAACGATTTATTTTTCATAAATCCATCAAATAGTTTAAGCATAAGTAATGTACAGTTTAAGAATATCAATAGATGTTCCGTATTTGCCAACAAAGGTAAATTATCATTAACTAATGTTGATTTTATTTCTAACAGTATAAATAAGGGTGGAAATAATAAAAAAGCAATAGTCAACAACTATGGAACACTCAAAATGGATAAATGTTACTTTGAAAAAAACAAAGGATACAATGGATCAGCACTATATAATGTAGCAACAGCTACAATTACAAACTCCAATATAAGAAATGGAAATGCATTATTTGGAGGAGCAATATATAGCCATTATGGTACTGTAGTGATAAGAAATTCCAACATAACTGCAAATACAGTTAATGGAAGTAAAATGGATGGTTGGGATAGTGATAGTTATGTATATACAGGAGGATTAGGTGGTGCAATTTATAATCGTGCTACTATGCAGATACATAACACCATATTACAGTATAATAAAATCCCTGGAGGACCATATCGTGTTCAATTTGGTGGAACTATAGCAAATTATG
Source organism: Methanosphaera sp. (assembly GCA_017430835.1). The sequence continues at coordinate 1,436 of JAFRMD010000134.1, forward strand.
GTAAATTATTATTTAATAATTCTCGCGTATTAAATACTTATACTATGGGATCCGGTGCGATATTTAATTTAAATTCTTTAACTATAACTAATTCTGTAATAAACAATAATTTTGCAGAACATCATGCAGGAGCGATAAGAAATGATGGTTATATGACTATTACAAACACAACCATTAATAGAAATCAAGCTTATCATTCTGTTATAACTAATAATTATCAAATGCAATTAACCAATTGTATAATTAATACAAATAATGCAACAGTTAGTTTAATAAAGAACAATGATAATTTAAAAATGAATAATGTTACAGGAATGTTTAACAAAGCATCTACTGCAGGATTTATTGATAATTGGGGTAAAATAACACTAATTGCTTCAAAAATTACTCAAAATGAGGGAGATACTGGAGCAATACTTGATTATGGTAAGTACACATTAATTGATAAATGTTTTATAAATTCTAATAAAGCTAATCAGTCTGGTGGGGCAATTTCGGCTATAGGTACTAACATTACAGTAACAAGTTCTCAATTCAATGGTAATCGTGCTGTTAGTGGAGGTGGAGCTATTTCAATTAGTGAGTCTACGTTTGCTGTCAGAAGTTCAACATTCAATGGAAATATTGTAAATCAGCAATTCAGTAATAATGATGATTCTTCCCCAAATTCTTATGGTGGAGCATTATGTATTTATGGTGGAACAACTAAAATCATTGATTGCCTGTTAAATTACAACATTGCTGATTGTGGTGGAGCAATAGGAATGTATGACGGTACATTGTATATGAACGTGTCCAATCTATACAGTAATACGGCAAGAAATGTTGGTGGAGCTATAAGTACCTTTTATGGAGAAAATGATGATAATCCTTATATGAAATTTTACAAGATAAACATTAAATATAACATTGCAAATATGGGTGGACATGCCATATCAGATAATGGATTAGGTAATGGTGCAATTATTGAGATAACATCATCAAACATTAATGATAATGGAAAAACATCTAATAAAGAATATGATGAAGTGTTAGTATTTACTGGAAAAGTCACCATGAATGATGTGCAAATCAAATACAACAATGCTAGTGCATTATGGAGTAGTGCTAATTTAACAATTAAAAACTCAATGATTAGTGGAAATAATAATAAAAATGGTATGGTAATAGGTTATTTTGGAAAAACTATCATTACTAACTCAAGAATTCGTGACAATATAGCAAAAAAATATTTTACACTAATCGGGGACAATTTTTAGGATCATTATCTGTCAGTGGTTCAACACTTTATAATCCAAGGGCAAAATATGAAATATACAATGATGGTGATTCATACTCAAAAACAACAACAAATGTAAAATGTGATAATAACTGGTGGGGAACACAAACAAAACCAACTAACAGAGTATATAACTGTAAAATAAACACGTATAATAAGGGTTTAAAATAATAACCCTCACTTTTTTTTTTAATTTTTCAAACATTTGGAATGCATGTAAAAATGATAAAATTACATTAATTATTTTTATTCGATGAGTTCTATCCTTTATTTAAATTGTTGTTTTTATCATTGATGGTGATTTATATTTTATATGTATTCATATATTGCAGTGTGTATTTATGTTCCTGTCATCCATATTTTTTAATATTAAACAATCAGAGTAATTTATTGCACAGTTATAATAATTATATCTGGTTACTGCTTCAGAATAATCATCTTGTCCAAGATAATCCATGTCGAATATTTGAGTAATCAGTTCCAATGCTGTCAAGTTAAGATTTTTACTTATTTTTATGGATTAGTTTACTTATTCTAACCAATATTTACTTTAATTTTACTTAATTCCATAATATATTTAATTATTTTAAATTTTATAATTATTTGTTTATTTAATATTATTTTAAGAATTTATTATGGTTAATTATATATTACTTATTGGATATTATTATTTAGTTAATTCACGTTCTGTTTATTTTTGTTTTATCATTGTTTCAGGCATCCTATTGGTATTACCTTCACTCCATCTGGGCGTGTATATGCAATTTCTCCTCCTGTTAGGACAGCTAGGAAACTTGGATTTTTAAGTTCATCATTTTCTTCTATTAGCTTATTGATTTTCAATAGGTTTTTGGCTCCTTCATTAATTTTTTCACTACCTAATTTGCATTCTATTAATGCATATCGGTTATCATTTAAATAGACTACACAATCGATTTCGATGTCTGATTTATCATGATAATAATATATTTTTCCGTCAAGTGGGCTTGTGTATATACTTAAATCTCTGATACATAGGTTTTCAAATAGGAAACCAAATAAGTATAAATCATCCATGCACGCTTCAGGACTCATTTGTAATGAAGCAGTCGCTATTGACGGATCGATGAAGACTTTTTTGTTTTTTGATCTCATGGAGGTTTTTGATTTGATATCAGGTGTCCATCCTCGTATTTCTTCTATTACAAACAAATCTTTTAGTGCTTTGATATATGAGTAATATGTACCATTACTCATATTTTCATTAGCATTAACGTCTGCTATTATTGTTTTGTTTTTAACGAGTGTGGAATTATTTCTTGCGAGGGATTTAAGAAGACTTTGTACTTTATCCGGGTTTCTTCTAACACCATCAATTTTGGAAACATCAGTATTGCATATATTTTGTACATATGATTTAGCTACAAACAGTTGTGCTTCTTTATCCTTTTTCGTTACTGATGCAGGCCATCCTCCACGGCATGTGGCAAATATCAGTTCTTCAACTGTTAAATCCGATGTAATTCCATCAATATTCAATTCAGGATTATTAAATAGTTCCATTAATGATATTTTTCCATTGGATTCTAGGCTTTCATATAAACTCATGGGTCTCATCAGTACCCTATGTATTCTTCCAGTTCCTGAATGCATTATTTTATTTTCATCCACGACTGTTGAACCAGTAAGGATATATAATCCTTCCCCGCCTAGATCATCCACACTATTTCGCACAGCATCCCATAGTATTGGTGCCATTTGCCATTCATCTATTAATTTGGGTTTTTCTCCTTCAAGCAGTTTGGAAGGATCTGTTTCTGACCAGAATCTATAGGTTTCTTGTTTTTTGATGTCTTGTAATTTAATAATACTATTGGCGTGTCTTTCTGCTGTTGTGGTTTTTCCACACCATTTTGGTCCTACAATCAATATTGCACCAATCATTCTAAGATATCTTTCTAAGTCATCATCCATGTATCGTTTCAAGTATTTTTTTTCCATTTTTATTCCTCATCATAATATCATTGGAGTGTTTTGGAGTTTTCTATTATATATTTTTGGAGTTTTCTATTATATATTTTTTGATATTTTTGTTGGAGTGTTTTATAGTTTTTTGTTGGAGTGTTTTGGAGTTTTTTGTTGGAGTGTTTTGGAGTTTTTTGTTGGAGTGTTTTGGAGTTTTTCATTATACACTTTTGGAATATCCAAAAAAAATTTTCATTAATATTAACGAATACTCCTTAAAATAAAGAAATATGTCTGATAAGGTCTTATTGTACATAATACATATAACGCCATATTTTTTTTAAAAGAATTAATGTATTAAATAAATATTGACTCAAATTCTTTGTCCTGTCATCGGATTAAATATGTTGATGATTGACATTGCTAATAGCTTTATATGATTTTTTATTTCTAAAATGGATTATAAACATCATATCATGAATGATGAGGATTATGTTACGAGAGAAAACTCTACTCCAATGAGTATAAATATGGAAAAAATTGATGATAATATCAAAAGTTACATTGAAACGAATTACCTATACATCTATGATGAGTTTGGAAAAGTATTGGATGAGGACTACTCGCTAGTATCTATCAGCTGGATCATAAGCTTATTGACAAGTTCTTGGAGGATGAACTTGCAGATGCCGTTGATTGATGTGATACTATCGGCTATGGGCTTGGATGTTTCCAAAGACAATGTAGTATATAAAGAAGGATCTGTGAATTTAAAGGAAGGTGACATTCACACTTCCCACATCTATAATCCTGAATTGTACGCTATAATTGTCATACCTGAATCCGTTAAGGACAAAAAGATATATTTCAGCAGTTTTTTGGAATCTAATAAGACATTTTATGAAGCAGACATTAAGAGAAAAAGGATTAATAAGAAGTATTTCGGCAAGTATAAAAAGAAATGCAATAATAATTGGACACAGTACATTAATCTAGTTAACTACAAGAGACTCGGATATCTATCAGCACACATTTGTGTCCATGAAGTTTTTTTTATATGGAGTTAACTTTCTTTGTGAAAAATAAAAAGGAGTTTAAAAATAAGATAAAATTAATGATTTTAGAACATTATAGCATGCTTATTCATTTTTTGATTATAGCTGATATCAATGTACTCTTCTAAATCTTCAATATTATCTGTCCAGTCAAAATATGAAGCATATCCTGAATATAGGTTGTTGACTAGTTTTATTGGCAGTTTGCTGGGATTAACCGTTTTTTTCCGATAGTCATCATTTGTTGGTAGACATAATCCTATGATACAGGAGTCATGACTAAGGCCGTACTCTATTTCCCAGTCAACATTCTTGCTTTTATATGTATCCGTACCTATTAATACGATTACTATATCTTCGCTGTTGTTTTCTAGTTGTTCAAAGTACCTATTAATGTTATTCTTGATTGAATATTCCTGTGGAGATGATGTGATTTTATATTTTTCTCCAATTATTTTATTTAATTTGTCTTTGAAGTATTTGTCTGTATGATTATAACTGATGTATATATTCTTTGTTTCATTTGTCATCTTATTTCACTCTATGGCGGTTTTTATTTATCTTCCTTATTTTGGTAGATTAGTTTATATGTTAATGTCAATGTGCCATTTTCCATATTGGGTATTATTTTAAATATGTCTCCATGATTTATGGAGTATTCTTTTCTTATACTGGCAGGAAGTGTTAGATCTATTGAATTTGTCCCAGATCGTTGTCTTGCTTTAACAGTATAATTTTTCATGATATTTACTATGTCTTTCTTAATATATATAGTTATGTACATTATGTTTAAAATGTATTATATGTATTAAATGTATGTTATGTGTTATATGTATTTTATGTACATAAAATTATTTAAAAAAATTCGGCATCGTTCTGAATTAACTATCAAAAAATAACTGTAAAATTAAAAAATGTATAATAACAGCATAATTCTTGAAAAATAGTTCTTATATTCATTATATTGAATAACCAAATTAAAACATACGTAACATAGATAAAAAATCAGAAAATACTAATATACACTACAAAAAAAGCAAAAAACATTAGATAAACTTGGAAAAAAACATAATTCGTCAAAAATAAGATGTAATACTTTTTTAAAATAATAATTTTTCTATTGGAGTTTTATAGTGTTTTAGAAAATTAATTTTTCATATTTTTGATAAACTTTTTTTAATAAAGTATTTATATTAGTTAATTGTATAGATAATAATTATGTGCTTAGAAGAGTTAAAATCAAGGAAGGATTTATCTTTAGATGAAA
>JAFRMD010000135.1 GCA_017430835.1 Methanosphaera sp.
ATACTTTTTGAACACCATAAGTTCAGCAATTCTTGTATAAACAATTAAAAATATCGCATTCCAATATCTGTAAAATATTAATCATCAGTAATAGAAGAAAACAGTATGTTTGGACTTCCGTTGTCATACGGTGAAAATAATCAACATCAATTACACATAATGTTTAATTATCATCTAACATGAAAAAATTAACAAGTATAAATCATTATACCACCCCAGATAAGTATAATTTTTTATACTAAATAGAAAAGTATAATTTAATATACTAGTATAAATAAATAAACTAATAGGTGAATTAAATGAATTCAAAACCCTTATTTTTACACAACAATTTAGATGAATATTTCTACAACAGAAAAGAAGATATCAAAAAACTCAAATACCAAATAGATTCTCTAAATTACTCCTTACCTCAACAAATATTATTAACTGGATATAGAGGAGTAGGAAAAACCTATCTTCTAAAAAAAATTATGACCGAAATAGAACCCAATATAATATGCATATATATTGATATCGCACAACTTTATGCACGAACAAAGGAAGAATTAACAATAGAAACAGTACTTATCGAACTATTAAAAGAAATGAATCAAAGCATAAAAACAAATAACTACAAAAACAAGTACAAAGCAAAAATAACTGAATTAATAAATAATCTGAAACTCAAAAAATATGATTTCCATGACATAACAACCATACTAGACATACCAATACCTAAAAGTGAAACTAACTACGGAAAATTAAGTCAATTTGTAATGGAATTTCCTCAAAAAATAGTGAATGAAATGGATGAATTAAATGGATTTGTAATAATCATAGATGAATTCCAAATGTTAAGAAAAATAAACCATCTAGACAAATTCTTTTGGTTAATTCGAAGTTACAACCAAACACAGCATAACGTAAGCTATATATTTACAGGATCAATATCAAGAAGTTCAAACATTATAAACGAATTAAATGGCGAAAGTGGAGCATTTGGCGGAAGATTACAACAAATAACAATTAACCCCTTCAGTAAAGAAGAAACAAAAGCATACTTTAAAGACAAAATGAGCGAAATAAAATTCACTGAAGAAGGATTCGAAAGATTTTACAAATGTACAAGAGGAATACCATTATACATAAACAGTTTTTACAATGTAATGGACAGCAATCAAATATACACTCCTGAAATAGTGAAAAAAACATTTTTCACAAATATGGAGCAAATCCTAATAATGTGGATAAAAATTTGGAGCAGCTTAAACAAAAACGAAAAAAACATAGTCGAACAATTAGTTGAAGAAGATTCACTAACCTGGAGTGAATTACTAGAAAAAATAAATATTTCAAGAGGAACATTTAACAAATATCTAACAAGCCTCAAAGATAAAGGAATAATAAGTTACGCAAACCAAAAATATTCAATCGAAGACGAAATGCTTAAAACATGGTTAAACTATGAAAAAGAAGTATATGGAATTTATCCATTATAAATATCCCATCTTCTTTAGGATTCAAAATGAATAAAACCAAAACATATCCTCCAAATTAATAAACTCGCACAAATATGGTCTTTTCTATTCCATTTTCACAAAACACATGAAGGTTCATAAACTGATATTTAATTTAGTTTGAGAAATAGAATTGAAAAAGATATATGATATAATTTCTAATTTACTCTCGAAAAACACAATACAATATTTTATTAGTAAATATAATCAAAATGTATCAATTAACCCATCAAAAATTGCTTGATTGAATATTCGATTTTAAGATAATAATGTCAATGAATACCCTGTCATTAAAAAAAAAGAAAAAAAAGAAAATGAATATTAATTCATTCACTAAGCGGATACAGTTATATTGTTGGATATGCTTGCACCGTTATAACTGGAAGTTATAATGTATTTTCCAGGCATTAATCTGATATTCAGTTTAGCCTGACCATTACTGTCAGTAACCCTATCATATAAAACACCATTTACATTGAACTGAACA
>JAFRMD010000025.1 GCA_017430835.1 Methanosphaera sp.
AAAGGTAAACTATTGAATGCGGATGTAAATGCTGCTGCCAATATTATTCGTAAAAGTAAGCAGAAATTCAACCTTGAACGACTGTATAAGTGGGCCCAGACTGCCCCAAGTAAAATCAAACCACATAAAATATAATATTATTATATTTAGAAGATATGATAATTATTATTGTTTGATTTGAACAAAGGTAAAAAATGAGTAATACTTTTTTGTATTAAAAAAACATTTATGCCAAGTCTCATAATGTTGCCTGTATCTGATAATTTGTGTGTATCTTGTTTTGCTACTTCTTTTGTTATGCTATTTGTATCGCTTTTGTCTTTTGATACTTCATTTGCACTGGCTACTCCTACTAGTAGGATGAGTATTTAGCTAGTAGCAATAAGTATTTTATTTTTTTCATTTTTAACACATCTTTCTCATTTATAGTTTTTATAAGTAAATGGGCTATTTTATTCAATTTTATTTTTTTAAATAAAATATTCATTTGGGAATTTTCCATTATAATAGTAAATACATTTTAAATAGTTTGTATTGTGTATATTTTGTTTATTATCTAATAAATAGTTATAAAAACTTCTTATTCAATATATGTCAAGTTATATCATATCTGTTTTTGATATAAATTCTAAATTTATATAAATTCCAAGAATAATTGTTTAATATCTATTTTAACATAATTTATTGGGTAAAATAGTTTTAATGAAAATGATTTCTACAAAGTCTATTTAATATATATTTGCCGAATTTTTAAGAATAAAAATTGTAGAAATGGTAATACTTTTAAAAAAATTATCATAATGGGATATGTTATATATATTTAGCTACATAATAGTTAATTGTATCTTGACAATGTCTTTAGGGATTATTGTCAAAATTACAATTTATGTTTATTTTTTTTCTACTAAATCATAATTATTTGGTGTAATAAAAATAAACAAGGGATTATCATCAAGAATATATTATTTATTTAAAAGATAGTAATTTTTTTTGCAAGTAATCCACTGAATAATATAATGGAATAATCTTTTTTGTTCCATATTAATAATTAAAATAATAAAGCAACATCGTCGTAATTATATTTACGACAATTTTTTCTTTTTTTTATAAAATTTAGTGTTTTTTTTTGTTGGTGTTGAAGGAAAATAATTGGTTGGGATTATAATCCCATTTCCTGAGATATGTAATAACCAATGACTCCTCCAATAACTCCTACAATGACATAGAATATTATTGAGAATAGTGCACTGCTTAATACATATGATATGTAAGTTGCACCATATGATATGTACATTATTGCAGATGAGACGATTGTTGCAACTACTGAACCAATCAATGAAGCAATAAGTGCAGTCACTGCAGATTCAGTTATGCTTTCATTTTTCATCAATCCCATCAGTATACCTGTAAATAGTATAAATGGTAAAATGCTGCTACTTGCACCACTTATTAGGTAAGTGATGATGATTATAATTATTCCTATAGGTATTGTTTTTCCTTTAGTAATCTGATTTAAATCCATAAATTTACCCCCTACTTGATTTTAGTTCGTTTTTAATATGGAAACCTAGCATGCTTCCAATAACTCCTATAAATACGTAATAAATAATATAAATTGAGGAGTATTGTATGAGTGCTATTGCAAAGAGTCCTCCCTCAGTATAATATATTGTTATTAATGATACAATAAATGCTAAGATTGAACCGATAATAAACGAAATTATGGAAGTTAGTACAGTTTCATTCATCGGAGCATTTTTCATGATTCCCATTATTATTCCTATAAAGAAAAGGGATGGAATAATGACAGTCATGTCTGCACTAAGTAATGAACAGGCCAATATCATTAGAATTGTTAGGGGGATTGTTTTTCCCCTAATAATGTTTTTAATGTCTATGTTATTCACCCCATAATTAATGCTATGATATCATTTTCATATCTATTCTAGTGGCGTACCTTCTATTGCACCAATTTTTGCAGGGAAATATTCATCAACAATATATTCCAGACCATACTTTGAGAATGATTGCTGTTCTGCTTTTTTACCGAGTTTTAACATTTTCTTAATTTCGGTTTGCCAGAATTCTCCCCTGTAACGAGGGTCTGCAGATAATTCTTTAAGACGTGCCACGTCAATATCTTTAAGTTTGTCTGTTGGAAGGTCATAATTTGAAATGTCTGATGCGGTTACTCCTAAAAATTTAGCATCAGGAGTAGCAAGATCATGGTTTACGTGTGCAAGTTTTGCACTACCTGATATGATTACCATCCCAATGTGGAATCCCCATGGATCTCCGTCGTTACAAATGTATACTGGTACATTTAGTTCATCACTTGCTCGTCTAATGAATCTTCTTGTTGCACGAGCTGCTTGACCTTTAAGACCGACAATCAATGTGTTGAAACGATCATATGCTTTTTCTTGAACCATACGGTGGAACATCCCCATGGTTTCCACTGCAATAATACGTTCTACACCGCTATCTACAAATTCTACATCATCAACTGTTGGTGGAATGGAATAACCTGATTTTCCCATTTTAAGAGCATTGAACTCAACGTCTTCATCCCTAAGTGTGATGTCACCGTATACTGCGGCTCCGTCTTCTTCTGGTAATAATCCAAGGTTTTCACGAGAAACTCCCAATGTAACTTCTATGTCTTCTGTGATGTTGTTTGATTCCTGCTGGTTGTCAAATCCTACATCCCAACCTTCTGATACGTAGTACATCTCCCTCATAGTAGCTGTCTTTTGTATGTTAACCAATTCTTTACAGAAGTTTCCTACACACATCATTTGAGCCATTTTTTTGATTTGCTTAACATTACCTAATGATCTTGTTCCTTTACGGTCTCCAAGTTCGAAGTATCTTTTTTCTTCATTATAGATAATGTTACCTGTTCCTCTTGATGGAATTTTAAGACTTGGTACCTGTTCTTGTAGGATTTTTTCAAGTACTTCGTCACCCATACCTTTTAAACTATTCAATGCATGTTCTTTATGTTTCATCATACTATCAAAATCTCCTTAATTTTCATTTCCAAGTTCTTCTTCTAATTCTTCCATTTCCATTTTAAGTCTCATTTTAGGTTCTTCTGTTTTAATTTGCATTGGTTCAATTTCCGGTTGTCTGAGACGATGTTTCATGTCCATAATTTTTGCTTTGTGTGTAACTTCATCCATGATTTTATCATATTCTGGAATGTTCTTTTCAGCAAGTAATGCAGATTGTTTGATTACCACAGGTACAAGGTCTTCGAAGATTTTTGCTCTCATTTCTTCGTTTTTTGCTGCTTTTTTGGTTCTTATGTATTTTTCCAGTTTTCTTGCTATTTTCATTGTTGCCTGTCTGATTTCTCTAACAATTTCTTCTTCTGGTGCAACACTTTGTTTTCCTGTTGAGAGGTATGGAACGTTTGTGGAAATGATGTTTACGAATACTGATATTGGTGCATCGTCTAGATTTCTAACCCCATATCTTCTCCAATCAATACTTTTTAGAGCTTCTGTTATTGCACAGCTTCCTTGGTCGAAGGTTAATGGTACACGGTTAGCAAATCTCATTATTTCTGCTTTTTTCTGTTGTCCTATTAATCTTCCAGCCTTTCCACCATATGCAATACCTGCTTCTACGATGAATGATACTCCTCCACGATATGCTTGTGGCTTTCTTGTGATTGCTGTTGAGAATTCTGGTAGCAGTATTTCATTGATTCCCTTTTCTATTTGTTCGTTTCCGATTGGTTTTAGTCCGCTTGTTGGTGGTGCCATAAATTTCATTTTTTCAAATTGTTGCACTACCATTTCTGCTTCTTTCCAGGTTATGCTTTTTGGTCTTTTGTTCATGTCTATTCCAGTAGCTTCCTGAACTTCTTTCATTTTTGCTGCTGAAACTCTGCTTAAGGAGTCCATGAGTAGGTTTTTGAATCTTTTTTTGTTTGTTGTTTTACACAGTTCCATTATGTCGTCTGCTGTAACTCCTTTTGGATGAGGAAGTACTTCTTTTGGCAGTGGTGGAATTTGGTCTGTTGCTCTGTCAAATGTGTATTTACGTCCGGTTGGATCTTTGAATACGATTTTTGCATGTGGGTTTCCGATTACTGTTCTTCTTATGTATTCGTATGCTCCCTGTTCACTCATGGAGTAGGATACGTCTTTGAATTCTATTTCGATTCCTGAACCGGTTCGGTCTGTTTCAAATTCTTTTCTGTCAAGTATTATTCCAGTGTTCTTTTTAACGTCAAGTTTTACGCTCATTTCTACTCCTTTGAGTTCATTTCCGTCTTTGTATCTTGATCGTATTGTCACTGGTTTTCCTGTTGTCATTTGTGATAGGAGTACACATCCACTACATCCTAGACCTTGCTGTCCTCTTGATTGAATGTTTCTGAATTTACTTCCTGCAAACATTTGACAATATACTTTTGTAATAAAGTCTTCAGGAATACCTGGTCCATTATCAGCGTGTTTTAATAGGTAATGGTCTTTTCCTAATCTTTTTAGTTCAATTGTTATGTCTGGCAATATTCCTACTTCTTCACATGCGTCTAGGCTGTTGGTGATAAGTTCGTGGAATACGATTGTTAATGATCTTATTTTTCCGGAAAAACCTAACATTTGTTTGTTTCTTTTAAAAAACTCGGATGCGGTTAATTCCTTAAACTCTTCAAATAATTCTGTTGTGTCACGTTCCAAGGATTTCATACCTCCAAAATATTTATTACTATTTTGTAATTTTTGTAATACTCGAATTACTGTATTTTGACTTTGTTTATTTGGAGTATTGCTTTTATATCAATTACTAAATAGTATTTTTTCTTCTTTAAAATTATAGGAAATACATATGTGCTAATATTTTTTCCTATATTTTTTTCATATTATATAATATGTAAAACATATAATATAAATCATTGCATATATCCCTTATGATTTTTTTATACTAATTTAGGGGGGTCTTGACAAGTAATCATCATTTTTTAAAAATTTAAATAATCATATATTTTAAAAAATTGATTAAATCAATGTTCATAAATAATGTTGATTTAGTAATAAAAAAGTCAAAACAATCACAAAATTTTTAAATATAGATTTTTCTCAATCAAAAGAAATTTCATCACAAAAGGAATACTATTATTAAACATTTAAAAGTGAAAAATAAAATCTTTCAATAAAATGAAAAAAAGTTGGTGTAGAAATTATATTAATTCAGGAACTTCTTCTTCTTCATCTTCATCTTCATCAAGAGCAGCTTGATTGTAATCTTCTTCAGCATCAGTAAAATCTTCATCTGTATCTAAGTCTTCTCTAAGGAATTCTCTTTCATCTGGTGTTCCATTAACCATTTCGTCAAATTCTTTTCTTTTGAGTTTGTCATGCATTTTTTCAAGGTAAGCATATACTGTTTTTTGTCTGGATCCTTCAAGAATCATTTCAATAGCTTCACGTGCCATTTGAATATTTTCAATTTTACCGATTAATGAAACAGTTTTACCATAGATACTAATTTCAACATCCAACATATCATGCATGATTTGTCTAGTTCTACCATTTTTACCAATTATTCTACCCTTTTGTCTTACCAATGCCTTTTTAGATTTTCCCACATAATCCTGCAGATTAATGATTTCTAATATTAAGTCATCATCCTGTAGTCTTAAAGCAATATCTGGGTTAAATCCTCTTCCAATAGCTTTAATCATGTATCTTGCTTTCCAGATAGCTAAGGGATCATCTGTTTCATCAGTGGAAGTAATGGATATATTACCAGTTTCACTGTCAATTTTTAATTCAGTTTTTGTAATAATTTCTAATTGATGTTTAATTTTACCGTTTTTTCCAATAGTTACGCCTACTCTGTCTTTAGGTATTTTTAGGTATTCTGTATTAACCATAATAAAAAGCTCCTTCTTAAAAATTTTTATATAATTGGTTATAATCAAATCATTTATGATAAGTAACTGTAATTTTTCATGAATTTAATCTAATCTATAAATAAGTGGTGATTAGATTTTTCTTTGGTGTGTATGATACTTAATCAGTATCCTAACATTCTAATTATATTTATAGAATGAATTATATTTAAAATTTGTTATTCTTACGATATCAATTATATATTATACTTAATTTCTATCTTGGTAAATCTTTATTAATTATTTGTCATTTATAAGATTATTGTATTGTTTTAATCAATTTTTTTTGTCATAAAATTAAATTATATTGAAAGGTATATTTTCTATAAAATAAAAAAATAGAAAAGTACATGCAGGATAATGAAATATCCTAGTCATCTAATCCTAATTCTTTTTCAAGTCTAACAAATATAGATCTTTCTTTCTTTTGTTTAAGAATGTCTCCTTTAATTTCTTCTGGGGCAGGTATATCAAATAAACAATTTGGACATTTAATGTTTGCACCGTTACAGTCATAACCGCAATCACAACAACCTGCATTCATGTGATCAAATTCATGTCCACAAATATCACATTTAATCAACAATTTTTTCACCTATTTATTCTCTTTAATAATTCTGTTTTTAACATAATTAAAGCTTAAATCTAGATTAAACTTTTTGCCGTCAAAAACTATGTTTTCAATATCTCTATCCAATAATTGCATACTTGACGGATGGCTTGTAAGTGTAGCTTGAGACACATCAATAACATAGGGATGACCATAGGAATATAATATATTATAACGGGACAAATCTCCATGAACTAATTGAGCCTCATTATAAGATACACTCATAAAGTTAATAATTTCTTCAAATACTTCTTCTGCATTATCAATTTTAATTTTACTAAGTGGAGGTGCAGCACTAGCATCCTCAGCTGAATGGGCTAAATATTCCATCACCAATACATTTTCCATAGATGTGTAGGGTTCGGGAACATTAAGTCCCAGCTTGTGTAAACGACTAAGATTCTTAAATTCCTTCTGAGTCCAGGCAGTAATAATTTGTCTAGTATTGTTTCCATGACTTTTAAATCTGGGGTCACCTGCAATATACTCCTTAATTTTCTTAAAGTCTAAAGTAACCACACGATAAATTTTCACAGCAACATCATTACCGTCATCATCAATTCCAAGAAAAACATTTGCTTCTTTACCTGTGCTTATAACACCATTTAAGCTATGAAGATAACCTTGTTTTGCTAATTTATACAGTACTTGCAAAGTTTTATTATCAAATACTTCACTTGAAACTTGCTTATCTTCAACGCTTTTTAAACGTTTGGTTTCTTCAAGTTTTCGCATCTGGTTATCTGCATCTTGATAATGTTTATTATCCATAAATGGTTCTCCTAATATGTTTTTTTAATTCTTAATAATGTTTTTGAGACAATGTATAATGTAGGTAATTCGATTAAAGGTCCAATAACAAGTGCAATGGCAATTAGTTCATTATTGGGGAATGATTGGATTGCAATAGCTAATGCTAAAGGGGAATTACGTGCGAGTGTTGTTAAAGTTAAGCTTGCATAGTCTTCATATTTGAATCCAATTTTTCTTGATATAATGTAATCTATCAAGAAATTTATTATAAAGAACAATATATTTGGCAAAAACAATATACCTATTGAATCTAAGTTTGCTATCAGAGTATTTGCTTCAGTGTTAAATAATCCAAAAACTGCAATACATAAGAATATTGTTTGTAGATTAACGAAAAATTTTATAATCTTGTTTTTTATAACTTTTTTATTTCTAAATAAGTATTTGATGATTAAAGAGGCAATTAATGGCAATACTATGAAAATAATTATGCTATTTACTAAATAAATTATTTCTATCTCTTTAGAACTTGAGAAAAATACTAATAAATATATGGGTAAAAGAATCAATTGAAGGACTAAATTTATAGGAAGAATGGATAAACTTAATGGAACATTTCCTTTACTCATCTTAGTAAAAATTAAATACCAATCAGTACAAGGTGTAAGGATAAGCATGAAAAATCCAATGAATAAGTCAACATTTCCATAAAGGAATAAGTTTCCTAAAAAGTAGCCAAATAATGGGGTCCATAAGAAATTTATTATTAAACTTGTACTTGTGAATTTTATATTGTTGAAACTATTTTTAATTTCATTTAATGGAACATCAAGAAATAGTGCAAAAAGCATTAATGCCAAAAAAATAGTGGTAAGTGAAGGACTTATGCTGTTTAAGGTTTTAATATTATTTAGTAGTAATCCTAGGATAATAGCTCCAAATATTAGTAGTGGTTCAAATTTTTCTATGAAATCCATATATTTACCTTTTCTCTTAACATGCGGGTTATAATGTGTCGCCCTAAATTTTCAGGAATCCTCTTCTTTCAAGGTAGTTAGCTTCTGTACGTGTGTATCTCCAAATAACATCTGCTTTTTCATCACTTTGGAAATCCCATGGTTTTACTAGAACGACGTCTCCTTCACGAATCCATATACGTTTTTTCATTTTACCTGGGATACGGCATAATCGGATGTTTTTGTCGTTACATCTGACTTTAAGTTTTCCATGTCCAAGAATTTGTTCTACAACACCAGGTATTTCTCCTCTTCTGGGCGATCTTACACGAATGTTTTCTCCACCTTGCTGGTTGGAGTTACTGTTGTTATTATTACGGTTATTGTTAGATTTTTTCAAAATTTGTGTCCTCCAAAAATATTGTTCAATATAAAGAATTTTGTTAACTAATGGTACTATTTAAACAAATACAATACTTTATTATATAATAATATGTTGTTTAAACTATATATTATTTTTAAAATAGCAATGGATTACTTTCTTATCCTACTTTATTAACTTTAATCAAGGATTTTACTGGAACATCATCGATGTCGGAAATTCCTTTTTTATCTACTAATACAGTAACTGCTACAGGTTTTGCACCATGATTTTTACATACGTTTATAGTATCAATTACGGTATTTCCACTAGTAATAACATCGTCTACAATTACAATTTTCTTGTTTTTAACTGAAGCAAAGTTGTTACTTAGGGAACCTTGGGCTGATTCGTTTTTCATGTGTTTAATAGGGTGGAATACAGATAATTCTGCATCTAACAATTCAGCCATAATTGTTGCAAATGGAACTCCACTGACGCTGATACCTACAACCGTATCAATTTCTTCATCTTCTACTGCTAAATCTGCAAGTGCACTTGAAATGTACTGCATTCTGGCAGAACTTGTTCCGATTGTTTTCCAGTTAATTGCGAAGTCGTCCGGTTTTTGTTTAGGTTTGTTTTTACGCACTCCACTTACTTGCATGGTTAACCATTGTGCAGTATCTTTTGAAATGTTTAGTTCATCAGCTATTTCTCCACTTGTTAAACCTTTATCTCTTAGTTCGGTTGCTTTTTCAATTAATTTGCTATTCATAAAAATTCTCCATTTGATCTAGATATACTAAATTTTTGTTTTTTGCCGATTTCATGGCGGCATCAACTATTTTCAATGCTTCAAAACCATCTTGACCTGATACATCAGGGGTTGTTTTATTTTGGACGGAATTCACAAAGGATCTTAATTCTTCTTTTAATGGTTCTTTATTTTCTACTTTAACTTTTTCAACATGGTTGTTTTCCTTGTAAAGTGTCACTTCCTGACTTCCATAGTCAACACTTATTATTCCATCAACACCTGTAATGTTTAATTGTCTTTTCTTGTAGGGTGTTAACCAGTTTGTTTCGAGAATTGTCAAAACTTCATTTTCATATTTTGTTATAATTTCTGCATGATCTTCAAATTCGCAGTTTTTAAGGTTGCTGCTCATATTTGCATAAACCATGTTTGCTTTACTGTCAAAGAGGTAGTTAAAAATGTCTATGTCATGTATTGCAAGGTCGGTTGCTACTCCAACATCTCTAATTCTGGGAGGGTAAGGTCCTAAACGTTTTGCATGTGCAGTTACAACTTCACCTATTTCATTTTCTTCAAGTAATCTTTTTGCTACACGTACTGCTGGATTAAACCTTTCAACGTGTCCTGTTGCAAGAAGTACTCCTGCATCTTTTGCAGCTTTAATCATTTCTTGAGCTTCGCTTAATTTTGTAGCAATAGGTTTTTCTACAAGGACATTTTTTCCTGCTTCAATTGCACTCATCACTACGTCATGGTGAAATACTGTTGGTACAACAATGTTTACAGCTTCTAAATCTTCAAGTTGGAGGATGTTATCAAAATCAACATAACCTACAGTGTTAAATTCTTTTGATACTTTATCGAGGGTTCCACGTACCATGTCTGATATTGCAAGTAAGTTTGCATTCTCAAGTTCGGAGTAGATGCGTACGTGATTGTATCCCATCGCTCCTACGCCTATAACACCAACATTTGTTTTAGTCATAAGGTATCATCTCTTAGTTTTTTTCCAATGCTTACTGCGGTGTCAATTGCATCGCTTTTTTTAGCTGTTTCATTAATGTCTGCCAAGATGTTTCCTTCTGGACTAAGTAATATGCAGTGTATGTTAATATCATTTCCGTTGACTTTAGAGACAATACCTACTGGCCATTGACATCCTACTTGTAATGTTTCCAGTATTGCTTTTTCACATAAAGCTTCGATACGTGTGTCTTCATCATTAAGTTTTGATACGACATCAAAGTATTCTGAATCTTTATGTGTCATTACTGCTAAGGCTCC
Organism: Methanosphaera sp.; assembly: GCA_017430835.1. Next base: position 10,636 of record JAFRMD010000025.1, read on the forward strand.
CTGACCAGCCGGAGGTACGATGTATGTTTCATCAAATATTTCTTTAATGTGTTCTTGGAGTCCCAATCTATTTATTCCTGCCAGTGCCATTATTGTTGCATCATATTCTCCTTCTTCTACTTTACGTATACGTGTGTCTATGTTTCCTCTTATTGGTTTTGTCACTATGTTTTTTTCGTGAAGTTTACAGAATGCTTCTCTTCTTACACTACTTGTTCCTAGCGTTGCACCATCAGGCAATTCATCCCATGAATAATTTGAAATGAGTACTTCATTTACGGCTTCCCTTTTGGGGATAGCTGTTATTGCAAGTTGGTCGTTAAGTTCACTAGGTAAATCTTTAAAACTATGTACTGCAAAGTCTATGTCTCCATCAATTAAAGCAGTGTCTAATTCTTTTGTGAAGATTCCTTTAGCGTCAATATTATACAACTGTGAATCTTTAATTTTGTCTCCTGTTGTTTTAATTATTTTGGTTTCTATTTTTTCACCAATAATTTTTTCCAGGGAATCTACAACGGTCTGTGTTTGGGTTGTAGCTAATTTACTTCCTCGTGTACCAACTATCAATTAACTAACCTCCTAAAAATAATTATAACAAAATGAAAATGATATTATTTTAGTTTTTTTTGACAGTATTTCAAATATAAAATTTTGATTAATTATTCTTCAACTCTTTATAATTATTTGTTTAAATGTATTAATATATTTTTTTTATTAGGATTTAATAATAAAAAATTAAGTTTTTTTAAAAAAGTAGGTGTTTATAAATGTTGTTAAGAATTTGATTAAGATTATTCTTAAAAAATAATTTTAGAGATTATTTATTCAATAAATTATTTCATCCAAACTTCGATGATATTCACTTCTATAAATTATTTGAAGAATATGATTTTCGTTTTTAATGCAGTATTCAATGGCTTCATTAATATTGGAGAATTCCTTGAATTTTTTATTGAATTTTTTATTGAGATTGATTCCTAATTCTCCGGCAAAAACGATATCTTCCTTTTTGATAGTGTTTATATATTCTAGTAATTTGTCTTCATTGATTTCTTCACAAGTGATACCATAGTCTCCTCCAATAATAAGGGTGTACTTTGTATTGAATTTTTTCAGGTTATTCACACATTTCTTTATGGAAGTAGTGTTAAGGCCGGGATTTATGTCTTCAATTATTAATTTGTTGTTGATGTATTTGTAAGATCCCCTACCCTTTATGCTATTTGTGTTTTTTAAATTGTCTTTTATTGTTTCAGTGTCCAAACCAGATATTAATGCTATGCTAATTGCAAAGAGCATGTTCTTGATATAAAAATCAGTTAATGCAAAATGATTTACAATGAATTTGTTGTTTGGGAAATTAACTGTAAATGTGGTGTTTTCAATATCATATTTTATGTTGCTTGCATATATCGTAGCGTTTTCATTATCTAGGCTTAATGTTATAACGTCATGTTCTTTGTCATAATAATTATTGAATGCATCATAATCACAAATGACGTTTTCTGACTTAAAAACGGATTTTTTTGCAATTGATGCACTGCTGGTTGATGAAGCAATTGGATAATCCTCTAAAATGTTTGTTAAAACCCCTATATCACCATTGGGTATTGTTCCGAGGGAAACCTCAAAAATGCAAAAGTCCACTTTTTCTATTATATTTTCTTTAATGGCTGTGTTAAGTGCAACAATTACACTGGCGGGGGTAATGCTTAAGTTTTTTAATAACGTTTGATTATTATATTTTAAATTGTTGCTGGTTAAGGATAATGTATTGTAATCACTCAATAATTCGGTTGCTATGCTGCAAACAGTGGTTTTTCCTTTAACACCCGTTATTTGTATTAGTTTGAAATGTGTGTCGTGTTGTTTTTTAATTTTATTAAGAAGATATGCCGTAAATTCGTGGTGTGTATAATCGGTAGAAAAGTGTGGTGGCATGTGAATTGGATTAATCTTGATATACTTGTCCTCGTCAGAAAGGATGTTTTCACGTGAAAGAAAGGTTACATTGAACTTTTCTGATATATTATCCTTTTCTTCTTTGGAAAGTTTATTGTATGTATCATAAAAAAAGAGGTTGTTGGAAGTGTGTTTGGAATATTCTTCCAGAAGAGTTAATCCTCCATGATTAGCATCAGATATTAAAATATTTTTAGTCAAACAGGGACACCTTCCATTTTTTATAATTTTTTGTTTACGCTATGGTAGAAATTTTTCTTGAATCTTACAAATGAAGCAGTTTTTGAAGATTTTCTTAATTTTATTTCATGGCCATAACCGTATTCTTTATAATTGACTCCATCAAGTACTGCAAGACCTTTTTTACCATCTTTAAGGAATTTGACAGTAATTTTACTGTCTGCTGGGACAATTTTTGGTCTCATATTCATTTTAAATGGACAAATTGGGATGATGATTGCAGCATCCACTCTTGGATCGACAATAGGGCCACCTGCGGACATTGCATAGGCAGTTGAACCACTAGGTGTGGAAATTATTAGTCCGTCGGCTCTTACTTCATCAACAATTTCATCGTCAACTGTTACACGTAAGTTAAGCATTTTACCAGGTTGGCTGGTCATTATAACTAATTCATTAAGGACAGTAATCCATTCGTCATCACACAATACGTCCATTTGTATCCGTTCTTCGATAAAAAAGTTATAACTTAAAAGTTGGTCAAGACATTCAAAAATATCTTCGGGTTCAACTTCGGTTAAAAAACCAACAGTACCCATATTGATACTAAGAATTGGTATTTTCTTTGGTGATAAAATATTCTGAGCTTTAAGGACTGTACCATCTCCACCAACACATAAAACAATGTCACACGTCATTTTTTCTTTTTCAACTGCGAATTCTTTAAATTCTGGTAGTTTGTCTGTTAAGTCTGGATCAAGTTCTAAGAGAACTTTATTTTCTAATAAGTATTTGATAATACTTTTATCAAGTTCAATAGCATCTTCTCTGTCTGTTCGTGATATTATTCCTATTTTCATCGTTTCACCCCCTAAAATCATAGTAATAGTTTGATGTCTTTATGTAACTCCTCGTTTGAAGTGATTAATATTGTGGTTTTCTCCATTAAATCAATTTGACTTGCAAGAATATTTGAGTTGACATCTGTCACATAACCGCCCGCTTCCTTAATAATAAGTTGGCTGGCTGCGATATCCAGTACTCTAACTGCTTCAATATCAAGAAATACGTCATATATTCCTTCAGCAACAAAACATAATTCGATTGCAATGGCCCCCATGATACGCATACGTCTGATGTTGGAGTATATTTTGTCAAGTTTGCCTTTGGTTCTGTACATGTAGGTACTCAAAGTTGCGTTATTTGCTTTTTTAACGTTTGAAACATGTATTTCTTTTCCATTTTTTGTTGCTTTTTTTCCTTTAACCGCTTGGTAAGTGTCCTGTGATGGGAAGTTTTTAACATAACCAATTTCAATATCATCTAATGTGAGATCATTTAAATCTTCATCATTGTTTATAGATGCAATAGCAATGGAAATTCCATAGCATGGAATGTTTTTCATTGCATTTGTAGTACCGTCAAGAGGATCCATTATCATCACTATTTCGGCATTTTCATTTCCAATTTTAATAGTTCCAATTTCTTCACTGATTAATATTAGAGATTTACCTGTATTTTCCAATACTTCAATAGCAGCATTTTCTGCGTATTCATCAATTTTATGTGTTGGTGTGCCATCTGCACCTATTTTGGTGATTGTTGTAACATTAGGGTCGTTTCTTGAGTTTGCAATAGATTCTTCGACTTTTTGTGATATTTTGGGACATAGTTCTAACCAATAATTAATCTCTTTATCAATCATTATAACACGTCTATTATTGTTTATGTTAAATAGTATCTAATTTAAAGTATTTAAATAATATAAACTAAATTCTTTAAGAAGGTTTATCATTGCTAAAAATATATTTTTTGATAATTTTATTAAAAAAAGGAGGAGTTTATTGTATGAGGGTTGAAACATCGATTTTCAAGCTCTCTGATTGTGGGAGGTTAATATTTAATGATTCTGTTAGGACATCCTCAATATTTTTCATGGGTTTAAATGTTAATTCATCCTTAACTTCATCCGGTACATCATCTAAATCTTTCATGTTGCGTTCTGGTAATAGTACAGTCTTAATTCCTGATCTGTGTGCAGCTATGACTTTTTCTTTAATGCCTCCAACTGGAAGAACTCTGCCCGTTAAAGAGATTTCACCAGTCATTGCAGTAGTGGAGCTTACTGGTATTCCTGTTATTAGGGATGCTAATGTTGTTGTCATGGTTACTCCAGCAGATGGTCCGTCTTTTGGTATTGCTCCTTCAGGGACGTGTAGATGTATGTCATGATTGTCATATTCGGAATCTTTAAGTAATGGTGCAAGTCTTGATTTGATTAAACTTTGAGCAATTTCTGCAGATTCCTTCATTACGTCACCTAACTGACCGGTAAGTTTTAATTTGCCTTCACCTGGCATTAAAGCTCCTTCAATAAAGAGTATGTCTCCTCCAACTGGTGTCCAGGCTAGTCCGGTAACTACTCCTGGAGGGTTTTCTTCTGGAACTAATTCATAGTGGGCTTTTTCATGACCCAATATGTCATATAACATGTCAGGGGTTACAGTGTATGGTAATTCAACATTTTCAACCACTATCTTTTCTGTTGCGTTTCTTGCTATTGCTGCAATTTGTCTTTTAAGATTTCGTACTCCTGCTTCTCTTGTGTATTTTTCTATGAGTACTGTGATTGTTTCAGGTGTTATTATAAGGTCGTCTCTTGTTAATCCATGTTCTTCGTATACCTCATCAATCAGGTGTTCTTCAGCAATATGTTCCTTTTCAACTTTTGTGTAACTGTCTAATTCTATGATTTCAAGCCGGTCCTGTAATGGTCCGGGGATGTCTGCTAGTGAATTTGCAGTTCCAATAAAGAATACGTCTGATAGGTCATAGGGCACTTCAAGGTAGTGGTCTGAGAAGGAATCATTTTGTTCGGGATCTAAAACTTCCAGTAATGCACTTGTTGGGTTTCCATTAATGGATGCTGTCATTTTATCGATTTCGTCTAATACAAAGACGGGGTTTGTTTGTCCAGCCTTTTTCATTCCATTAATTATCCGACCAGGGAGTGCTCCGAGGTATGTTCTGCGATGTCCTCTTATTTCTGATTCATCTTTTACTCCACCAAGACTTGCTCTAACGTATGGTCTCTCCAGTGCTTCCGCAATGCTTTTTCCAAGGCTTGTTTTTCCGGTTCCTGGGGGTCCTACGAACAGTAGTATTGAACCTTGTTTTTCTTTTTTCATTTTAAGGACTGTTAAATGTTGGATTATTCTTTCTTTAACTTTTTCTAATCCATAATGGTCATCATCTAATTGTTGCTTTGCCTTTTCTATGTCTATTGAAACATTTTCTTCTTTATGCCATGGTAGATTTAGTATGGTGTCCAGGTAATTTCTTATTATATTTTCTTCAGAGTTGTTTTGTCCTTGTCTTTCAAGTTTACGTAGTTCTTCAAATGCTGCTTTTTCTACTTCTTCGGGCAGTTGTGCTTCTATGATTCGTTCGCGGTATGTTTTACGGTCATCCGTTTCATCGGTCATGTTCAGTTCTTCTTGAATCATTTTCATTTGTTCTCTTAGCAATGATTCCTTATGGGTTTCTGACATTTTCTTGTTTAGTTTTTTTGCTATTTCCATTTGTATCAGCATTGCATCTTTTTGTTCAAGAAGTAGTTGTACTACTTGTAAAGCCCTGATTTTTGCTGATTTCATTTCTAGCAGTTCTTGTTTTCTTGCCAGTGTTACTTTTATGTATGGGAATACTTCGGCTACTTTTTCCAGTGTGTCTATTTTGTCAATAATTTGTTGGGCGTAGATTTCTGAGTTTGGTATCATGTTGGAGATTACTAGTACTGCATCGTTGATGTTTTTGTTTATTTCCATTGATTCGTCTTCAGTGATGTTTATGTCTTCTTCTATGATGTTGTATACTCCGTGGAAGAATCCGTTGGTTTCTGTTATTTTTGTTACTTTTACTTTGTCTTTTACTTTAAGTTCCAGAAGGTATTTGTCTTTTTCTTCTTCTAAACTTTTGATTTCGAGTATTACTCCTATGTCATAGAATTCTACGTTTTCTTCTTCATTTTGTGGTATTTTTTTGGGTGTTAATATTATTCCTTGTTGGTCTTCGTTTACTGTTTGTAGCATGTTTTCTGTGTGTGGTTTATCTAGGCGTATTGTCATGTCAGTGTGTGGTAGTAGTATGGTGTTTGGTATGATTAGGATTGGTAATTCATTTTCTTCATTTTGTGTTGTGATGTTTTCTATGGGGTTTTCTTTTTGGATGTCTGTTATTATTTCGTTATTTTTTCTTAGTTGTTGGGTAAATGATAATTCGTCTTCATTTGTCATTTAATTTCTCACATCCTTTTATTTTATCCAATGATTTAATTAGTGTATTTTGTTGATTTTTTTATTTTATTTACTATTTTATATATGTTAAATTTAAATAATATAGTTATATATTTTAATATTACTTCAAGTTATTAAAATATCTTTGTATGAATGATGTTTTTTATCTCAAAAAAAATTCATAAAAAATATTTAGATACAAAAAAACAAATGATATAATATTTAATAATCATTGGAGAAAAAACAAGATGAAAGTATCATTAACAAAAGGAGCATCGGAAGGACCTACTAAACTCAACGCATTTGACAATGCATTACTGGAAGCAAAAATTGGAAACGTTAATTTAATACCTGTTTCAAGTATGTTACCACCTAATACTGAAGTGATACCAATGCCAGAACTACAACCTGGGGAAATGACAAATTGCGTACTTTCACACCAATATTCTGATAATCCTGGGGACAATATATCAGCAATTATAGCATTTTGCCAAGCTGAAGAAATGGGTTGTGTGATAGAATCAAAGGGAATAAACAAAACAATAACAGAACTTAAAGAAGAGGCAAGATTCATGGCAGAATACATGATGGAAAAACGAGAACTAACAATAATTGATTATAGGGAAGTAATACAGCAACATACTGTTCAAGAAAAAGCAAGCGTAGTTGCAGCACTAATTTATCATGACCCAAAAAGGCACTAAAAAAAGAGTAAAAAAAGTTTAAGTTAAAAGCTTATTCAACTATTTCTCTTAAAACTTCTATAAATTTTTCATTTTTAGGATGCGTTTCTACACTAATACGTATATAATATTCATCCAAATCCTGGAAGCTAGTACAGTCACGTACAATAATTCCATGTTCCATTAATTTTTCAGCAAGTTGTGCAGCCGTGAATCCACTCTTATGAAGGTCAATAAATAAATAATTTGATTTGGATTCATAAATATAAAGATTTTCCATTGCAGCTATGCTTTCATATAAATATTCACGTTCAGCAATTGCTTTACGGGTAGACTCCTCAATAAATTCTTTATCTTCCAATGTAGCAAGAACGGCTTTTTGAGATGGAACAGTTAAACTAAATACTGGTTTAATTCTGTTCATTTTTTCTAAAAATTCTGGATTACACAATCCATAACCAATTCTTAAACCTGCAAGGCCCATTACCTTAGAAAATGTTCTAATGATAAATACGTTGTCATATTTATCTAAAAGATTAATATTGTTGGTTTCAGAAAATTCCCAATAAGCTTCATCTACAACAACCAATGCATCAGTTGATTCAATAACCCTTATGATATCTTCTTGTGCAATCAGTCCACCCGTTGGATTATTTGGTGTACAAAGGAATATTGCTCTGGTTTTGTCAGTAATGTTTTCTAGAACACTTTCAACATCCAACCTATTTTCTTCAATAATCCATTTTGCATAAACCGGTTTTGCAAATTGTTGTTTGAATATGTACTCATAATAGGTATATGTAGGTGGGTGAACAATAAACTCATCTCCAGGTTCGATTAAAGTTTTTGCAAGAACATCAAATATTTCATCAGCTCCATCTCCACCAACAATTACCTGATCCTGTCTTACTCCTGCATATTCTGCAATTTTTTCTTTCAGATATTCATGATTACTTTCAGGATACCTGTTCATTTCACCAATGGCATTTTTTACAGCATCATATACTCCGGGAGCAGGACCCCATGGATTTTCATTTGAACCCAATTTGATTATGTCTTCTTCTTTGACACCATATTTTTCAGCAATTTCCTTTTTACTTCTACCTGGAACATAGGTGTTAAATTCTTCAATTATTGCTCTAGTCTTAACCATATTAATCTACTCTTCATTTTCAAAAGCTAATTTTACATAATTATCTGCATTTTCTGTTATGCCTTTAATTTCTTCTTCACTAAGTTTTCTGATTGCCTTTGCAGGTGAACCAATAATAAGAGAACCTTCCGGAAATTCCTTATTTTCGGTTATCAATGCTCCTGCTCCAACAAGACAATTTTTTGCAATATGTGCTCCATTCAATATAATGGCTCCCATACCTATAAGAACATTGTCTTCTATGGTACAACCATGAATAATAGCTCCATGTCCGATAGAAACGCTTTCACCAATAGTTACTGGTTTGTCTTTACTGACATGGATGGTACAATTATCCTGAACATTGGAACGTTTACCTATTTTAATTGGTTCAATATCTCCACGTACTATGGCATTATACCATATGGCAACTTCATCATTAAGTGTAACATCGCCAATTAATTTAGCACCATCATAAATTTTAGTTTTATCAGACATTATTATCACATCATTCTAAATTTTTCTATTTTATTTTTATTTTTTTTGTTTACTATAGAAGATATTACTAAGACTATATTTATTTTTTACTAAAATCTGTTTGTTTAATGTCCTTTAAAAAATGACAATTAAAAAAATGACAATTAAAAAATAAATATTGCGACTTACATATTATAATCTACTATAAAAAAAATTATACGTGATAAATTTGAATATTCAACCAACTTATTCTTCTTTAGATTATCCCGGAAAGATGGCTTTAGTCTTGTTTACCCCAGGATGTGACCTCAGATGTCGGTATTGTCATAATCCACAACTTTTAAAAAATCAGAAACTTACAAAATGGGATATTGAGGAAATACAAGAAGAAGTTGAAAATAATATGGACTTCATAGATGCAATAGTGCTAAGTGGGGGAGAACCTTTACTTCATCTTCAGGATATAAAAAAATTCATAAAACAAGCCAAAGATGCAGATTTGCTGGTGAAGTTAGATACAAATGGATTACATCCTGATGGTGTAAAGGAAATAATCAAGGATATAGATTATGTTGCAATGGATATAAAAGCACCATTGGATAAATATTATAAGATTAGTGATGTTTATCCAAACAATACTGAAGAATTAATCGCAAAAAGTATGGAAATAATAATGAATGAGGGAGTATTTTTGGAATGCAGAACTACTTATGTTCCAGGATTATTAGAACCTGAAGACATAATAGAATTAACAAAAACAATTCATTGCAATTCATATACATTACAACAATTCAGGAACAGAGTAACCTTTGATTCAAGACTTGCAACTTATGAAGAACCAAATCCTGAAGAATTGATAAAAATATTAGAAAAATTAGACTGTCAAATACCTGAAATACACTTAAAATCCAGACAATTCGGAAACCAAATCATTAAGAAAGAGTAGGTGTAATATGCCAATATTGCTATTAGGAAATAAAGATATTGATTTAATCTCTGGTAAAAGGAACACTACCATAAGAAGATTATGGAAACAACCCTTATATCGGGGAGATAGATTATACTGTTACTGGAATATACTCTCCAAGGAGAGAGAAAAATTATTCGAAGCTGAAGTAACACAAGTAGAAATTTTAAATTTCAAAGAAATTATCTCTGATTCCACATTACCTGCAAAGTTAGGATACAAAAATTTAAGAGAATTAGAAAAAGATCTAAGAAAATCATATCCTAACAACACTAAAGATTCTGATGAGTTTCAAATATTCGAATTTCATAAACTACACGTATCACAGTGGGAAGGTTCTGCAATAAACCAGAAAAACATGATTATTAAAAAGGCGGATGTATTATTTGAAATGGGTGAATATGCCCAATCTTCATTATGTTATCAAGCCGCTTTAGAATATGATCCAGAAGACGTAACATTACTAAATAGGATAGGGGATAATTTGTCCCGTTTAGGACAATTTGGCACAGCAATAAAACACTATAAAAAGGCAATCAAATTGGAGCCAAACAATGAATACATATACAATAACATGGCCATAGTTTATCTTAACAAGGGCGAACCAGAAAAGGCACTTAAAATGAGTACTCGGGCATTAAAAGTAAATTCACAAAATACTACAGTTCTCTATTGGAGAGGAATCATATATGAAATGTTAAATGATTTCGAAAAAGCATTAAAATTTTTTGATTATGTAATTAAATTAGATGATTCAAATTCTGACGTGTGGAACGAAAGGGGAACAATATTAAATATGTTGGGAAAAAGCGAAGAAGCACTGGAATCATATGACAAATCATTAGAATTATGTCTTGATGATCAAAAAGACTCAAATACTTGGGCAAGTAAAGGAAACACTCTTTTAGGTTTACAAAGATATGAAGAAGCCATAGAATGTTATGACAATGCATTAAAAATAGATGAAGACAATCCAATAATATTAAACAATAAAGGTGTTGCTTATATGGAATTAGATAATTTTGAAAAGGCAATAGAATGTTTTACAAAAGTATTGGTCATTTATCCAGATAATCCTGATGCACAAGTATTACAAGAAGTATGTCTTGAAAATTTATGAATATTTGGCAAATTGGAATGTTTTGCTTTCTTTTTAAAATTGATAAGATAAAGAAATAAAAAATAGTAACTCTTTAAAAAAAGAGTAAATTTTGGGTGTAAAATCTGTATTTAATCTCTTAATGCTAATTTGATATCATCAGCGGTAACAGTTTTACGACCTGCGTGTTTGGCTAATTTTACAGCATCTAAAGCTACAGCTTCTGCATATTCTTCGATAGCATTTGCGAGAGCTACTGCTGCATCATCACTGGTTCTTGCTGCGCCAGCACCTTTGATAATTCTTTTTACTGGAGCAATTGGTAATTCTGCCATAGTAATCAATACCTCCTTTAATATTTTATGTTAATACTATATTTTAATAGCTATTTATACTTTATTACTTTATCGACTAAAAATCAATAAATTATATCAAAATTATGTCATGGTTTGTAATGAATATCAAAAATGATTTTATTCTTCTTTGCTATTTCAAGTTACATTTGATATATTTTAGGTGAATTTTTTTTTATTGAATCTCAGTAGTGAAGATGAAAAAAACATTGTTAAATTAGATTAATTTTTAAATAAATGATTAATTAAGATTAATTTTAAATTATTATTGAATTAAAATTGGTTAAATATTAAATAATCTCATATAAATCTCCTAAATAAGTGTTACTCTTAGTTTTAACTAATTTTGGTATATGTCCAGTTTTTGCTAAATATTCATCCTTTATTACGATGACTCCATCATAATAATCTGAGTATTCTTCCGCTTTTGAAAGGGCATTATGTACTATTTCTGTACTGTTTTTTCCAGTTCCATAATTTCCAATTCTTGTTGCAAGGCTATCTGAAATGCTGGCTTCTTTACTGAATAATATTGTAGCATCCGTTTTACCAAAACTTTTTGATGGTCCAAATGTGCCCGAGGAGGTGCAAATACCATATCCTTCCTTTTTTGCTTTAATTTTAAATCCTATTTTATTTGAAAAGGGGTTTTTACCCGCGTATATTCCCATATTAATTTTTTTATTGGTTTTAAACGCTATGTCTCCTCCATTTTCAAGTATGCTGTATTTACTACCTTTGCTTATTTGATATTCCAGGCATATTTGGCTTATGCTTCCGGCTACTGCTGACATTGGACCAATTTCTGCAATTTCGCCAGCACGTGTCATAAGTTCGAGTATTCGTGATGATTCTATTTTTGGAATGCTGTCATAACCTGTAAAGTTTGGGTTCTTCTTTATTTCATAGGATATGATTTTTCTTTGTTCAATAATGAATGATTCAATGGTGCATGGTATGTCACTTTTGTATAAGAGGTGTGTTGAATTAATATTAATTTCCTTTTGATATGTCTTATTTTCCATTTTTTATTCAGAATCCTTGTGGCTTTTCTTAAGTTTTTTTCACTTAAATATAATTATATTATTTATAAGTAACAAATATATTTAACATATTTATATTAGTAGGAGGTATTTATTGTGATGCCTAAACCAAATCAACGTAGAACAAATGTTTCAATAGATAAACATGAAAATAGGAGGGTAAATAGGGAAAAAACTCTCTTGGAAACAAAACCTAATGTGATAATGTATGCTGATAATTTTATTACTAAAATAATAGTATTGTTTATATTGGTATTTTTATTTGCACCTATTATGACGGTTGTTTATGGAATTCAATCACAATTATTAAGAAATTTTCAGCTTAACTTTAATAATGTAATGTTTTATATCGAAATAGCATTAATCTTGTGTATTTTGGTTGTAATAATTAAAATTGTATTGGATGTTCTTGACTGGTATTATACGGTTTATATTTTAACAGACAATCGTCTAATCATAGAAAGGGGATTTATTAATAAAGAAACAATTACAATGCCCTACAATAGAGTTCAAGATATTGAAGTATCACAATCCTTCCTTGAAAGAATAATTAATGTGGGAAGTTTAATTATTTATGGATCCAGTGACAAATCAGAGACGATTCTTGATGCAGTTCCAAATCCTAGTGGAGTAGAGGATATAATTCTATCCAATATTAACAACAATATGGCTTATCCAAATCAGTATAATGTTCCTAATAATAATTATTCTCAGCAGCCAACATACCCTAACACTAACCAAACATATAATAACATTAACCCAAACCAAAATCAATATTATGATGATGAAACTATAACTCCCGAACATAACGAAGAAGCAGAAGTTCATTACTTCGAAAATAACTCTCAACAGATGGGGAATGACTACGTTCCAGAACAGCAGGGACCCGAAGTTGTTGAAATTGAAGATGAAGATACTTATGGAGAAAAATTTAATAATAAATGGGATAATCCTAAAAAATTAGATAAGGATGAAATATTCAGAAAACATGAAGCAATGTTTAAAAGAAGCAAAAAATAATATGGTAGTTGGATGACTATGACGAATTATGATGTTATTGTGGTTGGTGCAGGACCAGTAGGTTCAACATATGCTTATAAAATGGCAAAACAGGGTTATAATGTTGGCTTATTTGATATGAAAAATAGAATTGGTCAACCGTTACAATGTGCAGGACTTGTATCAACTAACATTTGTGACACAGGCAATTTACCTAAAGAATTAATAGAAAATAAGGTAAAAGGGGCAAATATTCACTCACCAGATAATACTTCAATAACAGTCAAACGGAATAAAAGTGTTGCATATGTATTGGATAGGGTAATGTATGACAAATTTTTATTTAACCGTGCCGTAGATGCGGGAGTTGAAGACGTACTTGGCACCAGAGTTATCGACGTTGACTTAGAAAATACTATGATTAAAACAAGGGAAAGAAAATATTCCTCAAAAGTGATTGCTGTTGCTTGTGGTCCAACATCACAAACTTCAAAAAAAATTAACCCAAATTTGGATGAAAAACAGTTCATGGGAGTCCAATATACGGTAAAATGTAACAATGAGCAAATGGAATTTGTTGACTTGAAAATTAACACATCCATTCTACCGGGATTTTTATGGCAAATTCCTGTTTCACCTTTTACAAAAAGAGTAGGATTATTCACTAACGGATCATACCAGGAAGCTGAAAAATTACTAAAAAACCAATTAAAACCTGGTAATGAAATAATTGAAAAACATAATGGTTTAATACCAAGATTTAATCCAAGAAAGAAATTAACCTATAATAACACATTGCTTTTGGGGGATACTGCAAGTCAAGTAAAACCTACGACAGGTGGGGGATTAATTTCAGGTTTTAACTGTGCAGAAATAGCTAGTAAGAACACTTCATTAATGTTGGAAGAACAAAACAACAAATACATTAAACAATACGAGAAAGAATATCAAAAAAGATATTTTTCAGAATTTAAAGCACAACAAAATGTTCAAAACATCATGTCTGATATGTCAGAAGATGATTTCAATTACATGTTTAAACAATTAAGGGAATATGAAGTAGATAAAGTAATTTCAGAATATGGTGACATGGATAATCAAGTGCCACTATTAAAACAATTGGTTAAAAGCGGAGTAATATTTAAGTTAGTTCCAAAAATAGGTGTAAGGAGGCTTAAAAACATATGGAAATCACTGTAATATTATCACAAGAAAATGAAACATTACCCAAAGCAGAGTTATTGGCCCGATTAGAAACACTCGAAATCAACTATCAAATATTGCAGGAGTATCCTGGAGTAATTGAGTTGGATGTGGATGCCGATGAAGAAAAAATTGCAGAATTAGGTTCTCATCTTGGATACACACATGAAATCTTAAGGAACATTGATTCAACAACACCAGAGGACATGTTTGGTAAAGTTAAAACAATAAACTGGAAAAACATTATAAAAGACTCATTTAAAGTTAGAGTTAAAAGGATGGGTAATGGTCAGGTGGACAAGGATAATGTTGAAAGAATAATTGGAGGATATGTTAAGAAAGATTCTGAAATGCCGGTATCATTAGATAATGCAGTTCATACAATTAAATTAGTACACACTGACCCCAAAACCGAAACCAATGAGTTTAAAGAGGAAAGGGTTGTAGGATACAATAAGGTAATAATTGCCGAATTAATTATAGAACAAGATAAACGTCATTTCTTTGACAACAAGCCACATAAACGCCCATATTTCCATCCTGGATCAATGAGTCCTAAACTAGCATTATGTATGGTGAATCTTGCCAGAGTACATAAGGGGGATACTGTTCTGGATCCTTTCTGTGGAACTGGCGGGATACTGATAGAAGCAGGAGACCTTGAAACTACTTTAATCGGTTCGGATTTGGAAAAATGTATGTATGAAGGAACTAAACTTAACTTGGCTCATGAAGGATTTAAGGACTTTAAAGTATACTGGAAAGATGTCAGAAAGTTGGAAATAGATGAAACAGTAGATGCAGTTGCAATGGATCCACCATATGGTATATCAACAACACTCGGTGGGGAAGACACAAAAAAATTATATAATGAAGCATTAAAGGCAATAGCTAAACACCTCAAGGATGATGGATACATTTGCATGGCAAGTCCACATTATATTGATTTATATGAAGTGGTAGAGGACACACCACTAAAAATATTGGAACAACATTCAATAAGAATGCATAAAAGTTTAACAAGAATAATAACAGTACTATCTAAAAAATAGGTGAGGAGTATGTTTGAAAATTTACGAATACTGGATACAACACTAAGGGATGGAGAACAGACACCGGGAGTATTAATAACTTCTAGTGAAAAGCTTAAAATAGCATTAAAGTTAGATGAATTGGGAGTGGATGTAATAGAGGCAGGTTCTGCAATAACATCTAAGGATGAACAAAAGAGCATTAAAACAATAACTGAAAACAATCTTAATGCCGAGATTTGTAGCTTTGCAAGACCAGTTAAAGTTGACATTGACACGGCTTTGGATTGTGAAGTGGATAGTATTCATTTGGTAATTCCATCATCTGATCTACACATTGAACAAAAATTACGCAAAACCCGTGAACAGGTAGAAGAAATGGCAGTTAATGCAACAGAATATGCAAAAAGTCATGGATTAATAGTGGAATTATCAACTGAGGATGCAACTAGAACAAGCGTTGAAGACCTTAAACATTTGTATTCCATGTGTATAGATGCAGGTGCAGACAGAATATGTGCATGTGACACAATAGGACTTCTAACGCCGGAAAGGGCATATGAATTCTATGGAGAACTGGCAACATTTGATGTGCCGTTAAGTGTGCACTGTCATAATGACTTTGGATTGGCAGTAGCAAATACACTAAGTGCATTAAGGGCAGGAGCAACACAAGCACACGTAACCATAAATGGACTTGGAGAAAGAGCAGGAAACGCATCATGTGAAGAGTTAGTAATGGCAATAGAATCATTATACCGAGAAAAAACTCACATAAAAACCGAATTATTCTATGAAACATCACAACTTGTTGAAAGAATCTCAGGAGTAACCCTACAAAGCAACAAGGCAATAGTAGGAGCAAATGCATTTGCACACGAATCAGGAATACATGCAGATGGAGTTCTGAAAAACTCTGACACATACGAACCAATAAAACCAGAAAAAGTAGGACACAGAAGAAGATTTATCCTGGGAAAACATGTGGGCAAACACGTCATACGAGAAAAAATCAAAGAAACTAATACAACAGTTACTGATGGTGAATTAAACAGAATATTTGAAAGAGTAAAATCATTATCCGACATGGGAAAAACGGTAACTGACGTAGATTTACAGGCAATAACCGACGACATACTAAGTATAAATCCGGAAGACTCCCTTATTCTACAAGAATACACAACAGTCTCAGGTAATAAGGTAACACCAACGGCTTCCGTAAAAGTAAACATTAACAATAGGGAAAAAATTGAAGCAGGAGTTGGAGTAGGACCGGTGGATGCTGCAATAGAAGCAATACGAAAAAGTATCGCCGATACTGCAGACATAACTCTTGAAGAATATCATGTGGATGCAATAACTGGAGGAACTGATGCGCTAATTGATGTACTGGTAAAACTAAAACATGATGATAAGATAATTACATCAAGAAGTACAGAACCTGATATTATAATGGCCAGTGTAGAAGCATACCTCAAAGGAGTAAACAAGATATTAACAGACAAAAAAAGAAGGTAAAATCCTATGCAAGACTCACAGAAAGAACTCCTTCAAGACTATAAAATAGAAATACGCACATATCAGGACGTAATTGTAGAAGATATTCCAGGATTTCTAAAAAAAATAGACATAATAACACAAGAAAAAGAAAATTCTATAATTCAGTTACTTGATTCTGATTACATTTGTGGCAAAAAACATTTAAGACAGGGAATTTCACAAGCATTCAAAGCATTTAATGAAAAACAAAACTTTGCAAAGGACAAAGGACTGGAAATATGTGTCAGACTATCAGCACAAAAACAGATTAGTCAAGCACTTAAAATACTTGGAATAAAAAAACAGGGAAATATAACGGTGGTATATGTTGATACAACCCAAGAACAAATAAAGCTAGTGGAAAATTTACTAAAAACTAGAAATGATTCTCTACTTGAACAATACGATGAAGAAAAAATCATCAAAGCATACAACTTAATCTCTTCAAACAATATAGTGGATGAGATTAATGAGAAAATAGCATTGCTATCATTGAAAAATTAAGCAGGGTTAAAAACGTTTACTTTTTCAACTTCTTTTTTTAACAACCTTTAAGTGGGTAATAGTTATGGAAATTACTGCCGAACAGATGAAGGAAAGTATAAGAAAAATATATCAGAAATTGGATGAAGTTTCACCAGTTGATTTTGACTGTGGACAATTATGTAACTCGGTTTGCTGTGCATATGATGAAGATGACTATCGTAACAAAGATTTGGTATTATACTTGCTGCCTGGTGAAGAGTTAATGTATGACGATAGTGACTACTTTGACTTATACTATGTTAATCCAAAAGAACTGGATTATCCTTATACCTGGACGGATGATGTTTGGATTGTAGAATGCAGAAATCCTCCAGCATGTGATCGGAGCATAAGGCCCATTCAATGCAGAACATTTCCATTAATACCTCACATATCTAAAGATGGGAAGTTACATTTAATTCTTGATGAAACAGAATTTCCATACGAATGTCCAATAATTAGGGACAATATTAAATTAAATGAAAACTTCATAAAAGTTACATACGAAGTCTGGCAAAGCCTAATAAATCATCCAATGGTTCATGATTTGGTATCCCTTGATTCTAGAAGAAGGGATAATAGAAGAACAGGTTATCAAATAATTATATAAGATGATAGATTTTAGTTAATTAATATTTTATAATAGTGATTATATGAGGAAAAAAGCTACTTTAATAATAATGATTGTTTTAATTATCCTAATAAGTCTTGTAAGTATAGGAGCATATTTTTATCTAACACCCCACAACAAAACTATTGAATTAAACGGTTACTCTTTAAGTGTTCAGACAGTAAATCAGCAGTGAATAATGATACGGATAACTTTAAAACTTATCTTGATCCAACAAACAATATTTCAATTAAATCATATGCAATAAATAATGTAAATGACCATAATCTTAAAGGTGCAGATGAAATAGGATACTTAATACCTACGATGGGTGATAATTTCACGGAAAATGGCGTGCAACTATATAACAATAGCAGTATTTACTCCTACCTTAATTATTCCAGTTACCAGATTCTACTTATTAAATCACCAAATTCCACTTTGTTGTCCCAGATTGTACAGAGTATGAACAAGACTGAAATTAACCCGCAGGGTGATTTGTCAGCCTTTTCAAATTTCACAACTTTAACAAGCAATCCCTTGGTACTCCGGAAAAAGTTACAAGCACTGTCACACGAAAGACCACAACTAAATCAAAATCCTCAAATTCTAAAAAATCATCTGATGATGAGGTATATGATGTTGTCATACCCGGTTCTGGAGGTAAAACTACTAAAGCTAAACATCTGGGTTTAACACCTTATGGTAATCGTTATCAGGAGGTTGGTACAGGTAAAATCATTTACAGTTGAATATCTTTTTTTCATAAACCTCCTTTTTTTGTTGATTATTAAGTTTAATGTTTAGCAAATTTTTTGTATTCTCAATAACATAATATAATAATAAAATTTTTTTATGAAGGATTTCAATGAAGCAAAAAAAACTAATCTTACTATCATTTTTAATAATATTTTTTATATTATTTTCAAGTACTGTCAATGCAGTGGATAACTCAACAACTACAAAAAAGAGCATTGATAATACTAAAAAAATAAAAAATACTCAATTAAAAGATGATAATGCTAAAACAGATTCATCAATAAAAACAATCTCTAAAAAAGATACTGAAAACACAAACAATAATGTGAAATCAGATTCTGTTACAAATAATTCTTACAATATTAATCTTAATTATACTAAACTTAAAAACAGATCTTATAATTTCACAGCAAAAATTACGGATTCCAATAGTAAAAAAGTAAAAAATGGGACTATATTATTCAAACTAGACAACAAGGAATACAAACGGAACATAACTAAAGGAATTTCAACTCTAAAATATAACTTTAAAGAATATGGACGATATAAAATTGTTGCTTATTATGATAATTACACATACTTATCCAATAACCTTAATTTAAAGGTTAATGAAGCAAACATGACAATTAAAACTCCAAAGAAACAGGATATTACCCAATATGTTACAGTAACCACGAAAGTTGTTGATGATGAATACACAATACCTAAATCCAAACTGGAATTTTATCTTAACAACCAGTTATATACAACTAAGAAATTGGAAACTTCAAAATTATCCTACAATATTTCGGTTAAGAAGCTGGGTTTATCAACAATTAAGGTAAAATACATTTCAGCATATAACAGGACAATTACAAGAAAAACACAAGTAAACATTACACGTAAATATGAAAGAATTAAACTAATTGCTCCATCATCATCAAAAACTCAGAAAACAATAAAATTTAAAGTTCAGGTAACCAACAATACTGAAAAACTAAATGTGGGTACGGTAAGGATAAAATATGATAACCAAACAGTACTTGCAAAAAGTCTTGAAAATGGGGTTTGCCATTTTAATTATACTCTACCAGTAATGGCGGGAATACATAATTTAACCGCTGAGTACTTTAAGGGAATAACACTGGTAGGAACAACTAAGAAGATTAAGTTAAAAAATTCTGAAAAAATGAATTTTAAGGTAAAGTCGAAGGTAGCATTATTTTCTGATTATAATTTCACAGTAAAAATAAGAAGTCCCTATGCTAATGTTAGTCATGGTAATGTAATGATTAAATTCAATAAGGAGATAATTACAAATCAGACAGTAGTTAATGGCAGTGTAACATTCCAGTATACGATGCCGTTAATTACTAAAAAATATAAGGTTGTAGCATATTATTTCAAGTTTGATAAAAAGGTACAGCATGTTACAAGATATGTCAAGGTATACAAGCCATCATATATTTACGTTAGCAAACCGCACATCCTGGTTAATGGTAGTGGAAAATTAGGACAAATAAATCCACATACTTGTGGACCTCACTCATTATACCAAAATCTATACAAGTTCGGCATAAAAAAATATTCAGAATGGGATATAGCTAACATTATGGGCACATCAAGTGCCGGAACAAGTCATGGAGGAATAAATTGGGGTATAACCTATATTTCAAGACATTCTAAATACAAACTTAGCAATTATTGGACAACTTTCAGTAGTTTGGGCAGTAATACTGATGCAAGGTTCAAAAAACTTGGAAAAATAATTTCCAATAAGAACACGGGAGTTATTATACATAACCTCTACAGGTTGACATGGGGACATTATGAAACGGTCTATGGTATAGATACAAAGAATAGACAAGTATTTGTATTAAACAGTTTAGGTTACCGTCAGGGAGTAGGATATTGGGGATATGTGGAAAAAAGAAGTTATGACACTTTCGCTTCATATATCGCTAACACGCCTGGTGGACAGAAAAGTCTTTGTGTCATCACAAAGAAGAAAAAATAATTAAAGTTCCCCTTTTCCCATTTTAAGTAGTTATTTAAACTAAATGGAGGATAGTTTATGAAAAATAAAAAAATATTGATGATATTTTGTTTATTGGCAGTGTTTTTAATATCATTTAATATTGGCAGTGCAGCAAGCAACAACACAACAGATAACAAAAATGGTTTCAACACACCAAAAACGGTTAAGAGCATTCCCACTACAGATAAACAACTAAAAAAAATAGTAACAAATAAATTCAAAGAAGTAAAAAGGGATTCTTCAGAAGATAATAATGAAATAAAAAGTAATCCCTATGGAATTGACAACCAAACAACAGCCAACATATCCTCAAAAAAGACATCTGATAAAAAATATAAATTCACAGCAAATGTTACAAATTCACAAAATAAGAAGGTACGTAACCAAACAGCATATTTTGTAATAGATGATGGTCTGGATTCAATACCAGTGAACATAACAAAAGGAAAAACAAGCACTAAATATGCCTTTGAGGACTATGGAACACACACTGTCACGCTTAAAAATGATGATTATGAGTTAATCTCCAGTAATATAACAATCAATGCCCAGCCAGTAATAATTAACATCACAGCACCCCAACATATTGACATTACAAAAAACCTGACAATCAAAACTCAAATCACAGATGATGGGGAACTTGTAAAATGTGGCAATGTATCATTATACATCAATAACACATTATATGATACAATAACTCCAAAAAAGGGGAAAACTAAATTTAACTTGGGACAATTGGAAGTGGGAACACATAAAATAAAAATTAAATACAATACAGAATACAATAAAGTCTTCACAAGTATGGTAAAAGTTAATGTAACAAGAAAATATGAATCAATAAAAGTTAAAATACCAAAAAATCTTAAAACTGAAAACAAGACACAACTACTGTTTACGATTAAAAATGGTACACAAAGATTAAACACAGGAATGCTTAATATAAAATTAAATAAAAAGCAGATTGCATATAAACGTGTAAGAAATGGATCAGTAGCAATCAAGTATAGAATGCCACGAAAAGCAGATAAATATAATATAACGGCATATTACATTAATGGCAAAACAGTCACTAACTTAACAAAACCCATCAAAGTTTATAACTCTGAAATATTAAAGTTCAATCCAAAAAGTGAGGTAAAAATTTTATCAAAGTATTCATTCAAAGTAAAAGTCAAGGGAATCAACGGCAAAGTAAATCATGGAAGAATAAGGCTGTATGTTGATGGAAGAACAATTTCAGAGAAGAAAGTTAGAAATGGCAGTGCAATAATAAAGTATAAGATGCCCTTGTCTGATGAATACTTGAATGTTACAGCAGAATACCTCAAATATAACAAAACAGTCAATAAAACAACAAAAGAAGTTCATGTGTTGTACGTTAGAAAAATTATTGTAAGTTACTTGCTGAACATGACCAGCAAATCTGACAAATCCGAATATGTTAGCAACAACTATGATTATGTCCGCCTTCCAGGAAGACTCGGACAGGTAAACGGATATGCATGTGCTCCACACAGTCTAAGACAAAACCTCCATAAACTTGGAATAAACGATTATTCTGAATGGGATTTGTATTCAATTATGGGAACAAACAGTGATGGAACAGGACACCAGGGAATTAACAAGGCAATAGAATATGTGGCAGAACATAGTAATGTTAACCTCACATATCATTGGATTAACTTCACGGATTTGGGAAAATCAACCAGTGAAAGATTTAAAAACCTTGGAAGATTAATATCCAAAAACAATATGGGTTGTTTTGTCCATGAATTGTATCGTGGCAGATGGGGACATTATGAAGTCATAAAAAGCATTAACACCAAAAAGGGTACAGTAACAGTACTTAACAGTTTAGGTTCAAGATATGGTTATGGTTACAGGGGATATGTTGAAACAAGAAGTTATGATACAATGTCTTATTATATAAAAAACACGTATCAGGGGCAGTTAAGTGTCTGTGTGTTGCTAAAGAAGTAATGTGATAAATATTCAATTATACTACATTATTTTTTTGAATTTTAACTAGTTCAATAAATTTATACCAGTTCAATTTAGATATTTGTTCTTTATTGTTTTTCTTTTTTGAACTGGTTCAATATTTTTAGACCCATTGGTATTTTAGTTTAAATTTTATTATTTTTTCTTTTCAATGTTTTAAAAAAATATTTAACAAGTAAATAGTGTTTTATTTATAGTTGCTATTTGTATCTTTTATAATAATAAAAAAATATTTTTTGGTGGAGCTGAAGAATATTGTTTTGTTACATTTTACTGATTTCTTCTATTATTATTCTGCTTATTTTATCCATGTTTTCTCTTGTTAAACATTTAACATCTAAATTTTTTACTTCAATTATTACACAAGCTTTTTTTATCCGATTATATTGTGGACCTGTTGTTATGATATTTTTATTTACATCTATTCTTTGTCTTATATTGTATGCTAATCTTTTTGCCTTACTTTTACTTTCAGCTGTTATCATTGTGTTTAGGCCAGCATGTTTTGGGTGAATAATGTTATATTGGGGGTATTCTTCTAGGGATTCTTTTAGGTTATTTTTTAAGTATTGGTTTGTTTTTTCTGTTTTTTCTTCAATTTCGTGAGCTTTGGTTATTTCATTTGTTATGCCAGCACAGGTAATGTTATCTGCTTTCAATGTTTTAACCAAGTGTTTGTTTAGAACTATTTTGCCTGTTATATTGTTGATAAATCCACCGTTTTCTATGTTTATTATTTTGGGAGTTCCAGTTGAGGATACTTGTATGTCTCCGTACTTGGTTAATTTTTCATCACCCACAGAACCCGAAATATCAACAATTAATATTACTTCATGTATATTACATAACTCGGATATTTCTTTTAAAGGTTGCTTTGCAGTATAACCTGTAAGGCTTGTAATATAAAAGGACTTTACATCATTATCTTTAAAATAATTATCCAGTATTTCAATATTTATTAGGCCATCATCGGTACCTATTTGTGAAACTTTTTTGTTGAACAATTCACAGGACTTGTTAAAACCATTCCAACCACCCATATCAGGTACAAGAATAGGTTCTGGAAGACAATGGGCAAGGGCAACAAGACAACTGTTGGCACTATTGAGTACGTGAATGTCACCAGAGGGAAGCAACTCTTGAATGGCATTTACAGCATCATCATAATAATCATGTTCTGAAGATAATGCATCCTGCATTACTTGCAGGGTATCCTCGGATATTTTCTTAAATTCTAATTTTAACAAAATGTCATCCTCCTAGAAGAACTGATCAAGAGTAGTTTGTCTTTCCTTCAAGACCTCATCAAGAAGTTGACTTGCAAGACGGAAGTCCTTGACAGTTAACTTTAACTTTGTTTCAATATAATCAAGTGAATGTTTCATGCTTTCAAATTCTAATGGCTTACTACTCATAGCATGACGAATATTTTCCCGGACATTAAACACTCCCAGAGGAATATAATCTTCATTAGCTTCCCTGAAAACAATACAACCTGCCTGTAATTTATCCTTCTCCAGCTGTTCAAGAATAGCCATTTTTGCAGTATAATAACAACCACCAACACGTGAATATTCCTTTTTACCCTTATTGTGTTCGCAGTCGGTAAAAATCATAGTTCCTTTGCCCTTAACATCAAGGAAAGCTTCCATCCATTCATACTGCCACTGGGTAGGCATCTCTAATATGGCATAGTAGTTGTTCAAACTTTCAAACTCATAAACGCGGAATATGTCCAAGATATCATAATGGCGAACATTCTTAAGAAGCCTATCGGCAATAGTGGTATCAACAGCAGTTATAGACCAACGTGTAGGAACAAGCTTACGATTAGCCTTTTCACCCATGGTTCCAACACTGAAAGCCTTCTGTATCTGGGAAAAAGGAACGTCCTTCTGATGTAAAATTTCAACAGCATCAGCAGCCTTTAAATCAGTATCATAGAAAGTTTTTTCCAACTGATGATCCCATTTGACATTATCGATATCAAACTTTTTAAGCTCGGCACTAGGGCCATGAGGAGCATTTTCAGCACTGAAAGTCATACCACGGGGTTTCTTATTAAACTCTGCCTCGCTGGCAATACTCTTGGAAGCCATGGATATTTCCTGCAACTTCTCAATATAATTGTTTTCCAAGTCCTTGATTCCAATAGTTTGTTTTCCACGAACAAGGTTTAATCTGTAACCAATAATGTCCTGTTGTGAAGCATTGGATGCAATCCACTCCTCCGGCTGATCCATAATGGCAGAATCTTCGTAGCTGGGAGCAAGCAGGGGTCCTGCAAAAACTTTGGGATAGTTGTAACTTCCAATAAAAACAGAAGGAGGGGTAGTGCCATCAACTTCTTTGCCAATATCCTTGGTTCTCATATTGTACAATTGCTTGGTAATCTTCTTCAAGTACTGGTACTTACTGTCTATCATAAGGTCACATCCTCCTTCCATGCCTTTTTCTAAAATAGTAATATTATTATCTATGTTTAATAACATTTAAATTTATTAACAATAAAATATAACTTCATGAACAAAAAGGAATTATTTGAAAACAGGATAGGAATAGTAGGTGCAGGTAATATAGGTCAATCAATCATACTAAAACTACTGGAAAAAGAATACCCTTACGAAAATATTAAACTAACGTACAATGGATCCATGTTCACGATAGGAAAATTGATAGACAACAACTTGATGGACATGATAAGTTCCAATTCAGAAATTGGAGATTTTGCATCAATATTAATATTATCCGTCCCCCCACAAGCATTCAAACAAATAGGCGACTTTAACTTGGATGATAATACTTTAATTATATCCTTCATGGCAGGAGTAAATACTGAAGATATTCAAAGACAAACAGGATCAGATAATGTAGTACGAATAATACCGACAGGACCTGATACTATAATGGATTCAAAAGCAGTGGCAGGAGTATATGGAGAAAATCCAATTGCTTTTAATCTGTTTGAATTATTGGATATCGATTACTATGTTGTGGATGATGAAGAAAAGATGAATTACATTGCAATAGCAGGATGCCTGCCAGCAGTATACTGTAGAATAGATCCTCAATCAGAGGAAAACATTGAAGCAATAAATAAAATATCTCTTGATTTTCCGGACTTTAAAGAAATAGCAGAAAAATGTGAAAAGTTAACGCCAACAGAAAATAAGAGTGAATTTATCAGTCAACATGCAACAGTAGGTGGTGTTACACAAGCAATAATGACTAGCTTAAACAGTGGAAAAACAATGTATGAAGCATTACTTGACGGAATAAAACGTAACAAGGAATTGTCCGGATAATTGCTTTCAAGTACTTTTTTTATTAAAAATAGTTTTTTTAGGTTTTAAAAGAATTTTTTTCTTTTATTATTCTATTTATAAAGAGTGGTGAGTTAAAACTTATTAAAGAATTATTTTTTTAATAGGTGAGTGTTGGCATAAATTATATTTTTTGATTTTTTGTAATACTTTTATGTTATTTATGTTTTAATTGGTTTATCATTAATCAATGGATAATAGAATATTATTACTTGTCATGACCCCCCTTTGAGTAGTTGTCAGGTGCG
>JAFRMD010000026.1 GCA_017430835.1 Methanosphaera sp.
AAAAGTCAAGAGTATGTCCTGTTTTCCAACTGAAGAAATTGTTAAATATTCGGTTATACAACCTTTTTCATCTGTTTTAACATTAAACGATTTTTTATTAAATTTCAGTGTCAAATTTTGATTTTCAATAGCGTTATTATTATCATCTG
Organism: Methanosphaera sp.; assembly: GCA_017430835.1. The sequence continues at coordinate 150 of JAFRMD010000026.1, forward strand.
TTAACTTAGCCTTAACTTGTAGTTGATCTTTTACTTCATACTGCTTTTTAACATTAGAAATCGTGACTTTAGTCTTTGTCTTAGATGTGGCTGTTTTAACACTTTCTTTTGTAGAGTTTTTAACTACTTTCTTATCAATTGATTTATCTTTTATTGCATTACTGGAACTTGCAACAGATACTTTCTTTGAAACTTTATTAACATCAGTTTTAGTAATATTAGTAGCACTAGCAACAGATAAACCTAAAACTAAGAAAATTGCTACTGTCACTAACAACAATAATTTCTTATTTTTTAAATTCAACATTTAACCACCATACGTTATATAACCCATCAAAGGTTAAGTATAATTTTATCAAATATTATTTATAATACTTAGCATTTAACGTACAATATTATAGTTAAAGCAAATAACTGTAATAAAAAGAAGTTTAATAATGTTTTAGTGTGAAAAATTAAAAAAAAGTTATGAGAAAGATTTTATTGACTTGATTTTTTAGGTTTTAGTTTTAAATAATGGTAATTGCCAAGGATTTTACCTTTTTTTACCTTGATGTTCTTTCCCAAGTTTGTATCTTTCTTTTTAGAGACTGTTTTTATAAAGTAAATATCTTTATCCGGATTTTCTTCCAATATTTTTGTTAGATTAGTTTCAACAGAATATTTTCCATTGTAATCTATTGGCAGTTGTTTTAATGCTATTATCTGTGTATTCTCAAGATTATAATTGTAACACATGTAAAGGAAACTTTCATTGAATAAAACTATACTTTTTTCATTATTTATTTTATCCAATGTATTTTGTTCATGAATTCCTTCTTTATACTTGTTGTTAGCAATATTATTTACTGTTATGAAGTTTATACATCCTATTACTGTTATTAAAATCAACAATATCATGAATAATTTCTTATTTTCTATTTTTCCAGTAAGAATTGCTATTGCCATGAAAAACACAGCATATGTTGGAAGTAAGTATCTGACAGTTATTGGTGCAAACAGCAATGGTAATATTACTGAACCAATGATTAATGTTAATACAAATAAGCCCACTCCACTTAGCAGATGATAATTTTCTATGTTTTTTTCCATTCGATACTTGTTGATGGCAAGGATTACTACCAATACAAATAAGATTATCGTCAATATGTATTGTATTTTATTTGAATTGTATACTGCAAACGAGATAAAACATTTGAAAAAATCGTATAATCCAAATGTTACAAGACTGTTTCCCTGTTTTTCATTTACCTGTAATCGTAACACATTCAACCATGGAAGATACAATATGAATAATGTTATTCCGGATATAAACCATTTCTTTAATTCATTTTTTAGGGAAATAGTATCTTTTTCAATCAAATAGTGTACTAGAATTACTAGATACATTAGAGCTACTGATATAAATAGTATATTGTGAGTGTATATACAGCATAAATTAAAAAATGTGAAAAGAATCCATGATTTCTTATCTGATTTTGACAGTACATCTTTTAAAAATACAAATGACAATGTTAAAAATAGCATTGACCAGCTGTAATTTCTTATGGTTAAGTACTTCATGAAGAAGTCACTCATTGTACCCATTGAAAAAACATACAATCCAGCGGTTAGCCAACCGTATTCCTTTCTAATCTTTGTACTGGCTAAAATCAACATCAAAGCATATGGAATTATTGAAACTATTTTGAAAGCAAAGATGTTATTTCCAAGATTGAAAAGTTTTGTTAAAGGCAATAAGAAGAAATAATACAATGGTGGATGTACATCACCCATCATTTGAAGCATCATATCATTATATGATAATTGCACCAAATTTACAGTGAATCTTTCATCAATGTTTATATAAGTTGTGTTTATTGGGGTAATAAACAGGTATATTAACAGTAATATTGAGAATGCTAAAAATAATTTACCTATTAAATCTTTTTTTTGATAAAATAAATCAAAAATATTCATACATCATTTCTCCAAAGGAATAACTAATTATATATTATATCATAAATTATTTATAAATAGTTATAATCCATTATTTTTTCTTAAACTGTGAGTGTTGGCATAAATTATATTTTTTGATTTTTTGTAATACTTTTATGTTATTTATGTTTTAATTGGTTTATCATTAATCAATGGATAATAGAATATTATTACTTGTCATGACCCCCCTTTGAGTAGTTGTCAGGTGCG
>JAFRMD010000136.1 GCA_017430835.1 Methanosphaera sp.
AAAAATGAGGGCTAATAGATCAAGATGGAATTATAGAGTATGCTTGGGAAAAACAGATTTTATCTTACCGGTCTTTGTAATACAACCCACTGAAAAAATATTAAATTTATAGGAAGTCAGACTGTATTTTGGACACTACCATAATTTATAAAATAAAAATAGAAAAAATAAAAAAACTAGTTTGTATAAAAAAACTAGTTCGCCATAATTAAAAAAGATAAACTTAAAAATAAGATAAAGTAGTTCAAATAAAAAAAACCAGTTTGATTATAAATACCATATTGGATATTAAAAATCAAAAAAATGGATAAAAATACTATCAAAAGCCGTTAAATATGAAGAAACATCATTCAATTAGTTAATCTTTTTTATTGTAATTCTGATTACTGGCTTAAAATCTATGGACATGAGTTAACCTTTCTTTGTAATTTTATAGTTTAATGAACATAAATTCATATTCAACCCATACTTATATATAATTGTCCCAAATCAATAATCTGTTGTAGTGTTAGACTACAACGACGCTCATCTACATTTCCTTCCATTAAATCGACAAATTCATCCCATGCTGTACCCATATCCACGAGGATAGCTAATTTTTCAACAAAGTGAGTGCTTAATTCAATCATTCTATCTATTTCATGTCGGTACTTCCTGTACCAATCTAATCTTTCAATAGGATAACCGACAAACTTTGCATAGTTTATAATTTCTACAAGAGTATATTTACAACCATCTGCTTTCAGGGAGGAAGATAGTTTGTCATGTAATTCTTTGTATTCAGTTATTTCTTCAAGAAGTGTTCTCATAATTATCACCTCGTCTAACCTTTCTTCGTAATTTTATAGTTTAACGAACGGTAATGGCGGATACAATAATTCTAAAAATGATGGGTAATTTCTTAGACGATTATGTAGACCCAACGAAAGAATTTACAAGTGATGATTTGGAAGAATTAGAACGAGTTATGCACATCGTTCATCTTGCACTTCAAATAAGAGAGTGATTGAAAATGAAATATCTTAGTACCACTTTAAGTTTGAACATGATGAGTTGTGATGAAGAAACACAACTCAACATAGAACCAATATGTGAAGACCAGTTCTGTATTGTTTAACCTTTCTTCGTAATTTTATAGTTTAACGAACATAATTAACGTACCCATCCCGTTTCAGTCACTCCTTCTATATATACAGTCCATTTTCCATCAAAATTAACATATCTCTCTTGAAACCGTAAATTTCGTCTATCAAAAAAAGCTTCACTCCGTACATATCGAGGTTCAACAGGATCTGCTATAAACCAATCATACTCAGAATGTCCTAAAGTGATTATGCTATGTCTATAATATTCATATCCTTCTGGAAGTTTTATTTCATATGAAGCCATGTGTTCATTTAACTTTACATCTATATTAAATTTTTCAAATAATTCTCTCAAATTCATATTATACTATATTGACATTATAATATTTAAATTATATAACTCATGTTATCATGGACTGGATAATCATACCTCATAAGTTTAACCTTTCTTCGTAATTTTATAGTTTAACGAACATTATACTCGGGACAGGTTTTTTCTCCAAACCATCCATCCTGTGTTAGTCCGGTTGCGGCTTGTAGTTTCTTAACTGCTTCTACGGTTTTCGGTCCGTATTGTCCGTCGATGGTACTGGTGTAGTATCCCATCTTGGATAGTCCGGTTTGTAGTGTTTTTACATCGTCACCACTGCTTCCATTTTGGAGGCTTATTCCTTGACAGTTGAGGCCTCCACCTGCACTGCTTCCTGCTTTTCCACTTCCCATCTGTTTTATCTTGTATCTTTTGATGGTTGTTGTGGTTGTGGTTGGTGTGGACTCGGTACTTGATGAGCTACTACTATCATCACTACTGCTGCTGCCACTGTCTAGTTTAACCTTTCTTCGTAATTTTATAGTTTAACGAACTCAATACTATATGTAACACTTTTAAAAAAAAGAGGGATTGGAGGGTGGTGAAAGATTTAATTGGTGCTATAATTTTGAGTTTCCATATTTACGTTCCCGCCATTCACGCTCATCATCCTCAATTGTACCCGTATAAATTTCTGCTTTATGGATTAATTGTACAGGTGTTATACCTCCTAATTTTTCACAACATTCTACTATCAGATCATCCCAGATATCTGGTGAGACCCCTGACCATGCATCCAATAGTTCTTTTAAAATCTTTGCTTCAGGGTCTTTTCGTTTCAGTTGAATTTCACGTCTTAAACTCCTTTCATCTGAAGGACCATGGGGGATGTCCGAACGTATAATACTCGCACTAGGCATATAATCTCTCTCTCCTATCAAATTTTAATTATCTTTGAATATACATCGTTTTTTTCCAAGACATTATAAATTTCTTTGTCAACCTTATTATTTATAGTTTCCAGTTCGTTTACACCGTTTAACCTTTCTTCGTAATTTTATAGTTTAACGAACATAAAAAAAATAGAAAGGATAAGATTTTTATCTGCGTCTGAAGTCATCATTACTTCTAGTATTGTAATTATAATCCTCAGAGTGATTCGATTCCTCCCGATAATCAGTTTTCTGATATGGATTCTTATGAGTCATATTATAATATATCACGTAGCTATTATCTCTAGGGAGTTGATTTTGATATTTTTCATAGATTCCTTGTTTTACTTTATGTTTTACATAATCGCTATAGGGGCTACAATTTACATTTAATTTTAAACATTCTACTTCATTTATTTCACTCATACGCCAAGCGGATTTGATAATAAAGTAATAAATAATGTTTAAGATTATTATCTCTATTAGACATGTAAACCATAATGGTAGTATACTCTCTAGATACATGGGTATTCCAAACAGTATTATGAATTGGGGTATAACTGTGAATACCATTATTGCTGCTGCGGTTGTACTTACTCCATGATCATAATGACTGCTGTTCATATAAAATCCATCACGGTCTCGGTCTGGTTCTAATCCGATACCTGTCTGGTACTCTCCCCACCATTTTGATATTGCATATACTGAGATTGCCATTGTCAATATCAGTAATGCGGTGGTTATATCTTGTATTTGCATAATTATTTTTCACCTTCACATTTATTATAGTATAATGTCACTACTTTTTTCTTTGATTATACTATATTTTTTTTCATACATTTTAGTTTAACCTTTCTTCGTAATTTTATAGTTTAACGAACTAAAAAAAAAGATTGGGTAGTGAAAGTTTTAATTGGGGTTATGATTTGGGTTTTCCATATTTCTTTTCACGCCACTCACGCTCATCATCCTCCACATAACCTGTCCAAATATCAAATTTATGTAACAATTCCTCATACGTAATGCCACCTAATTTTTCACACATATAATCTGCTGTTTCTTCCCAAAACTTCTTATTTTCAGGTGTTTCATCAGGATATGGTGATTCCGTCTTAAGAAATTCTTTTATTATTTCTGCTTCTGGATCAGTTCTTTTCTTTTGATATTCACGTCTTAATATACCTTCATCTGCAGGTCCATTCGGTTTGTCAGAACGTATTATACTTACACTAGGCATCATAATCTCTCCTATTCAATATGTATTATCCATGAATCAAAATTGTTTAACCTTTCTTCGTAATTTTATAGTTTAACGAACTCAATAATAAAATATTTCCTTCCATTGAGGAAATTTTTCCACAAATTCTTCAATTACTTCCATTGGTTTAAGAAATTTCTTGCTCATTTCTCGGGTACTTTTTTCGCAAGCTGACGCATATGGCTCCTCCCAGATTAGTTCATCCATTTTCATATCGAATTCAGGGGTAGTTCCTTTAAAAAAAATATCCCATGTATATCCAGGATGATCTACCGCATATTGATATAGTTCATCTTCGACTGAGTGTAAAAATTCCTCATTAGGAAGTAAATGTAATTTCTTCTTCATGTTATGTTTAACCTTTCTTCGTAATTTTATAGTTTAACGAACTCTTTATATTTTTATTTATTTTAAGTATTTAAATAGTTTTTTATCCTTTTTTTAAAAGTATTATTAGGAAGGATATTTATTATTACTTTTTTTGCTGTGCTTTCCTAATTTTTACCATTGTAAGTAAAATCCCCTATAATCTCTTTCATTCATTATGCTATCTTTTAATTTTCTGCTTTGTTCCTGCATTATTTCCTGATATGTCATTAAGTTATCATTATATGTTATTTGACTATTTATTTTATCCAATATTTTTTGTGCTAATACTTTTCTTGCTTCTATTTTTAATCTATTGGATCTTTTATCGATATCATCAATTTTTATCTGTCTATTGTTTATCAAGGATAATACGCTTTTATCTGTTATTTGTTGTCTGAATTCTTCTATTAAGTCATATGTTAAGCTTGTTCTACCTTTCAAATCAGAATGTAATAATCCACAGTATGGATCTAATTTTTCTTGTAGTATTATTCTTGTTATTTCTGAGGCAAGTATTGAATAACCATAGTTTAGCATAGCATTTAACAAGTCATTTCTGGGTTTTTGATTTCTGTTTTGAAAGTTTATTTCTTTTGGTGTTAATTCTTTTATGCAAGCCCAGTATATTTTTGATGTTTCTCCTTCAATGCCTCTGATTATGTTTTTCATGTAATTAATATTTTTGTTTTCTCTTATTTCAAGTTTATCCATTTTTTTTATGTTTTCTTTTATTTGTTTTTGTTTTTCTTGTACGTTACTGTATTTTTTAGTCTTGTTTAGAGTTTTAATTGTTGAATATTGGTTTTTTATTTTTGATTTTATTATTTCTTTTGATATTTTAACTCCGTTGTAGTTTTCACTTGTTTTGTATTGTTGTTTTCTTAGCATTATGTCATCAAAGTGTGGATTAGTGAGTATGTATTCTATTTGTCCATATTTGTTTATTGAGATTAGCGGAATGTTATGCTTTGATATTAATGTTAATGCATCGAATGTTACATATCCTTTTGCAAGTAATGTTATGTCAGTTACTTTTCTTGGAGTTATTTTGTATATTTCATCTTCTTTTTCTTTTATTTGTAGCAATTCACTTTTTTTATGTATGGATTTATTGTATCCTTCGATTATTATTTTCATGGTATCATATTATTTTGTATTTTTCTTCTTCTAGTTTTATTTTTTGTCCTATTTGTGTTATGTTTTTGTAGGTATTAGGTTTTAATGGTATTATTATTATCGTGTCTTGTAGATTGTTTTGTTTTGTCAGCTTTTCTTCTAGTATTTTTTGTTCTTCTTTTTTGATTTCACCGATAAATGTGTTTTCTGTAATTTCTCGAAATGCAAATATTTGTAATTTGTTTTTAATTTTTTCTTTATCTTTTTTGTATTTGATTTTTGTTATTATTATCATTTTCATATTTTTATTTTTATATTTTTTGTCTTTTATACTCCTATTTTTTCCAAGACACTTAAGATTGATAGAAGTAGTAAATATAATTAAGTACACGTATATGCTGTATATAAAAAATAGTATTTTTTAGGAGTTGAATTTTTCCACATTAAAATTGTGTATCATTTTGAAGATACTATAATATTTTTTTATTATCCATAGATTTTTTTTAAGATTAATTTTCATGAGCAAGTGTATTACTTTTTTAAAATATTCATCATACTTCTTAGCCACATATTTTTTCAAAGACTTTTTCATTTCATTTTTTTAGGGAAAATTTTACTTCGTTATACAGCGGTATAGCGAAGTAAAAAAATATGTCAATTTCAGGGTGGCTAAAACTATCAAAAATAAAGCGTTTAATATACATGTACTGAGTACTTTTTTGTATTTTAGAGAAGTTGGATTTTTTACCAAAAAATAGCATTATACATATGCAATTGTTATATTTCAAGTGTATATTGATTTTAAAAATTACGATGCGAAAAAAATTATAAAAAAGTAGAAATAATTAAATATATCATGATTTTTATTATACATTTTATCATCAAGTAACTCGTTACTACATGAATGCAAAAATTTCTGGAGGAATATAAATAATATCTCCTTTTTGAACTATTTCAGAGGTAGTATTTGATATAATGATTCCATGTGATGATTTATAACGAGACATAGCATCATTTATCTGACTTTTATCCGTTTTAGCATTAACTAAGGCAATTTTATTGACTACAAAGTTTAACAATAAATGAGAAATGAAAGAATTTACATCCCCTTTTTTAAAGTTTACTTATACTAAATCTCTAATTTATGATTTAAGTTAGCCTGATAATAGAAAATTATTTATTAATAATTAAATATATATTATTATTATATTATTATAATTAAATATATAATATACATAGAAGTAGAAGGAGGAGGATTTGTTGTTGACATGAAATCTTAAAATATAATAAAATGAGTTTTAATCTTATATTAAAATTAAAACTATTATTATTAATCGAATAAATTAATATAACTTGAAGTGAACACTTTTAAATGATTAACTGAGAATACATAGTAAAAAATACTCTTTGATTTGAAAATAAAAAGAATAAACCTATTTCAGGTGATTAAATGAATAATAAATTTTTAATAGTGAGTATAATAGTGTTTTTATTATCATTATCGATTGTATGTGCTTCAGATGTCAATGAATCTCAATCTGAAAAAACACAAACACTTGAAGTGGATAATGATGATATTAACTCAAATGTAAATGATTATAATATTGTTTCTGAAAATATTGGAAAAAAAAATGAAAGTGATTCGGAGAAGATAAACAGGGAATATAAAAATAAAACAGTAAAAAGGGATGATGAATCATCAGATATCTCATTAATTGTTTCAGCTACTGATATCAAATATGGTGATACTGCCAGTATATTTGGAACACTTAATAATAATACTGTTCCCTTAATGCAGGAAGAAATAACATTGCTGTTAAATGATGAGGAGTACACGACAACAACTGATGTGAATGGAGAATACAATTTCAGCATAACTGATTATGATATAGGATTAAATGAGGTGGTGGTATTTTATGATGGTGAAACAGACTTCGTATACAATATCACTTCATTTAATGTACGGAAATTAAATACAACGACGATAATAACTAATGCTATTGGAGTAGTATATCATAATGTAATTGAATGTGCTATCGTTACAGATGAATGTAATTATGTTGTGAATGAAGGTTTTGTAACATTTATTCTAAGAAATCAAGTTATTGGAACAGCAGATGTTATAAATGGGCTGGCAATTCTGAATTTCGTGTATAATATCAGTGTAAATGATACTATACAGGCAATATATAGTGGTAGTGACATTTATAATCCGTCCAATAGCAGTCAGGTTATCGTAATTCGCAAGCAATATGCAAATATAATAATATCTCCGGTATTCTGTTATGTGAAGGATACTGTGACATTTACTGCATGGATACTCGATGAGGATCATAATAATGTTTCATCAGGAAAGTGTGTGATGAAAATTAATGGTAAAACAGTCAAGGATGAAAATGGCAAGGTAATCTATGCTAAGGTAAACAATGGAATATCCTCATTTAATGTTACATTGCCGGCTACACTTGAGGGTATACATAATTATACTATAGTATATTCTGGAAGTAGTGCATATAATGGTAGTCGTACAACAAATACGCTGGTTGTATATAAGCGAAATTATACGGTTAACTTAAATGTAACGCCGAATCCGACAAAAAGGGAAGGTACTGTTAACTTAACAACGACCATAAACAGTTCCAATCTTAATATAAATGGTGGAAAAGTAATCTTTAAGTTAAATGGAAAAACCCTTAAATATGATAATGGAACGGTAATCCAAGTAGGTGTACTGAATAATACAGCAGAACTATCATATACAATACCTGAGTCACTTAGCATAGGTGATAAGACAATGAAAGCTGTTTATATAGATGAATTGTATGATAGGTACGAAACAGAATCCACATTCACCATCGCAAAACAGGATATTTATATCGTGTTAGAAGAAATCGATTATTATGCCAATAAACTTGTAATCAAAGCAGATGTCTTCAATGAATTTAACCAAACAATCAACAGAAATATCACATATGCAGTAAAACTAAACGAAGTAACCCAATTAATATCTAATACGAATGGCAGTACAATTAATGCTCAAATGTACAACAGATACAATCCAAACAATTATACATTATCTATTGTAATTGGTGAAAGTACTGGATATACTTCCTATATATATACAAATAATATCACATTACATAATCCAAAGATAAGCATTGAAAATGATGAGATATATCGCTGTAGTTACAATGCATTTACAATTTTCATACCATCTGAATACATCAGTCAAAACAATACTTTACTGTTATACTTTGATGAATTATTGTTATTAAATACAACAATTATCACAGATAATTTCACAGTAGATTATTACACGCCAATATTTTATGAAGGAAACTATACCTTACATGCAATAATAATGAATGAAAATAATCAAAACTTAAAACAAGAAGACAAAAATATCACCATTTTATCAGATTATATCTATGTCAACTCAAATGGGGACATAAACAGTAATGGAGATACGATAAACAATCCCACCACATTAGAAACAGCAGTTAATATAGCAAATGATAATCAGATAATACTATTATCCACATTAACAGATACGGACACTTATCTTATGACAAATTTAACTATAAACTCTACTTCACACAACATTAAAATCATGGCTCAAGCAAATAAAACAATAATATTTGATGGAAACAATACCAATAATTGCATGAATATTTCAAATGATTATGATGTTACATTCAGTAATATACGATTTATCAACGGATATAACAATGATTGTGGGGGATTATTTGTAAATACTGGAAATTTGACAATAATTAACTCCACAATAGAAAATAATCATGCATTTTCAATGGCGGGTGCGATATTTAATAGGGGCAATATCACACTTCTAAACAACAATATCTCTGATAATTCCGTGATAAACAACTCTTACTCCCTAAATAATGATACATTGAACCATAAGGGTGGAATAATCAAGAGTCTTGAAGGCAACATATTTTTAATAAACAACAGTATACATAATAACTCTGCTACTTTTGGTGGCGTAATTTCAACTAATAATAGTAGTGTATACTTATTAAATAATACCTTTTCAAATAATGCCGGAAATATAGGTGGTGTGTTAGATTTATCGGACACATTATCAATACAATACAACAATATGTTCACAGGTAACTATGCAAAAAAGGCGTCAGTACAAAGATCCATATCTTCATTAGACTTTATCAACAATAACATTTATATAAACAATAACGCAACAGAAAAAGGACTATTATTAATTGATGATTCCACTACCACAGTCGATAATTGTACATTTAACTATAATCATGCTAGATATGCATCTTCCATTTACTCTACAACAAGCAACTTGAATATCAACAATTCAGTATTCAATTATAACAATGTTTCAGTTCAGGGCGGAAGCATAATCAGTAAATATTCTATTGTCGTGATAAATAACACATTATTTAATGAAAATAATGTTCTTAATGGTGTAGGTGGAGGGATATATTCTGAAAGTAGTAATTTATACATTGACAATTCAACATTCACCAACAATACCGCTAAATACGGTGGAGCCATCTGCGTAATTGGAGAAAATGAAAACAGTATAGAAAACAGTCATTTCCTATCAAATAATGTATCAATCGATGGTGGTGCAATATACTCATCCAAAAGCCTGTTATACCTCAACAATAATACATACACCTCAAACAATGCACAGAACAATGGTGGTGCAATCTCAGCAACAATGTTAAACACCCTAGAAGTAACAAACTCCACCTTCCAAGACAACAATGCAAACAATTACACAAACATACACACAATAGAAACAGTAACTCTTATCAATAATAACTCATTTGACTTAAATACGATGAAAACATCCGTTATCACAAATGAACTAACAGGAAATATAAATGACAATTACTGGGGAACCAATACGCCTGATTTTATGACAATAACAAACAACAACTCTCCGCAAACATGGAAAATAATAGAAAACAATGAATACATGACAATAAACAACACCAACACCACAGAAATACAAACAGGACTCAAAACATTATCCATAACAAACAATAATAACAACCAAGTAAACACATTAATACCTAAAAAAGATATAAACCTAATAGTAGATGACATATTAACTATACCAGATACCAACATCACAATAAACATAACATTTGATGAAAAAATAACTGCAACCGTTCAAATAATTTTCCCTGATGAAACAATCATACAACAATATTTAAGTAACACCAACCAAACAAGCATAACATATAAAACAGGCATTCAGGATGGTTTAGAACAGATACATATAAATTTAATCGAATCGGGTAGTTATGTTGCTAAAAGCAAGTTATTAAATATATTTGTACAAGATGATTTATCATCATTTAATTTAAATGATTACAACATGGTTACATCAGTTAAAAATCAAGGCTCATCTAATGCGTGTTGGGCATTTGCAAGTCTTGGCACACTAGAATCAGCTATACTCAAATCATTTAATCAGACAACAGATTTCTCTGAAAATCATCTGAAAAACATTATCAACAAATACAACATCAACGGAACAGATGCAGATGCTAATACAGGTAGTTCACTACTTAGACCAATTAATTACCTGTTAAGCTGGACAGACCCAGTAAATGATTTGGATGATATATTCTTTGAAGAAAGCATATTGTCTGATGATATTCCATCAACATTCCATATTCAGGACGTGGTATTTCTTGAAAATTACAACAGTTTAAATCCACAGGATATAAAAAATGCAATATTAAAATATGGTGCATTATTTACAGATTTAAGTGTTAACGGAACTTGTGATCATACAAATAAGACAATAGAAGATAATCTAATAATATCCACTACAGTAAATTATTATAATCCTACCATAACAAGTCCTAATCACGCAGTATCCCTTATAGGATGGGACGATACATATAGCAGATATAACTTCAATAATAATGGAAGTATTCCTGTGGGTGATGGTGCTTTTATAATCAAAAATAGTTGGGGAACCGATAATGGAATCAGTGGATTCAACTATGTATCATATTATGATAAAAGCCTCGGAACAGACGGATTCATAGCATTCCTATTAGATAATAGATGTAATTATTCCAATATTTATCAATATGAAACATGTAGTGTATACACATTTGACAGTAACAGTACTGAATTTACTATTGCAAACAATTACCATTCACGAAGTGCAGAACAAATACAAGCCGTAGGAACATTCTTCGATAAAGAATCCAACTATACGCTTGTAATCTATAAAAATGGTGTAGAGCAGTATACTCAAGATGGTAATGTTAACCATGCAGGTTATCAGACAATAAAATTAAAACAATACATACCATTAAATACTGGAGATGATTTCACGGCAATGTTAACAATTAAAAATAGTCATGTGAAGATATTTGTTCAAAACATCTTAACTGTAACTACTGAAAATATCACGGATGAATCATTCATATTTAATAGCACAACATTGTATAATTTAAGAAAATACCATTTAACAGCATGTTTAAAAGTATATACCGGATATGACAATCAAACAACACAAAACACCAACATCACAACCGGACAAATAAACATATACATACCACATAATGAACCTTCACAAATACCAGATATAATAAATAACCAGACAAATATCAGTTCAAATAATTCACTATACACAATAAAAATACCGATAATATGGTATAGCCCAACAGGTACGGAAATATCATATGATAAATCCTTTGATATTGTCATTGCTAATGAAAGTTATTATTTCGAATCTGAACAATTAGTCAGGACTTATCTATCATTAAATGGAACTGCCATAATGAATTATGAAAATAAAGAGGGACAAGGATTCTACATCAGTAAAGAGGATGATGGTTCATTTATTAATATAGAATTAGTATATGATTTTACCGAAAATACCAACTTTTTAAGTATAATATTCAATAATACCGATGGTTCTTTGGATAATAAGGCCAGTATCATAATAAATAATATTGTACTTTGTAATATAACTATTTATCCAGGATACAATTCTACTCTTGACTGGTATAGTATACAAGAGGATTTCATTACAATATTCTCTTATAACAACCAACAGATTCAACGAGTTGAACCTATATACTACTACAACGAATATAATATCAATGTTACTCAAACATACTTCATTACAAAGACAAAAATAAACACGACAGACTTCTTAAACACTAGCAATACTATTGTTAACCATTTAATTTATACTGCAGGTAAAGTGTTCTATTCAAATGATCTGCTTGCTGATACAATTGCAGAAGCATTAAATGTATCAAATCATAGAGAAAATTATACCGTAATCTTATGCGGATATAATGGCAGAGTGTATATTAGTGCATTGGATCCCAATATGGGCATGATGATAAATGGGGCTAATGATAACAAGATAATGTTCAGATTCATCACATCTTACATGTTATCCATCTTAGAAGAAAAAGCGTTGGATTCATCTCATCCAGTTAATTCAGCCTTAAATAATATATTGGATGCTTTTGATACAAATTCATATAATGTCTTTGAGGATGAAAATTATCTTTACTTGGTTTTAAATGATAACATGAATACGACGTTGACTATGGATAAAAATACTGGTTTGGTTGTTGATTACATCCAGTATGGAGATAATGTAATCCATGGCGTTCAAAGTGATGATGATTATACATTTACCGGATTTGAGATTGGCTCTCCAGAAGCTGAATTACAAAGAACCGTTGGATCAGTATTAATGTCAGCAGCACCATACTGTGTGGGAATACCTGGTGTTGGCCCATTTCTAGTTCCAGTTGTTTATGTTGCTGGATTAGCTATATGTGCTGATGCTTGTGGTGTTTTTAAACAATCTCCCTTTGAGAATAGTAGTCGATGGATAGATTTTGGTTGGGATGTTGCAACATCATTCCCAGTTGATCATATTATAGGATTCATAGCAGATAGTAAAAAGATAGCCGGCATCTTTAAAAACAGTGAAGTGATTGAACAATCAGCTAAAACAGTAGAAAACACCTTGAAATCCACCATAAAAAGTACTGGTAATTACATTAAAACAAAATGCATGGAAATAGTACAAGATACAACATACTTTACATTAGATGAAATAACACATCTATCAAAGGTTACCGAGAATATAGTTAAAGGATTTTTAAAAGTATTAAACCTGCCAGTACCCAAGACAGTTTATGATGAATTCTCCAAGGATTTGAATTTACTGTTTAAATTGGATACAGAACCACTAACAGAACATTCCATATTAAATGAGGCGAGTTATGAAATCTTTTGTTCCAGATTAGGTCAGGAAAAAAGTAATATAATGGGAATATGTTATTTCTATTATGGATTCTCTAAAGAAGCTGTTGAAAACTTTTATCATGACTATAGTGAAAAGATAATTATGAACATAACTTTAAGCATGGAAAACGAAATATTAGAACTATTCCATGAACAATATAAAATTATTTCACTACTTAATTTAAATAAATCCCTGATGATTAATGATTATGAACATTATTATGTAGCAGAAGATTATTATGATACAATGAGCGTGGTATTATGAAGTATTGTGAGAATTGTAATGCAGAAAACCTTAACGAACAGATATTCTGCCGTAAATGCAACCATCAATTCGAGGACTTTGACTGGAATACAGTTGAAAGAGAAAACGTCTACGCGGATTCATTAAATGACCAGTTCAGACAGACCGAACAGGATCTTCATGAAAAACACTTCAATGTTTCATTGAAAAAGGATGGGATTAAATTCATCATATGGACAATAATATGTATTTACGGAATGTATTATGGAATACAGCATTCATGGCTATGCTATTATATTTCCATTTTCACTTATGGGTTACTTTTTATCTTCAAGTATTATAAGTTGTTTTTTAAACTCTTTAATGTTAGACTTCAGGAGAAAATCGGAAATAAAACATTCAATAATTACCGTTTAGAAAGTAAGGGTGTAATTAGTGGAGGAATATTCCTATGGATGTTTTTTTATCCTTTAATTTATTTTTTTGATGATTATGCTAGATTAGTTCTCTTTTCAGGTGTAATTCTTGGTGGATTAGTATATATCCTTTTTGGTTTGGATTTGTTCATTAGACCACATGTATTCAATCAGTATAATGATAATTATTATGTTATAACAGTTTATTTAATGTTTATAATGCCAGCAGGAGTTTTTTTGGGATTTTTATTAGGTGCAACGTATTATTCTACCCATAATGATTTAATGGCAGTTTTTTTATTGGGTTTATATATAATAACTATAATTCCGGTTTTATTCTTGGATAAAGTTAATAAACATACAAAACATGATATAAGAGTACCCGGTTCATGGTTTCTCTTTTATTCAATTGGAGCACCCCTTATTCCAAGTGTTTTATTGTTTATATATGTAGTATCTGGTTTATATAAATACATCCCCATCTTTTTATAGAGTGAGTATCTAAATTAGGATATTTATTCAATTTCATAGGGTAAAAACATGTGTGAAAGGTGATTAAAATGGGATTCATAGCAGATAGTAAAAAGATAGCCAGCATCTTCAAAAATATTGAAGTAATTGAACAATCAGCTAAAACAGTAGAAAACACCTTGAAATCCACCCATAAAAAGTAGCGATAATTACATTAAAACAAAATGCATGGAAATAATACAGGATACAACATATTTTGCTGGATGAAATAACACATCTATCTAACCAAAAAACGGAAGTGATTAAGTTTTCAGTTGACAGTCATGATGAAGATGAAGCCTGGGATGTATATAATGGAATACTGGATATTGAGGATTGTGATGATCCGGTTGCGGTACAAAATATATTGGAAAGTGAAATAGATCCCTGATATGATTCGAGTTATTTTCATTATACTGATTATAATCCAAATAAGAATAGAGAAAATAAAAAAGATATTTGTAATACATGGACATGCTGTCTGCTGCTTATTATCCTATTTATCCTCTATCTAACAATTATTTAAAGATTTAAGAGGGTTATTACTCCTTCCCCAATTTTTTACTATATCAACTTATTCTTTATAGTGACAATCATCCACAGAATATCTAAGCCAAATCTGTAATTACATGCAAAAAGCTGGTGATTGCTTATAATTTGAGTATTATCATAATTATATTAATCTTCGAGTTTGCATCGATTACGTATGGGATGCTCTACTATTAAATCATTTAACCCCCCATTAATGCAATAAATCCAACTACGATTCTTTTTTCTTTATTATGGAGACCGTGCAACAATTGTGATTTGAGAGTATGTTCTATTCCTACTCCAAGCCGAGTTGGTGTCTCTTATTAGATTATTATAATTAGTTTATATTTTATATTTTTTTATATTTTATATTTCTATTTGATTTTCATTTTCT
>JAFRMD010000137.1 GCA_017430835.1 Methanosphaera sp.
AAGGGTAAACTATTGAATGTGGATGTTAATGCTGCTGCCAATATTATTCGTAAAAGTAAGCAGAAATTCAACTTTGAACGACTGTATAAGTGGGCCCAGACTGCTCCAAGTAAAATCAAACCACATAAAATATAATATTATTATATTTAGATGATATGATAATTATTATTGTTTGATTTGAACAAAGGTAAAAAAAAATGAGTAATACTTTTTTGTATTAAAAAATCATTTATGCCAAGTCTCATAACGTTTTGAAAGATTAAATACTGATATATTATATATGAGGGATATTTATGAAGAAACTTGGATTAGGCATGATGAGACTACCATTAATTGATGAAGAGTCAAAAAGTGTTGATATTAGGCAAACAAAAGCAATGATAGACCTTTTAATGGAAAAGGGTTATAATTATTTCGACACGGCTCATCCATACCTAAACGGCAATAGTGAAAAAGCTGTTAAAGAAACTTTAACTAAAAGATATCCTAGAGAATCTTTCATATTAACCAGTAAAATGCCAATTTTTAATCTTGAATCTTCAGATCAAATGGAAGATATTTTTGAAGAACAAATAGATCGATGTGGTGTTGAATACTTTGATAATTATCTTTTACATAATGTTAGCTCCAAGCATGAAAAGAAGTTTACGGACATTGATTCTTTTGAATTTATTGTTAAAAAGAAAGAAGAGGGTAAAATCAGACATATTGGTATTTCCAGTCATGATACTCCCGAGTTTTTGGAGGACATTTTACTTAAACATCCTGAAATTGAAGTGGTACAGCTTCAAATTAATTATCAGGATTGGTCTGATGAAATAATTAATTCAAAGAAATGCTATGAAGTTGCATGTAAATATAATAAACCTGTTATTGTAATGGAACCTTTAAAGGGTGGAGCTTTACTTAATATTCCAGAAAATGTTAAAGAGGAAGTTAAGGTTTACGAAAAAGAAGAGTATTTATCCTTGGCTTTAGCTTTTTGTGCAAACTTAGAAAATGTTATGGTTATTTTAAGTGGCATGAACAAATTAGGGAGGTTGAAGAAAATATCCGAATATTTGAGAATATTAAAGAATTAAATGACAACACGTACATGTTATTAGATAAAATATCTGAATTAATCAGTGAAAGCATTCAAATAAAATGTAGCTACTGTAATTATTGCATTTCACATTGCCAAAATAATATTAATATACCACAATTATTCAGATTTTACAATTCACAGAAATTGCTAAAACAATCACACTCCCTGTCCATGTACTATAATAATTTCATTTCCCATGGAAATGCTAAAGCATCGGACTGCATCAAATGTAACAGTTGTTTGGACTACTGTCCACAAAAAATTAACATACCTGAAATGTTGGAAAAAATAGTTGAAACATTTGAATAAAAGGAGAGGATTGATTTATTTATTAAAAAAAAATAATGCTGAAGAATAAAAATCGTTAACATATCTGTAAATCAGAAATTATCCAATGTTACCCATTTTTTAACAGGTTTAGGTTTAAAATATCTCTTCTTGACAATCTTTCTAAATTCATCACGAATTAACGCATATTCAATAATGTTAGCAATAAAACTTTTAACATCCTTATCGTTAACATATAAATACTTATTGATGTTTATAGTACCCAATTCTATTTTGTCATCTTTTTTGTTAAAAGATCCCTTTTTGATTGCGTATTCCAACATTTCCTCATTATCATCAAAATCAGTGTTACCCACATTGATTCTTCCATCATGATAAAAAGCACATTTATTCTTTTTAATCCTCATAAATTGATTTAAATACATTTAAATTGAACAATGAAGCATTTTTTGATTATCAATATAAACATTCAAGTAAGAATAGTCCAAATCAACATCTATACTGACTATATACAATTTTTTATTTTTGTCTTTGATTAAAAAGGATCTTATGTAACCTTCAAATACATAATCTGCATAGATACTTATTTTCTTCCAAGAAACTCCTAAATCTTCAACAAATTCATAATTATTCATTTTTAACTTTTTAATCTTCTGGGAAACATCAAGAAAACAATCATGTAAATTCAATATTAACTCGTCTCTATTTGTAAATTCACAAATATCATTTCCTTGAAAATCATAGGTGATTTTACTACTTTTATACTTATTAAATTGCACCAAATCTTCATAACTTTCAGGAAATATTTCCTCCTTATATGTGGAATAATATCTTTTGTAATAGGCTTCGAATTCGCCATTTGTTATCATCACTATCTTTGTTTTTGATCTATTAGCATATTCTGAAGCTTGTTTATTCACCAAATCATCCAACTTCACTTTAGGTTTCTTACATTCAACAACCATTACTGGCATTATTCGTCCTTTTCTGTCACTCTTTACAAAAATGTCCATCCTACGTTTATCACTGCGTTTGTAATCTGTAAGAGAATATTCCGTATCCATTTCAAAATAGGATAAACCATATTTATCCTTTAAATATTCGATACATTTTTGACGTACTCTCTCTTCTGGAATAATCCTTCTTAATATGTTTTTAGTTCTATCAAGATAATATTCCTTTGAACCAGATTTGTAATGTTTAGGTTCTGGATAATCATTTATTTTACTGAACTTCATCATTATCATTCAACATTATCGTAGAATTTCTGACATAAATCATATACTAATTCCTTGTTTACTATTGAATTTCTCCATTCTTCAGGTATTGAATCTAGACCATAGTATAATCCTGCAATACCTCCAGTTATAGCACCATTTGTATCAGTATCCCCTGCAAAGTTAACTGCTTTTAAAACTGCTTCCTTGTATGAACTGGTATTATAACAAGAATATAATGCAACTTCCAATGAAGAGACCACATATCCCCTTCCTCGTTCTATACTATCATTACTGTTATAAAATTCTTCATCATATAACCTGTCAAATTCTTCAAAATATTCATTATCTCCAAAGTATTCCCTTGATTTTTCGAGTGAATTCTTGATTAAAGTATTGAATTTCTCTCCAGGATTATTTAATATTTCCTGTACCAAGATATTGTAAATGTTACATGATATAGTTGATATAGGATGTGCATGAGTTAATGAGGATACATTTGAAACTATTTCTATCTGTTTATCCATTGGTGTGTTCTTAATGTTTAAGTATAGTGTTATTGGAATTGTTCTCATTAATGAACCATTTCCATTATCTCTTATGCCCTTTAATCCACAGGATAGAGGATTTTTTCCATTCATGTAATTGATTAATGCATATTCTGTCGTTTTTCCATAATCAAATACACTCCCATCTGATGTGTATCCATCATTTTCATACCATTCTATAAATTTTTTCATTATATCATCATAGGATATCTCATTACTTGATAAACTGTCCAGTAATGCCAATGTCATTGATGAATCATCAGACCACGTACCCTTCGGCTTATTATGAGATCCATATCCCTCCATATCCTTTACAGGACTTTCTTTTAATAACCCTATACTTGAAAATTCATACGGTACACCAACTGCATCTCCTACTACTACTCCAAATATTGCTGATTCTATTGTTTCTTTATTCATTTATAAAACCTCCTATTAAATTCATTAAATATTTCAAATAATGGCAAATCTAAAATTTCTAAACATTCTTTATATATCTCTTCAGGCACATCATAATACGCTGCAGCTATACTTCCTGCTATTGCTGCCTGAGTATCTGCATCTCCTCCCAGACTTATTGCGTTTCGAACAGCATCCTCATAATTATCCGCTTCTAGAAAACAGATTATTGATTCAGGTACTGATTTTTGACATGACACTTCAAAAGAATAATTAGGCCTTATCTCATCTAATGATCTAGAAAGGTCATAGTGAAATATGTCTTCAATGTATTCTTTGATGAACTCTTTGCTTCTTCCGGTTCTTGCAAGATATATGCAACTTGCTGTAGTAACTGCTCCTTTAATTCCTTCTCTTGCATTGTGTGTTACTTCAGCGGCCCTTTTAGCTATTAACTGTGTTTGCTCCAGATTATCTGCTATCCATCCTACTGGACTTACCCTCATTGCTGATCCGTTTCCCCAACTATTGTATGCTCCAGGATTATTTGAATTTAACCAATGATTAAATCTTCCACCATATCCTAATCTCGGATAACTATTACAAATATGCCTAATTTCATTAATTAATGTTCCATGTCTTAACTGTTCATCTTTCAAAATCCATGAGGCAATTGCAATTGTTAAAACTGTATCGTCTGTAAATCGAGAGTATTTTGGAATCAATTCAAATTCTTTTGTTTTAATTGGATGAAATTCTCTTGTTGAACCAATTATATCCCCACATATTGCTCCGATTATTCCTTTCATTATTTCACCACCCTATTTTAGTATTTTTAACCAATTGGATTAATATTAAACTTTAATGATAAAGAATATTATTCCAATTATATTAATAATTATATAGTTCTTTATATATAAATATATTATAAAAATCATTTATTCTTCAATAATCAATTAAAAATTATTAAAAACAATAATTTATTGGAATAATTAATAATAAAATATTTAAAAATTAAATTAATTTATTTTATAGTCTTACAGATATTTTTTTATAAAAATATTGGATATTTAAAAATATTATTTGGAATAATTTAATAGAAAAATATATATATAAAATAAACCAACTTATTATTAGCGAGTAGTAGTAATTATATCATAACAATTATTCGATAATCTTTGTTCATTTATTAAAGTATGTGTTTTTGACTTCATTTCATAATCTCGAAGGAACAAATATATTACTACGAAAGCTATAGATTAATACTAATCATTATTCAGACATGAGTTAAAAAAATCAAAAATATTTAAAGTTCATAGTTCGTTTGTATCATCTCCAATAAGTAAAAAAAACGATATGAAACTGACTCTTAAAGGATTAGTATTAATCTATTTTCATTTAAATTCATTTTAATCAATCCTTTAAAAACGGAACAAAATGTTGATGAATAATCAACATTCATATTATTTTTTCAATATAAAATTGCACATACATTCACCAAGTATTCTGGAATTTTCATATCTTTTTGAATCCATTTAAGTTGAAATCCAAACAAATCGGGAGTAGCTTTTTGTATGTTTGAACCAATTGATTCTACCGAATATCTTTTTAGTCCAGGAAACCTGCATGACTTGCCATCAATTTTTGCACACTTATCACAGAGATCACACCTACCAGCAAAAAGATATTGCCCATTAAATTTTTTTTCTAATTCCAACAATTTTTTCTTCAATATACTTCTTTCTTTATATAATGTATTTTTGATTATGTAATCTAATTCTTCATGCGTATAGGATTTACTTCTGAACTCATGAGTGTAATTTAATTTTACGGCAAGAACTTTTATATTTTTAAATTGCTTCCAATAATCTTCAACATTCATTGTATGGGGTGGACATTCCCAACTTGTCCCATAATTTCTACATAAACTACAATACCTGGCCATTTTCTCTATTTCAACATAATTTTCAAAGAATTCATTTAAAGTTAAAGTTGTTGAAAACTTTTCTGTTGAATATACTCCCTCACAATTAACATATTTTGACACCATTTTTTCAACACCTATTAATACTACTTAGATTATATAATAAATAGGTTATATTTTTTTGGTGAAAAAACTATGATATATAATGATATGTTATCTGCAAGATTAACTAGATTACTTAAAAGATTTAATTATTTGAGTGATAAGCTAATTAATGATTTTCAAAGATATGATTTAGATGAAGACTCTTTTGTTTTTTTAGCTGGAAAAACAAGAAACTTCATGAGTTTTACACATAAAATCCTCTTAAAAGTTTTGTTTATCTTTTTAAATAAATTTAGTTCCGTAAAATACAAGTTTAATGAAGAAATAATAGATATTGATAAAATGTTTTCAATAATCTTTGAATCAATGAATGACTCTTTAAATGAAATTCTAGACGAAAAAGCAGATAGTAATCAAAAAGAAAATATTGATAAAATTATTAGTTCTTTAAAGTTCTTAAAAAAACTAATGGAAGATATTAGTGCTATTGTCATTTCAATTCTAAAATTTGAAAGTGAAAACATTGATGAAGAAGAATTTAGAAAAAAATATCGTAATTTTAAATTAAATATTGATGATGATAAAAATATTTTTAAGAAGAATTATCTTTAATAAATTCTTCCGTTAAATACTATTTTTTTATTAAATTGCTATTATACTTGAATTTAAGCTTTTCTCATCATTCCATCAATACACAACAATTTAATTATTTCTGTTGCCCCTTTTTATGAAAATTTCATTGTTAAAGATTATTCTAAATCTAATTTTTTATTGTATGTATCATATTCAATTTGATTATTAAGTTCATCTATGTCCTCATACTTTAGTGAATCAATGAAATACTTTCGAATTAAGGCTTTATTTTTTTTAAATTTTTTTATTTTAATGTTTTCATATGCTTTGTTGAATATCTCATTAGCGTTAAACTTTTTATATTCTGCTATTATTTCTGGATATTCTACCTGTACTGCTATGCCTAATGCTTCATCACCTATTTCCCTTTCTTTTTTGTCAAACCAGTAGTTTAAATCTATGATAAATAATTCGGTTAATAATAGAATTCTCTCATAATCAGAATGATTTTCAAATTGATCTAACTTATTTTCTATTACATTAAGATATAACTCATAATCTTCTTCTTTAATTGCTTTATCTTCCATATGTTTCCTAAAATCTTCCGTTGCTTTTTTGATATCCTCATAATTATTATTAATTATGAAATAAAAGTATTCATAATATATAAAATCTATTAGTTCATTAGTAAATTCTTTTATTTGAGGATTATTCTCTAAAAATTCATATCCCTTTTCTGTTGGTGCATATTTCTTTCCAAATGCTTCTTCTGGTGTTAATGATTCTTGAATTCTATTGATTAATTCAGTTTTGGAACCGTTTGTAGGTAGATGATGTTTTTCTAAGATTTTTATTAAATCATCAATTGTATGATTAAATTGCATCATTAGGTAATATAAATCGTAATCTTCAAGTTCTTCAATGTATTCATTGTTTATTGCATAATTAAATATGCTTCCAGGTCTTATTGAACATATTGCATCAAAATCACATAGATTTAAATATACTTCATTTACTGCTTGAAGCAACATGTATAATCCTTCCTGACATTGTTTGTCAAATACATCCTTCTCATCATAATGATTTTTTTCTATTAATCTCTTGATATCCTTTTGAAATATATTCTCTTTTTCATCTATTTCTTCTTTTAATTGAAAGTCTTCACCTAATCTTAATGTTTCTGATAATTCCTGACTGATTATCTCCTGTGCATTAAGATAAAACATGTTATTTTGTTGGATGTTATGTCCACATTTTTCACATGCTTCTAAAAAATTACTGTTTAAGTGTTTACAATAAGGACATTCTTCATCAAAATTATTTCCTAAGACTAATTGAGTGTCTATTATTGGTTCTTGTTCTCCATAATGTTCTATTAAGTAATTGAATCTAATCAGTTTTGATCTGTTTGTTATTTCACCTTTTTCCAATGCATCTTTTAATTGTTTTCTTATAAATAAGCCATCTTCTACTGTTAAATTATTCTTTTTAAGAAATTCTACTACATTATTAGTTAATTTATCTTCTGTTCCTATGATTTTATCTAAACTTGATTCTTCTTCTTGTTTTTGGCTTGTTTTATTCATGAATTCTTCTATATCATCTACATGAGTATATATAGTGTTATTGGCTACCATTAAATAATAGGGATCAATTTTTTCTAATTTTTCATAGTGCTGTTTGTTGATATCACTTTTTCTTGCTTTTATGATGATTGGTATGTCATCATTTTCTGTGACAATTTCTAACAGATCATATGCCAGTACTGATTGTAGATTATAATCATATATTGTGGTTTCAATGTACTTTTTTCCATTTGAATTATTGTATAATTGTTTTAGATATTTATTGTCATATATTTCTTCAATGTTTACATAGAATCTTACAAAACTTATGATGATGTTTGAATCTATTTTAAATGCTAATTCATTGTTTATTAGTGAGTCTATTAGTTTCTTATTAGGATTTTTCAGTGCCACGTGCAGGTTTGCTATGTTCATGTAGAATGTTAAGAGTTCTTTGAATATTCCATTTCCCCTAAATTCTGGTAAAATGTATATCTCTTCTATTGCGTAAACGTTCTTTTCTGAGTTTTTTTCTGTTGTATAATATCCTATTACTTTGTTTTGGTTTGTTATTTCATGAAATGTCGTGAAGTCTTCGTATTGAATTATGTATTTTTCGTTCTGTATTGATTCGTAGATATATGAATAATCTTTTTGTAATAATTCTGTTAGTGTTTGGTTTTTATTGTTTATCTGTTTTGGTATATTGTCTTCTCTTTTTATATATTTGATTGTCATAATTATTTTTTTATAAACCTCGGTGAAAATTTATAGAATATTGTTTAAAATTAAAGATAAATATTAAACATTTTACATATTCATATTATATTTACTAATTATTAATACAATAATATTTAAAGGTTTTGAATATGATTAAACATTATTCAAAATATTATGTTAACTTCATAGAAAAATAACAAAAATAGGATAATATTATAAATAATACAAATATATTTATAAATTTTAATAAAAAAAGTAAAAAAAAAGATTATTGATGTATAATCCATAAAAAGAGGACAATACATTTAATGGAGTTGATAAATCATATTGTAGAAAAAACTACAAAAATCTTTTAAAGATTTAATCCCTATTAGAACTAACTATACTACTTAAGAAAAATATTAACACTCCAATTGCTAATATATATCTAATCATTTTACTATACGCCTCCTAAAAATCTGATTCTAAGGCTTTAATTTGGTTATAGATGACTTTATTTACTGGAACATTGATATTATATTCTTCAGCTAATTCAATTATCTTTCCAGTTAAAGTATCTATCTCAGTTTTCTGCCTTTTTTTAATATCTTGTAACGTTGATGATTCATGATTATAAGTGTCTGGAACAAGCTTTGAATAAAAAATTTCCTTATAATCCTCTGGTGTATCCCAATTAGATTTAAAACCCGAGGCATTTAAAACATCAAATATTTCATCAATAATGCTATTCATTATTTCAATTGAATAATCATTTTCTGTTAACTTGCCATAATTTACCCCAAGAATTGCACCTAAAGGATTAAGTGTACAATTATACAACATTTTATCCCACAAGTACATACTTAAGTCCTCCGTGGTTTCAGAAGGTATTCCAGAATCATTAATCATTTCTGAAATAATTGAAACATTTGAACTTGGACAATTATGAAGAGATCCCAATAAAATTGGCTGCGTATGAACCGTAATCTCACTAATATGCCTTTCAGGACGCTTAAATCCAGTTATTACCCTTGCACAATAAACTTGATTTTCGTCAAAGTATTTTAGATATTCCTCATCATTACCAAAACCATTTTGGAAAATGATAATCTTAGCATTTTCTTTCAATATTCTCTTGTTTTCATTTAATTTAATGCTGATTTTTTTATTTACAGATGTTTTAGTACAGATGAGAACAAAATCAAATGTATCTACTGGAATAGTTTTGTAACTATGATAAACCTTAAATTTATCACTGGTAACTTTTATATTTTCAAAAATTCCCGTTCTTTTAATTCCAAATTTTTCCATAGCTTTTGCCGTGTTCTTTCTAGAAAAAAATGACACATTTACATTCTGTGAAATAAGAGATGCTCCTAATCCTATGCCTATTGCTCCAGAACCAATAATTAATATATTAATAGAATCGTTTATCATTAATATAATATATTTCCTTCACCAAAAATAAATGTTTGTCCACAATACTATTTAAAGTAATCGGATATGATTATTAATGACAAATATAAGAACAATTACTAATAAAACAATGAAAAAGCTTAGATTAAATAAATAAAAAATTTTATATCCTACTATTTAGATAGATTTAAAGTAAGAAATAATAAAGCATGTGAATTAAAATGAGGTATAAAAATATATTTACATTGTTAGTAATTTTATCATTAATTATTTTAATTATACCAACATTTTATGCAACAGATAATGAAAATAAAAATGATGAAACAATTACTAACACAATATCAAATTCAATAGATAACACAATAGAAAGTATAAAAAAATATATAGGACTTGAAAAAGAAGATGAAGATGCAACCGATGTCCATAGCTATGACGAACTAGCTAATTTCATTGAAAACAAAACTAAAGAAAAAACAAAGAAAACCTATGCAATAAATCTTCAAGATGGTGACTATAACATAACAAAGACAATTACTTGTGGAAACACGAAATATACATCTTTCAAAATTAATGGTAATGGTCACACAATTGATGGAAACGGTAAAAAACAATTTATGAACGTTTATGGAGATTTAAAGATTAAAGATTTAACGATACAGAACACTAAATATCAAAAAAATGAATCCGGTGCAATCTGTATGGTTACAAATGCTAAACTAGAAATAGAAAACTGCACATTCAAAAATAATCATGGAAACATCAAAGGTGGAGCAATAACCAGTCGTGGAAACACCACAATAAACAACACTGTATTTATTAACAATACCTGTGAGTTAACAGGTGGAGCAATATGGAGTACTGGAGAACATGGAGGAACATTAACTCTTAAAAACAGCACTTTCAAACAAAACATTGCAAATTCCAAACTAGATCATGAAAGAACATCAGTAGTATATATGGTATCTCCAGGAAACAACACAGTTGAAAATAACGTCTTTGAAAACAATACTGGCAGATGTTTACATTCCTTCATGAATACAAGTACAAAAATAATCAACAATACCTTTAAAAACAACAATTTAACATTTAATGAAGTTATACGTGGAGGAATAATAGACAACTATGAATCTGACATAACTATAGAAAATAATGTATTCATAAATGACAATACCAATGGTGAACTAAGAGGAGGATTATTATATCACGAAATAGGATACCTTAAGTTTAACAATAACACCATTAACGATAAGCATACACAAACAGGACATATCACTAATACAACCTGTAGTAAAGGTGGATTAATATTTAATAGAAACGCTACAGTAGAAATCAAGGACAACAATTTTAACAATACAGTTAATGCTAACCTAACATGGGGTGGTGTAATATATAACAATGCAGGAAACATTACCCTTGGAAATAACAAGTTTACAAATACTGTAAATGGAGAACACATTAAAGGTATGGCCATCTACAATGATGTTAATGCTAAAACCATCGTATCCAATGACAAATTTGAAACCAAATATAACGGATCAATAGATACTGAAAAACAAAAAGATGAATATATCTATAACTCTGATGTTCCTAATACTGAAGGAAACGGAAAAATAGGAATAACAAAATATGAAGACGTTTCCTAAACATAACCTCCCCATTTATTTAAACTTTTTTTGAATATGAAAATTTTTAAAAAAAAAGATATTAAGAATAAATCTTAATTAAATTATGCTTTTTGAATATTTGGATGGTTTTTTAACGTTGCCTAATAGTTTTGTCCAATTAGGTTTTTTACTTCCCCAATAATTGTTTTCTATTGATTTAACTTTACCTGTATTAGATATTGCGGTAGCATTACTTGCAACATTACTTATAAAGTTTGATTTGGATACTGTTAAATTTCCAACATTACCTATTGCTCCAGCAAAACTGTTCTTTTTAGGAGCTTTATTTTTTGAAAATGTTGTAGATTTAATAGTTGTTTTTCCAACAGTAAATACTGCACCAGCTTCTGATAATTTTCCTTTCAATAGGTTTTTACTAAATTTGGAAGAGGTAATTTTCATATTTTTTCCTACGAAATATATTGCTCCACCAAATGTATTGTTAGCCTTTGCCGTATTTGAATTTGCTACCAATTTAGTTGAGGTTAAATTTCCTTTATTTACATATACTGCTGTTCCATCAGCCCTACCTTTTTTGTTATTTCCAATTAAAGTGTTTGAATTTACTTTAATATTTTTGATTGTTGATTGTGAATTAAATAAGTATATTCCAGCAGCAAAAGATTTAAATGCTTTGGCCTTGTTTTTGGTAAATGTTGATTTTGTGATTGTTACTTTTGAGTTTTGGTTGTATAATGCACCACCCTCAGCAATTTTCTTAGAATTAATAGAATTGGATTTGAATATTGAAGATTCTATTTTTAGTTTTGTGTTTAAACTTGCAACTGCTCCTCCAACTGATAACTTGGTTCCTTCAATTTTGTTATTTATGAATGTTGATTTTTTAATTATTGCAGTTCCCAAACCAAATTTAATTGCTCCTCCTGAGACATTATTACTTTGTGCTTTGTTTGATGTGAATTTTGAGTTGGAAATATTAATTGTTGCTTTGTATGTGAATATTGCTCCTCCACCCACATCATTTCCTTGAACCTTATTTTTTGTAAATTGTGAATTTTTTATTATAACCTTTCCTTTGATACTTCTTATTGCTCCACCATTAGATTTTAGTGACGTGTTATTCTGGAATACTGATTTTGTTATTATTAATGTTCCTATGTTGTATATTGCTGCTGAAGATTCATTTTTACTTACTTGATTGTTTTTGAAAACTGTGTTTGTTAGTTTTAATGTTCCCCTATTTTGGAATGCTGAGGAATAATTTTTACTTTTAATGTTTGAGTTCATTACTGTAATGTTAGATATTGATACAGTTTTTTTATCCAACACCTGTAATATGATTTTGTCTTGTCCTTTGGCATTTAAGATTACTTTGTTTTTTGAAGCTAATCCCTTGATGTTTATTGTCTTGTTAATTCCTATTTCCGATTCTTTGTATTGACCTGCTTTTAAGTATATTGTACCTTTGTTGTTTATTCTGACTGTTGCATTTTTCAGTGTTCTTAAAGGACTTGTTGAGTTTCCTACGTTGTTGTCATTCCCATTCGGACTTACATACAATTTGTTATATGCATTTACACGAATATAACCCTTGAATTTTGAATTCTGATAATGATCATTTCCTGCATAAACTACTTTAAACGGCATTATAAATCCTGAATCGACCTTTGGTGCCGTGTAAGTAAAATTTGTTGAACCATTAGATGTATTCTTTGATGAAACTTTCTTGTTGTTAAGGTATATATCTACCATTGATTCTGCTACTGAAAAATTAGTGTTATCTAATAAGTAGATCGTATTAGTGACAGTTAAGCCAGTATCCATAGTAATGTTATTTGTTACTATCCTTGTTGGCACTTTTGTTAAGGTCAATATATTAGTTCCATTACTTGTATAATACTTATCATTTGAATTGTATACGGCACTAAGGTTATGTTTTCCAATCGTATTCATGAATTGTAATGACGTAGTAGCTGTGGCTGTACCATTAACTACATCTGCAATTGCATAATAATTTGTATCATAACCAAAGGATACATTACCAGTATTAACCTTTTTACCATTAATATCAGTTACATGTGCAGTATAAGTAATATTACCATTATACGGAGTTGTTATCGCATCAACTTTTGTATTGGTCTTTAATAAGACCGTTAGATTACAGATTGTTGAGCTTCCTTCAAATATATTTGTAGAAGCTGATGTAATGTTTAATATATAATTTGTTTTATTGTATGATTTGCCAAAGGTATAGGATAATGAAGCATTTCCATTTTTATCAGTTTTAACCACACCTAATACCTTATCATCTACTTTAAAAGTTACATTTGTTAAGATTCCATTACCACTTGTATCTTTGATTGTCGCATTTAACTTGGTTTTTTGTCCTTGTACTGTTGTAATTGTATTTGCATTGCTTGATGTATTTGATGATGACTTATCTGTTTTTTGTGTTTTATTTGTTGTTTTCTTCATATTTTTTGTTTTAACATCACTAGTTTGCACCTTATTAATATTTGAATTAGTCTTTTGTAATGTTTGCACATCTTTAGTGTTGTTACTATTCGTTGCTGAAACCATTCCAACACTTAATCCTATTAATAAGATTGCTAATGAAGTCAAAATGATATATTTCTTATTTAAGATAAATACCTCCTCCATTAAATTATAGAATTTTATAATTTTATAATAATCTAATATTTATTTATATTCTTATAAATAATTTGTAGGTTCTTAAAAATAGTGATACAACTATTTAAAATAAT
This sequence comes from Methanosphaera sp., assembly GCA_017430835.1. The sequence goes on from JAFRMD010000137.1 coordinate 14,212, forward strand.
AAAAAATAGCGTATAATATAGAATATTCAACTGTTTAAATACATTATAAACAAATCCTATAAAGAACAATTGCTTCCTATAAAGAATTAAAATTAATAATAATCAAAAACTTCCAAAAAAAATAGTACAAACCATGATTGAAAAAAAATAATAGCTAAAAAATTATTTTTGATTAACTTTATTTTCAGCTGCTAAAAAATATTTAAACATTTCCTCTTCAGACATCTTTTTTACTTCATCTAACGTTTTTTCTTCTTTTAAAGTATTTACACATTCAACTAGTGCATCAATATTTTCAAACTCATATAATGTTTTAATAAAATCTGATAACAACATTTCATGATTATAGTTTATTTCACATACCATGATAATATCCTTCTTTTTAGTTTTATATTATTTTCTTTTAATTAGTTTTTTAATCAATTACATATAAATATATAACTAAGTTTAACGAATTTTAGAGTAATTATTATGAATCATGCAAACCTTTATGAAAAAGATGCAGCAATAAAACGTGCAGAATATGTTAAAGAATTAAATTATACTGACAAAGAATACAAAAAGAACATTAGAAAAAGAATGTTCAAATATAAGGATAATGCTAAAGGATTATATAATACAAGACTTACGGCAGAACAAGAACTTGTCATGTATGAATCTCATGGATTAGATGATTTAAAATGGTATGCATTGGATATATTATCACAAAATATTGAATATTGTGAAGTACTTGAATGTAAAACACCTAAAGAACAAGTGGCAAAGGCCATAGAATTTTTAAAAGACAGTTGTGATGAGGATTATCTTAAACATTTAGGAGAATTCAGTACTAAAAATGGTAACACATGGTATGTTCCTGTTGATAGGATGATAAATTGGATTGACTGTTACATGATTCAAAGAGAAGTATTTTTCAAATATGCCAACGGTGAAGATTCATTATTATATGCTCCTCACTACTTTACTAATAACATATTATTAATGTTAGTGTTCACTGATAATGAGGAAGAAGACTTTGAAAATGATTTGGATGAAGTTATGAATGTATATTCCACACTTGTTGAAGGTATTGCCGAAATTTTAGAGGATATGCCTGAAGATCGGGAAATTGATGATTTATTCCATATTGATGATAGAAAATTAAAGAAAAATGCTAAAGAAATTAATAAATTAGCTCAGGATTATCTTGATTTTATTGGTCAACAAGTTGATGATGAAGAAGATTTAGAAATTGATGGATAAAAATTATTTTCTTTGTTATCCTTATATTTATTTTTTAATGGGGTTTTTGAATTTGTATTTTTCATTTATTTATTTTAAATTGTTATGATTGTATTGGAAGTACTGATAATTTTCTTTTAATTTATGAAGTTAATATTTCATTTATTTAATATTTCATTACAAATATCCTATAATATTAAATAGACTACATGTCCTAATGTAAAAGTAGTAATTTAAATAAAATTTTGGATTGAAAAATAGTTATTAAAAAATAATTTGAAAAAAAAGAAAAAATTAGAATGGTAATGAAGCGTAATTAGTTACTCCAGTATTTTGATACCAATTTACTATGTTACCAAAACTGTTACTTGATGAGGTGGTATCACATGAATACCAGGTATCATTTACTAATGCTTCAGCCCATACGTGACCTACTGTAAGACCACTTCTAAATGAACAAGTTGAATGACAGTATCTGGCTGGTATTTCAGCTGTTCTTAATAAAGATATTAATAAGTGTGACTGATCTACACAGTTACCGTAACCTGCATTTAACGTTCCAACAGCACCCTTTTGTGTATCATAATAATAGCTGTAGTCAATATTATCTCTTACATAGTCATATAATTTTTCTGCGTTATTATACGTACTTGATTGAGATGAGACCAAATTAGATGCTAAACCACTTATTTGTGAGTCACCTACTTCACAATTAGCAGATGCACTTAAATAACCGGTTGTATCAGATGATTTAGATTTTGAAGTGTCTTTTTTATCATCCTGTTCAGATAATGAATCATTATCATGATTGTTTTCATCACTTACATTACCTGATACGTTATTCGTTGAATCACTTACATTTTCGTTTTTGTTTGTTGAATCTGATGAATTGTCAGTGCTATTTGTTGTTGATTCTGAAGATTTATCATTGTTTGTATCCACATTTGTAACAGTTGTATCATCTGCATTTGATGTTTGTACATCTTTTGAAGTTGTTGATGTTTCTATGTTTTGGGAATCGGATGAATCTATATTATCATTTATTGCAATAGAATTTGAACCTTCTCCTCTTGAACTTTTATAGTTTCCACCATAGACTACTTGAAGTAAGTAAGTTGGATTTTTCCAATCTTCAGGTATTACGTAGTTAAATCTTGCTGTACCATTAGATATGTTTGCATAACCGACTGTGTGTCCATTTATTTTAAATGCTGTTTTTCCGTGGTCAACAATACTTCCATCTACTGTACTGATAATTGCTTCAAAAGTTGTTTTTTCTCCAAGATTATTTCTTTCTTCATTAACTTTTACAACTGCAGGGGCATTTGTATCTGTTTTTGTAGTGTTTTCTTTGCTTTTGTCATATGATTTTTGTAAATCTCCATTGTTGGAGTTTGAACTAGTTGGTTCACCAGCTGCGTGTTTATCTGAATTGTTATATGTGCTATTTTTATAGTTGGTATCACTTGCTTGGGAATTGTTATTAGAAGTTACGTTGTAGGTTGTTTTTTTGGTCTTGTTAGAATTGTCTTTTTGTACTTCAACATTCTTTGTTTCATTTATTTTTGAATTGTTCTTAGTTGTATTTTCATATGAATAAGAATCATCCTTATATGTTTTGTTGTTTTGATATGTTGAACTTTCATAGTTTGTTTTAGTGTAATTTGTCTGATTTAATTCATCAGTAGTATTGTTCTCAACTGTAGTGTTATTCCCATAATAATTATCTTGATTAAAATTATTATCTGCGTAGATTGTTCCAGTAGCAGAAACTGATCCAATTAGCAATATAATTACTAATAAGGCCATGCTAATATAACCTTTTATTATAAAACCTCCTTTAAATAGAATAATTTGTATTAAAAAATTCAAATGTAAATTATTTTATTGATTATTAATTACTTATAAGTTTTTAATCATTTATAAACTTTGCCTAGAAAATTAAAAAATAAAGCCTAATCTAGTCATTTTAATTTAAAATAATATAAATTATAAACTAATATTAAAATATATGGGATAATTATAAAGAATAATTTTTAACATATCCCCTGTTTGAAATTCAATTATGATTTTAATAAGTTTTTATATGATTATTATTAATTTAATTAATTATTGATTTGCTTTTGAAACGAACTAAAAAAAATAAAAATTGTAATTAAAAGGATAATGAAGTATACCGATTTATAGATGTACACCTATTCCAGTTTACAATCTTATTAAAACTGTTACTTGTACTAGTAGTGTCACAGGAGTACCATTTTCCATTTACATTAACTTCACCCCATACATGACCTACTACCAGACCACTTCTGAAATAACAAGTAGAATGACAGTAACGTGCAGGAATATTTGAAACTCTCATAAGAGCAACCAACAAGTGTGTTTGATCCACACAGTTTCCATAACCTCTACTTAATGTGCCTACTGCACCATAACGTGTATTATAGTAATAAGTATAATATACACTGCTTCTAACATAGTTAAATATTTTTACAGCCTTGTCATATACACTACTTACACCTGAAGTTAATTTTTTTGCCATACTAATTATTTTAGCATTGTTTACCTGACAATTATTAGTTGCTTTAAGATAACTGGCATAAGCTGATGAAACACTGCTTGAACTGGTAGTAGAACTTGATGAACTAGATTTGGATGATGATATCTTTATAGTACTTGTATTTCTAGCTGATCTATAAATTCCGTGTCCACCATATATTACCGAAATATTATATTTTTTTGCACTCCAATTTGATGGTATTGTGTAAGTTAACTGTGCTTTTCCATTTGATACTGTAACTGTTCCTATACTTTTACCATTTATTTTGAAAACTGCTTTTCCTCCACTTATACTATTACCTGAACTATCTTTGATTGTTGCAATTAGTAATGTTGACTGTCCTGTATTTGCTGAATCTGTATTAATTGTTACTTCTGAATTTACTTTGTATTTTACCTTTAAAGTACCAGTACCTCTTGCACAAGAATAGTAATCATTAGTACCATATAATACTTGAATTGTGTATGATTTTGTTTTCCAATCACTTGGTATTGTATATGTATATTTAGCTCCACCATTTGAAACCGTTGCATAACCAATTGTTTTTCCATTTATTTTAAATGCAACTTTACCAGTTTTTACATATTTGCCATCACTAGTTGTTAGTATTGCACTGAGTGTTGATTGGGAACCTGTTTCCACAGTTATGTTCGATACTGTTATAACTGTTGGAAGGTTTGATTTAATCTTTAAAGTATTACTACTAGTTGAACTTGCATAATTTGTATTGTTGTTATATACTGCAGTTAGGGTATACTTTATATTTGTCCAAGATGATGGAATTGTGTAGTTAAATGATGAAACACCATTTGTGACCTTTGAAGAACCTATTGTTTTACTATTGATTTTATAAACAACAGTTCCTATGCTTGCATTATTTCCGTTATTAGTTGTTGTTAACGTTTTAAAAGTCACGTTTGAATTTGGTGATGCTGTTGCACCATATACTATAGTTTTTGTTGATTGACGTTCTGTCGAATTTGAATTTACAGTAGTTGACCCACCTGCTGCTTGATTTGACTGTGTATTATTTATTGTTGCTGAACTGGTTTTTTTGTTTGTTTGTGTTTTTGTTGTAGTTGATTGTGTACTTGTTGTCTGTGTAGTTTTTTGTAATGATTTTTTTGCAATTGTTGAATTGGATGATGTATCAGCTGCTGCAACTGAACCTATCAATAGTACCATAGTGACTAATAATAGGATCAATCCAAAATAACCCTTAATTATAAAACCTCCTTATTTAGAATAATTTGGATATAATTCATTTATAATAAAATTGTTAATCATTTTTTTGATAATTAACTTAGTTAATTCTTAAGTGAGTAATCACATATAAAGGTTCCCTAAAAAAATCATGAAAAAAGCTTTTTTTAAGACTTTCATATTAAAATAAAATAAATTATAAATTTTTACAATGATTATGACATATTTCATAGCTTTTATATTAAAATTCGTTCAATATGAACTTTTTAGAGTATTTATGACTTCATCTAAGAAAATCATATTAAATATAACAAATTAAGCTTTATTTATTAAAATAACCTCAAAACAAGTCCCTTTTATAAAATTAATGGAATTTTTTAAGTTTTATAGAAGCCATAGGAATACTTCTTAAAGTGTTATATCAATAAATAGGTACTAAAAAAATTATTTGCAAAAAATAGATAAAGCTAAATTAAGCTTAAAAAAAGAAAATAAGTAGAAATCTTATCTAAATCAATGAATAACGCCTGATTAATTAAAATCTTAAAGTAGGTTAATTACCCAATCATATCCACTTTGATAGAAACATATATGATTATATTGTAATTTACATATAATAGACTATAAACAGCACATTAGTAAGATTTTAACTATTCTAACTTTAAAAATAAACAATTATCTGGTAAATTAAAATTATACTAATTTAATGAATACAAAATTAGAAAAATGATTAATATTAATAAGTTTAGAAAGAAAGTATAATTAAAAATTATCCTATAATTTATTTTTCATTACGTTAACAAATTCCAATAACATTTTACTGGTGCAATCATGATTATTAATGTAAGTGGCAGAACAGATATCGTTAATTATTATAGCAAATGGTTAGTAAAAAGACTAGAAGAGGGTTTTGCATATACAAGAAATCCGTATAACCATAACCAGGTTACATGCTATGATTTATCTCCAGACAAGATTGATGCAATTATTTTCTGTTCAAAAAATTACCAACCAATCCTTGAAGATATGCCAATGATTGAGAAAAAATATCCAATATTCTGTTATTATACTATCACTGCCTATGAAGAAGATGTTGAAAGAAATGTTCCAAGTATTGATGAAAGTATTTCTACATTGAAGAGTCTTAGTAAAATAGTAGGAAGAAAAAAACTATCATGGCGTTATGATCCAATACTCCTTACAGAAAAATATGATATTGATGCTCATCTTGAAAAATTTGAATACATTTCTTCAAAAATTCATAGGGACATATCGTTTTGTGTGTTCAGTTTTGTTGACATGTATAGGAAAGTCTACAGGAATATGCCTGAAATTGTTGAATTAACTGACAATGATAAGAAAGAGATTTTAGAAGGAATAAGTAAAATTGCACATAAATATGATATTACATTACAATCATGTGCTACTATAACGGATTACTCAAATTATGATATCAGAAAGTCCGGATGTATAACAACAGACATTTTAGAGAAATCCAATAATTTAAAGTTCAAAAACGTTAAAGCAAATGGTTCAAGAGAAGGTTGTATGTGCTTGCCTTGGCGTGATATTGGGGAGTATGACACGTGCCTTAACGCTTGCAAGTACTGTTATGCAAATAAAAGACCAAATATTGCTAAAAAGAAATATGAAAGACATGAAGTAACTTCTCCAATTCTTATTGGACACATTAAAGAAGAGGATAAAATCACTGCTTCAAAACAAAAGTCTTTACTTTTAAGGGATAATAAACAAACAACCTTATTCTGATTATATTATATCCTTAAAGAATTCTTTTATCTTTCCATTATCTCCCATACCTAATACAATTAATGAACCATCCTTATTTAACCTTACTTCCACCTTATTTTCCAGAGTATGAAGTTCATTTTCCAGATATTTATACCTGTCTGATAAAAAGTAATATTTCTGATTGCTTGATCCAACCCAGATTTTTGTAGTTGTTTTAAGTTTTTCAATAAAAGGTTCTGTAATCAACAAATCACATAGCGACAACAGGTTATTCCAATTAGCATCATTAACTTTTCTAATTAAATCATAAGAATAACCAGTAAATAATACAATGGATAAATTATTGGATTTTAACAATTTTGATAGTTCATATAATTCTTTTGATTGTAATAATGGTTCACCACCCGAAAATGTTACTCCTTCAATATTTTTATCATTAAGAATCATTTCTGATAATTCATCAACAGTATAAACACTTCCACCATTCAAATCCCATGTTTGTGGAGAGTTACAACCTTTACAATGTTTTAAACAACCCTGAAGAAATATGCAAGTTCTATTTCCCGGCCCCTCCACTTTAGTGCCATTAATTATTTGATGAATTCTTAACGTCATATTAAACCATCATATTTTATTTTAAAAATCTAATGTTCTTCCACCACGGGAATCATTTACGTCTGATGAATCGGGACTTCCATCATTTGGAGTTTCTGGTGGTTTAGAAATTGAAGCATCTTTCTTCTTATATTCCTTTCGGTCATTTTGAGTAGTTGCTGCAACGGCACGTATATTAGCCCATTCTCTTATAGACATTATTTGTTCAGCCTGTGTTATGCTAAGAGGAACAGTATTTTTTATTGCATTTTCAAAGTCTTCAATTCTTACAGGCCTATCTTCAGCGAATGCATCAAAAAGTCCCATTATAACAATTTGTTCTATTTCTGCTCCACCAAAACCTTCAGTCTGCCTGGCTAAAATATCAAGAGTTGCGTCATCAATTGAAAAATCGCCTAAAACTTCTTTATCTTTTAACCTGGAACTTAAATGTACTTTAAAAATCTGTTTTCTTTCATTGAATGTTGGCAAATCAATGAAAAATATTTCATCAAAACGACCTTTACGCATCATCTCGGATGGTAAACCGGAAATATTGTTTGCTGTTGCTACAACAAATACCGGCTTAGTTTTCTCCTGCATCCAACTTAAGAATGTACCGAAAATACGACTACTGGTTCCGCTATCTCCACCATTACCCAATCCTGAAAAACCTTTTTCTATCTCATCAATCCATAATATACAAGGACTAATAGCTTCTGCTGTTTTAATTGCTTCCCTCATATTTGATTCACTGTTTCCAACATACATGTTAAATACCTTTGAAACATCAAATCGTAACAATGGCAAATGCCACATTGATGAAATACTCTTTGCAACTAAACTTTTTCCACAACCTGGAACACCTGTAAGCAACACACCCTTAGGAGATGGTAAACCATACTTTTTAGCAGAGGATAACCATGACTTATCTCTTTTACGTAACCATTTTTTAAGGTTTTCCAATCCACCCACATCATCAATGTTTACCTGAGAGTCAATGTATTCAAGCAAATCATTCTTTTTAATCACCTGACTTTTTTCTTTCAGCACTAAATCCACATCACTAGCATCAAGGCATGAATCATTAACCATAGCTCGTGCAAATGCATTTTCTGCTTCCTGTAATGTGAGACCAACAGCAGCCTTAACCAAGGATTCCTTATCTTTTTCATTAAGATTTATTTGAAGATTACCCCCTGAATTAACTTCAATTATTTCATCAAGAACAGCCTCAATTTCTTCTGGTGTAGGCAATTCAAAGTCAATTAATGTAATGTCCTTCTTAAGATCATCCGGTATGCTTACATCAGGAGAAACTAATATTACATTCTTTGGATTGATACTTTGCTTAAGATTTGGCATCAAATCCTTCAATGATCTTACAACATCATAATCTACGACATTAGGACTTCTTTGGTAGAAAACATGAAAGTCCAATATAATAAATAAAGCTGATTGTTCATATTCCTTAATAAATTTTAGTGCAGGTATTTTATCTAGGGTATCCTCCTGTAATATTCCCTGTTCATCTATAAAACCCGTGGATGACTTCCATATAAATACTTTCCTAACTGTGTGAATAATGTTCTGGTTTGATACTATCCTTTTTATTTCATTAACCAATCGTTCTTCTTCATAAGTTGTTATGTGAACAAATGGAAATCTTGCCCTTAAAAGATCTGATAATTCTTTGTCAAAATTTGTCATATAATCCTACTTCCTTAATCAATATTTAATGTTAAAACTATTGAATCTTCATTGTCAATCATTTCCGATTCTAATGAGTAATCATTTTCTCTAATTTTTTCCAGCAAATGTTCATAGGTTTTTTCTTGAACTTTTAAAGCATATTCATCTTGTAAGTTTTTTACATATTCTTTTGCTTCACGTTCATCATAATCTCCAACAAATACAATATCATATGTGGCATTAGTGTTGAGGCTTGGAAGAATTTCACCAATATTTGTAAATCTTTCCAATTCCTCTTTTGAGTTGTATCCCAGGTAACTTTCTTTGCGTACTTCCTCTAGATAATCAATATTTTTCATATTGGTTGAAACAACTAATCTTTTAGGGGGTTCAACTACCTCTTCAACAACCTTTTCAAAGACTTCCTCTACTTCATCATCTGTAATATCTTCAGTGTTTTGATGAGTTTCAATATGAACAAAGTCCTCTTTCTCTTTCTTTTTAACAGGTTCTTTGATATGTTCCTTTTTAGGTTCAACAATTTCTTCTTGTTTATTGAAGTTTTGTAATCTATATAATTGATTTGTTCTGATAAAATATTCTCGATTAATGTTTTCTAGAAATTGTATGGTTTCTCTTTTAGGAAAATTTCCTAAAAATGCTATTTCAATTCTGCCATTAACGTAATAAAAAAACATTGCCCCCCTATTATTAAAATCCTCCAATGATCGTTTATTTTTAAAGCCTAAAAGACTTGTCTCCAATATCTCTTGCAACATGTTTAAGTCAGTTACTTCTGTTTGAGCCCTAAAATCCATACCATATGTCGAACCATTTATTTCTTCAATGTATAGTGCATTTGCTATTCTGTCAATTGGAAGTGGTACTGTTTCAAGATGTATACTCATTATCTTCACCTATAATAGTTGTTTATCCCTGTTTTGATTGATTAATTCTTCATCGTTTTCATAGTACTCCTTAGTATATTCTTTTTCAACAACCTTAGAATCAGTCAATTCTTCAATAAGTTTAATGTAATCTTCACACTTTTTTCCCTTAATACCCTTAGTTTCAGCTTCAATAGTACCATCCTTTTTGATTTTAATGATTAGCTTCTTTGACATGAATTTTACTCCCATTTTTTATAAATATCATATTAAAGTATATGTTTTAAATGATATAGTATTAACTAGTTTTAAATAATTATAAATTCTTAAGAGATAAAAATGATTTTAGAAATAATCGGTGTCCTTATCATACTTATAGGCACATTCAATATCATTAAAGCAATGAAATTAGATAAAGACGATAATGCTGATTGCTGTTGTGGGACAATCGTATTGATTATTGCATTTTCATTCTATGGATTTTTACCTAATGTTTTAAGATTTCTAGTGGTAGTAATATTTTTAATAATAATCATCATTCTAAACTATGATTCAATTTCCAAACTTTTTGACAGCACAAATGATTCAACAACCAACAAAGAGAAAACTTCCTATCCAGAAAAAAAATACAAAATTCCTAAAATTAAACGTAATCCTAATCCAATTGATTTAAACACAGCATCTTACCAAGAACTACATGATATTAATGGAATAAGTAAAGCTAGTGCAGAAAGAATTATTAATGTAAGAAGAAGAAGATCACGTATTAAATCATTCGATGAGTTAAATACCATTTATCATATAAGCAATGACGAAATAAAAATTCTAAAACAAAACACTTTTATTAGTAATGAAAAGTCTGAAGAAAAAACAAAAAATACTGAAAAGAAATATAAAAAACCTAATGAAAACAATTATAAAAAGTTAAATAAGGTTAAAAACGATTTTCTTAAAAAAGACAAGAAAAAACCAAATCAAAAAGATTCAATTGTTGAAAAAGAAAAGCATAACCCCGATCATTATGTTGGAAAAAGACTTGACATTAACAAGGCTACATTGAATGAACTTAAAAGTGTTCCTAACCTGACAGTTGTAGAAGCCAATAAAATCATTCAATTAAGAAAAAAAGGAGAAAACATTAAATCCTACGATGATTTAAAACAGAAACTATACATTACAACCAATAACCTAAACAAGTTAAGAGAATACATTTACATTAAAGAAGAAAAAAGTGTACAAAAGCCTAAACCATACAACATCAAATATAAACAACCACCCAAAAAAGAAGAAGTTAAACCTAAAATAGAGAAAAAACAAGAGATTAAAAAAGTTAAAATAGACATTAACACTGCAAGTCAAGATGAACTAGCTAAACTAAGTGCAATTAATCTTATTAAAGCAAAAAAGATTATACAACTTAGAGAATCCAACAGATACATCAAATCATTTGATGACTTAAAAAGAAGTATTGATTTGAAAGATTATCAAGTAGAACAATTAAAAGAAGAAGCATATATTGATGAAAAGACCATACCAAGACCAAAAGGAAGAATAATAAATCTTTAATCACTAATCTAAACACTAGGAGAATTTACAATGTATTGTCCAAACTGTAACAATCCAGTAAATTATGAGAATTACTGTACTCAATGTGGTGTAAAATTAACTTACGTTAATAATTCCGTTCTTATTAATGAAGAATATGAAGAAATACAAAATATTCATAAAAAGTGTGATATTTTAAAAAGTACATGTATTCAAACAAAAGCCAGCATAACCGAATCGCTTGAAAATCCAGATACCACAAACGTTCTGGAAAATAATGTTCAAGAAAAGAAAAAACTTCTCAATAGCATGTTAGATGCTAAAACTAATTTAACTAATGCATTAAATTCATTAAATGAAATATTGGATGATGAGAATACATTAACTTACATTAAAGGTTTTGATAATCTCTTCGGTAATGTTGAAGAAAAAATTATTGAGACCAAAAAAATGATTATCGAAACTTTAAATTCCATATCCAACTTTGAATCCTTTATTAATAATCCTAGAACTAGTGAAAACCAAGAAATTAAAAATATACATAATCAATTAGATACTCGCATCCATGAAATTGACGAATTAAAAAAACAATTAAATACAACCATCACTGACGATAATGTTTCAATAGTTTTTAGACAAGATGCCAATGTACGAAATGATTTAAAAAATGATTTAATTGATTTGAAAGAAACATTTTCTACAGATAAAGATGAAATCTCCAATAGTCTAAATGATTCTAATAAGATGAACTACCTTAAAAGTTATGATAGTGTTTATGGAAATGTTGAAAATAAGATGAGACTTTGTATTTCTAAAATTGATGATATAATACCTTTAATAGATAATATGCTTAATGTTATTAAGCAAATTGAATCCCCAGACACAAGTAAAGAATCAGAAATGGGTGATGGTAGGTTACTTGATTTATAACTTAAATGATTTCACCCATTTTATGACGAATTAGGTTCTTCTTAGTTCTAAGATTGCTTTTAGTTCTTCATCATTCATTTCAGTTATGAATTTTTCACCATTTCCTACTGTTATTTCAGCTAGTTCTTTCTTGTCCTGTATCATTTCGTTGATTCTTTCTTCAAACGTTCCCTTGGTAATGAATCGGTACACCATTACATTTTCTTTTTGTCCTATCCTGTATGCTCTGTCTGTTGCCTGATTTTCTACTGCAGGATTCCACCATAGGTCGTAATGTATTACGTTCTGTGCTGCTGTAAGGTTTAATCCCGTTCCACCAGCTTTTAGTGATACTATGAATATTTTACATTGTGTGTTTGTTTGGAATTTTTCCACCATTTCATCTCTTTTCTTTCTTGAAAGTGAACCATGTAAGAATAGTACTTCTTCCTTGAATTGTTCTTCTATTAGTTTTTGCATTATGTGTCCCATTTGAACGTATTGCGTGAATATCAGTACTTTTTCATTGTTTTCCTGTATGTTTTCCAGTAGGTTTATTAGTACCTGCATTTTTCCTGAGTCTTTAATGTCTGCCTTTTTAATTTTGGTGTATTGTGTTGGATGGTTGCATATTTGTTTTAATGAATTTATTAGTTTGAGAACCAATCCTTTACGTTTCATACCTTTATTTGCATCGACTTCTTCCATTGAATGATCTAATGTTTCCTTGTACAATGTTACTTGTTGGGTTGTTAGATTACAATATACGTCGTTTGTTATTTTATCCGGCAAATCTTTTATAACATTTTTATCGCTTTTTAGTCTTCTTAGGATGAATGGTTGTGTTATCTGTTTGAAGTTGTCAAGTGTTTCCGTGTTTCTTTCCTTTTCAATTGGTAGTATATAGTTTTGTCTGAATTGTTTTAGTGTTGTCAAGTATCCTTTGTTAATATAATCAAATATGCTCCAATACTCCGATAATCTGTTTTCTACTGGTGTTCCAGATAGTGCTATTTTATGTTTTGACTTGATTTTCTTTATTGCCTTGGTTTGTTGGGTGTTAGGATTTTTGATGTTTTGTGCTTCGTCTACTACCATCATGAACCATTTTCTTTTCTTGAACTTTTCTTCATCTCTTCTGATTATTCCATATGAGGTTAAGTAAATTTCATATTCTGTTTTTGGGAATTTTCTTTTTGTTCCATGGAATATGTATGATGTTAAATCTGGTGTGAACTTTTCTATTTCCTGTTGCCAGTTTGTCAGTAGGCTTGTTGGTGCAACGATCAGCACTTTCTCTTTTTTTAGCTTTCCTTCATCCTTAAAGTGTTGTATTGCCGTGAGCACCTGTAGTGTTTTTCCTAATCCCATGTCATCTGCCAGTATTGATCCAAATCCTACGTTGATATTTTGTACAAGCCAGGAGTATCCAATTTTCTGATATTCCCTTAGTTTGGCCGTTACACTTTCTGGTATTGTTGTTTCTTTGTTTTCTTTGATGTTGTTTATCATCTCTTTGATGTTGTTGTCTATATTTACTTCTGCTTCCTTATATTCGCCGGACAGCATTGCCTTCATTAGTTCATGTTTGTTTAGCTTTTCCGGAAGCTTGTCTATCTGTTTGATAAGTGTTTTTGTTGCGTCTTCATTAAGCAATACGTAATTGTTCGCTATTTTTACTAATCCCCTTGATTGTTCAGATAAATTTTTAAATTCTTCTGTTGTGTATTCCTGTTTGCCTATATGTATTTTCCAGTCAAACTTGGTAAGGTCATTGAATGTTATGTAACTTTTATCATTTTTTGTACTTTCTATGTCTAGTGTTAATTTTGGTACGAAGATTTTTTGAAGGTTTTTTGGTAGAATAATTGTTATTCCAAGCATTTCAAATAATGGTAAAATGTTTATGAAGAAGTCTGAAAATTCTTCCAGGTCCAATTCCAAGTTTTCATTTAGATGTATTGACTTGTTTATTTTTGGGTATACTTCGTTTATTACGTAAGTGTCACTTAACAGTTGTGTTTTTAGGTTAATGTCTTTACAGTTTTCTATTGCTTTGTTTATGTTTTGCATTGCTTCGTCTTCTATACTTACCATTATTGCTACTTCGTATGATGAGAATTCTTCCGTGATTACCAGGTATAATTTGTATTCTCTTGAATTTAGTATGAATTTGGATAACCATTGGTTTATCAGCTTTTCATATCCTTGTTGTGAGAATTTTTCAAATCTTTGTCCTTCACAGTAAAATACTTTGAAGACTGGGTTGTCGTATAATTTTCTTACCACATTGCTTGAGCCATATCTTAGGTAATGGTATAGGTATCCCTTTATGAATAGACTTATTGCTGTAATAATTTGGTCTTTTTTTGGTATTTGTTCATGGTTATAGGTAATTAATTTTTCTGGACAGTTGATTACAAGTTTGTTTATGTTTTCTTGTATGTTTTTATCAAATAATGCTGGTATCCAGCGGATGTAATATGTTCCATCGTTTTCAAATAGTTCTGGTATGATTGCATGTTTTTTTATCAGTTCTATTGAAAATTCAAATAATGTGTTAAGATATTGAATATCAGTGTTGTATTTATTTTTTGGACTGTCCATTAATTCCATGAAGAAGTAGAATAATGTTTTATTATCTGCATGTTGGTTAAATGGTGTGTTAAATCCTGTGTTTATTTGGTTTATATTATAATCATCATCTATGTCAATTGTGACGTTTTCCCATTGGTTTGGTTTTCCCCATTTTGATAGGAATCTGTCTTCTACCCATTTTTCATATGCTTCTTCATCATCATTTTTTCCCTTATATTTTTCATAAGAGAAATCTTTGAATATTACCACATCATTATAGTTATAGTCACTTCTTTCATAGTTATCTACACTTTTCGTGTATCTGGCCATTGCTTTATAGACATTGGATAATACTGCTTTAAAATCCTTTTCATAGAAAAATGGATTGTCTGTTAGGAAGTTTAATATATTGTCTAATAAGTCTGGTATTTTTGAGAAGTCTAGGGTGGTATCGTTTATTTCTTCAATGTTATCCTCATTGGTGAATAAATCACTGGTTTTTTTGATATTGCCACTGCTTTCTTCATAGTCCAGCAATTCCAGCAGGTTACAGTTTTGGAGTTTGAATACTTCGAATGGGTCTTTGTCCACTTCGTGTGAAATCATGTATAGTAGTCCTGCAACGTGTTTACATATGTATGCGTAGTCGGGACAGTTGCAACTGCATGTTATGTCATCTACACTGGTTGGAAATACTTCCACTCCCTTTTGTTTTAGTATTTCATATAATTCAGGTGGTAGTTCATGGTTTAGCAATGCTGATAGTATTGATGGTGATTCTTTTATTGTTTCCAGTATTATTGTTTTTTCTTTTTCTGTGAATGAATCAAATTGTATGCTTGTATTATAGTAATCCAAGTATTTTCCTTTTACTTTAGATTTTACAATGTTTTTGTCTATTTGTATGTCATATACTTTTCCAGTGTTTGCATAACTTTTTCCTCGGGGCAACCTGTTTGTTAAGTCTGCACCATGTAATGCATTTAGCCAACTGTTCCCCCATGCACTAATACCAAATTTCATATAATTTGTTATGTTTTTGTAAAAATTTATAATTTCTTATTCCAAAAAAAAAGTTGAAAAAAGTAATGCTTTATGGGGGGGGATGGTCATGTGAATTATTTTTGATGTTGCATGTTTGTTCTTCTTGTTAATTCTTTGTAGCATTCAAACATGTTTTCTGGTGTGTCGAATTCAAATAAGAATTTTGATCCCTTAATGTTTATGGTTAGGAAATTTTTGTTGTATGTTTTTAATGTACTTGTAAAGTCTACGGATTTAAAGTAGATGAATGAATTTCCTCTCCATTCGTTCTCATTTGAATCATATTTAATAATTTTTAATATTTCTTTTTGCACTATGAGTTCACATTCATTTGTATATACTGTATCATTTATTTCTTCCGTCATTAGTGCAGTAAATACTCGTTTTTCATTTCTAAGTTTTTCTATTATTTTATATTCTTCAGGTGTTATATTAAATAAAGTTATCGACTCACTTTCGTCCATTTTTATCACTTGAATATTTTTGATATTAATATTATATCTTGGTTATTATTAGTAATATGTTTTACACTTGTTTAGTTAAAATTTAATTTAAATACTTTAATTTTAGTTTAAATTATTGTCCTTTTTAATTTCATTTTTTATTATATTTTTTTTCGAAATATTTGTCCCTGTTATAGTTTCTGATAAATGAATATAACCATACTAAAAAAGTAATTAGTATGCATAACATGTATATGTTATTATTTTTAATGTGTGAATTAAATAATATGAATAATAATATTAGAATCATGAATAAAATAAATGCTAATCCAGTAACTAACATTTGAATTCTTGATACTCTATCAAGTTTATTTATAGGTAAAATTTTTTTCATAAATGACACTTTAAATAATAAATACAAAAAATTGTAAAAAAAAGTAAAAATAATTTTTAACGGGATAGACTATCCCATCCATCAATATCAACATTTGCTAACTGTAAATATGAATCATTAGGATTAAGATTATGGTTAGCAATTAATAATGCCAGCATCTGATTATATGATTCACCAACGGCTGAATGATAAACTTTACCATGACTTGAAACTAAAACAATTGGTGTTACGGCTGGAATTCCATTAATGTTTGATACATCTTCAATAGCTCCTTCATATTCAACCCCTGCAACATAGTAAGTTAAGGTAGTATCTAATGATAAGCTAGACATATCCTGAGCCAACTGAAAACTGCCCGGAGTTGGTACCTGTGAACACATTATTGTTGTTCTTCCAGGATTTTTACCAGCCTGTGTCTCATGGAAATCGGCAACAGCAGATGCATTACTACTTTGAGCTAGTTTAATAATATCATTTGAAGTAGTTCCATCCTTATCAGCCACAGTATTCAGATTTACACCATCAGTTAATTTAGTATTTTTTGACAAAGCACTTGGTGAAGTAAATGGTATTATATATACCGTACCATTAATTTTGCGACCATCAAGATAATTAATTAGTTTCATACTAGCAACCGTAGGAACTAACTGATCACCATGAACACCGGCAGAAATTACAGTTACAGGTCCTTTTCCATCACCAATCTTATAAACTGGCACTCCCTGTTTTGCAGCATCAATAATCTGCCTTGAAAGAGCCGTGTCAGGAATATTAGCTGCAAGTTCAGAGTTACTTGTTACATCACCAGGATTTTTATTGTTTAAATACAGAATCTCTGAAGGTGACGTGTCAA
Organism: Methanosphaera sp.; assembly: GCA_017430835.1. Next base: position 31,886 of record JAFRMD010000137.1, read on the forward strand.
CATAGACAATATATGCCGTTACAGCACTTAAAGCAACAAAAATTACCAAAACTGCAATAAGTATAAGTTTTAATGGTGACATTCTAGACTTTCTAGTTGTATGATGAACTCCTACATTTGAATATAATGAACTTCCACAACGTTTACAATATCTGGAATTTATATCATTGTCGGTTCCACAATTATTACATCTCATGTTTAAAGCTTTAAAAATCATATTATATAAAATATGCGAAATAATTGAAAAATCCCATAAATAGAGATAATACTCTAAATCTAGTGGATAATTACTGTAATCATCATACTAAAAATAATGATAAATAATTTAAGAATACAAAACAAAATATATTAAATATTCAATTTCAAAATTATGTTTAAATGGAGTAAATTGATATGAAAAAAATATATTTGCTACTTTTTCTCATTACTACCGTCTTTTTACTTAGTTGTGCACATGCAACAAAGGATACAAGTAATAATTTTAAAGTATCAGCTAATAAAAATAAGGTTAAAATGGGAGATACGGTTGAATTAAAAGCAACAAAAAAAGATTCAACAAGCTCAGTTAAATTTAAAGTAAATAATAAAACAATTAAAAATTATGAAAAAAAGTCTAACATCAAAATGGAAAATAATAGTGCCAGAATAAATTATACCATTAAAGATGGAACAAAGGCGGGTAAAGTAAATGTTGAAGCAACAACCAAAATAGATAACCAAACATTTACAGCCTACACATCATTTGACATAGTGAAAATGAAGGCCAAGTTTACAAACACTACTACAACAAGGAGTAATGAAAAAGTACGTATCAAATCACTATTACTTGATTATAATAACCATACAATCAAAAATGCAACAGTGAAACTTAAAGTAAATAATAAGACATTTAAAATAAACAATACAGTAGCTGTTTATAACATTTCAAACAGTAAAGTAAATATCAGATTTAATTTAAGTGAAAAATACTCAAATAAGGATGTTAATATTACTTTAGAAAGCTTAGAAAATGAAGCATATTTAAATGCTAAAAAGAATGTTAAGCTAGTATACAACAAGACTACAAGATTTTCTTTAAAAAAAGTGAAAGTTAAGTATATTCAAGACGTTATAATACCAGTAAACGTTAAAAATAGTGGAAATAGTTATGTTAAAGATGGAAATGCGACATTATATATTGATGGAAAGATTTTTTCTACAAGAAAACTGGTTAAGGGAAAGACAAAATTCATAATAAAAAATCTTACAAGTGGCAAATACCGTGCAAAGATAGTGTATGACTCTAAAAATTATAAAAAATCATCAAATTCCACTACCATTACAATTACCAACACATACAAAACTAGAAAAACAAGGATGGCTTCATTATTTGTACGATTATACGCCAATGTAACTGCCAAAAACGTTACAAAATGGGTAAAATCAGGCATCACCGATGTATTTGTACAGGCAAGCAGAGTAGAAAACGATACTAACAACCTGAAAAAAATTGTACATTTATGCAGAAAAAACAATATAAAGGTTCATGCATGGATAATTTGTTTCTGTGAAGACTTCAAACATTTTGACATAAGTGAAAATAAACAAAATCTTATAAAAAATTGGATATCAAATGTTATTAGATACGATGGTGTTGAAGGAGTCTGTCTTGATTACGTTCGTTACAGTGGAACAAATCCTAGAATAGTTAATTCGAATGTGATAACAAATTTTGTTAAGGAAACTAATCTGCTGGTTAAACTGTATAACAAGCATATTGAATTGTCAGCTTGTGTCTTCCCAGAAAGAGGTTCTAATAAGTATTATTATGGACAGGATTATGCTGCCATGAGCAATCACCTGGATTATATTATGCCAATGGCCTATAAAATCTCTTATCGTCAAGGCCGTAACTGGCTTAAAAGCGTTACTAGTTACGTGAAAAATAGAAGCAATAATGCTAAGGTTGTTTGCATACTTCAAACTTATACCGATGAAAACGGTTTAATCTTCATGAATACTGAAGAACTAAAACAGGATATAAAAGCCATTATGCAAAGTGGATCTTATGGTTATTCATTATTCCGTTATGGAGCATTAAGCAAATATCCAAAAATATTTTAAGTAATGAATTTTTCCCATTTCATTAGTTATTAAAAAAAAGAAGATGTGGATTTATATCCACATTATAATTTTACTATTTTTTTAGCTTTTGATTGTCCTTGGAGGTATGCTACTCTGTCACCACTTACTACTGAAACCGTTTTAACACTTGAAGGATTACTAATTTTTATGTTTTTAAGGTTAATTCTACCGTTTTTAACTTCATAGTATTGAACTTTACCTTTAATTTTGTAAGTTTCTCCATCAATTTTAATACATACCTTGTTGGTTCCTTTCAAATATTTTTTCATGTAATCCTTGATAGTACCCTTAATGGATAATTTTTTACTTTTTAGTACTGCCTTGTTAACAGTAACTGTAATCTTACTTCTTGCAACAGTATAATTAGTATTAGCGGAATTGTTATCCATATAGAATAATTTGCTTCCATATACTGCTGTTACATTATAGTATCTGATGTTTCTTTTAACATATATTCCTGGAGTTCCTCGTGGTATGGTGTACTTGTATGTTACCTTATTGGATTTTACCGTGACATTAGCTGTTTTTCCTTTGACTTTAATGGTCTTACCATCAATTTTAAAGAGTACATATGAATTTTCAAATAGTGCCGTTTTGTTTTTTGCATTCTTAGTTGTATCAGTTATAGTAGCTGTGAATGTAATGTTCTTATACTGTTTAACCCTTGAAGGTTTTGCTTGAACTGTAATTTTCATGTTTCTTAGTTTAACTGTTAACTTAGCAGCTTTGGAAGTAACATTCTTATGCGTGTCTGTTCCGCTATAGGTTGCCGTTATGTTTCCACCATTTTTCAGGTAATAATCGGTAGAAATCTTGAAGGATACCTTACCGTTTTTAACACTGAACTTATATGGAGTACTGCTTGAGTTATCGAAACGTTTTTTACTATTGAATGAAACACCATTTAGTTTGAAGATTACATTTCCACCAGTAACCTTATTACCCTTTTTGTCAGTTACTGTAGCGGTTAATGTCATATTTTCACCAACAATAGCAGTTACTGATTTAACTTTAACAATGACATCAATTTTATTAACTGTTACAGTACGGGTTGCGCTTGATGATGAATACTTGTCACTACCAGAGTATTCTGCTTTGACCTTAAGTTTTCCACTACTGTTAGTTAATGCACTAACACTAAATGAACCATCACTGCCTGTTTTTGCAGTGTATGTTTTACCATTAACTGTAACCTTTATTGTTACATTACTTACTGCTTTACCGTTTTCATCTAAGAGTTTACCGGTTACTTTAGCTTTTTCACCAACAGTAGTATCGTTAATCTTATTAAGCGTTATTTTTGTTGATAATTTTTCCACATTATAATTTGTATTATTGGAACTTGATAAGTATTTATCATTTCCGGAATAGCTTACGCTAACCTTGTTTTTTCCGGCAACACTAGCTGTAATAGTTTTAGAGTATGAACCATCAGAAGCTGTAGTAACATTATAAGCTTTATCATTTACTTTAATAGTTACAGTTTGGCCAGGAAGTAAGTAATTATTTTCATCCATTAAATAACCTTTAACTGTTACTTTATCACCAACTTTACTATCAGAAATACTATCTAAAGACAATTTAGTATCCATTTTTTCTACATTAAATGTAGTTTTATTTTCACTTTTCTTATAATACTTGTTTCCATTAAATGAAACTGAAACATTATTTACTCCAACAACACTGGCAGGTACATATTGAGAATACGTTCCATCCGAACCTGTTGTTGCGTTATAGGAATCTTTATTATTTAGTAGTATTGTTACTGTAACTCCTGAAACGGGTTTGTTTTCTTCATCAATAAGTTTTCCTTTGACTAAACTTTTATTTCCAACTTTTGTAGAAGCTGCGTTTATGCTAATACTTGTTGAAAGAGGTGGTAGGTCTATAACTTTAAATGATGAGGTATTTGTAGAACTCATGTATTTTGGATTATCTGAAATATATTTTACTTTGATACTTTGTTCACCAACTTCAGTAGTTTTATAGATATAACAGTATTTTCCATTGGAATCCACTTCAACATTTTCTTCAACATAATAATTACCAATAATTATGGATACAACCGTATTAGATATTATTTCATTTAGTTCATCTCGTAATATTCCACTAATTTCTAAATTTTCACCAACATACACTGATGCTTTGTTAACAATGGTCATATTAGTTGCTCTAGGATTAACAACAACACTAGACCCATTAACCGAACTAGTATAATTCGTCGTATCATTAGTATACATAACAGTTATGGATATTGTTCCAACAACATTAACTTGACATTCTACAGAATAAAAACCATTCTTATCCACCGGCACATTCTCAATTAAAACATCACCAACAATAACATTCACAAACGCACCCTTAAGAGCATCACCAAGCTCATCCTTCAAAGTACCATTAACAGTCACCACCTGACCAACAATAACAGACGCATTATTAACAACAGTCATATTAGTAGCCCTTGGATTAACAACAACACTAGACCCATTAACCGAACTAGTATAATTCATCGTATCATTAGTATACCTAACTGTTATAGGAATTGTTCCAACAACATTAACTTGACACTCTGCAGAATAAAAACCATTCTTATCCACCGGCACATTCTCAATTAAAACATCACCAACAGTAACATTCACAAACGCACCCTTAAGAGCATCACCAAGCTCATCCTTCAAAGTACCATTAACAGTCACCACCTGACCAACAATAACAGACGCATTATTAACTATTGTCATATTTGTTTTACGAGGTGAAACTGTGAATTTTGTTTCGTTTGTTGAACTTGAATATAGAATATTGTCACTCTTATATATTACTTTAACTGTATGTTCTCCAGTTCTTGTTGCGTTATATGATAGTTCGAATTTTCCTTCATTATTTACTTGTACTTGTGTGGAATAGTCATCATCTATCTTAATAGTAACAACCGTATTTTTAATTTTTTCATTGTTTTCTACATCATATAATACTCCTGATATTGTGGTGTTTTTACCTATTATTACATTAGTTGCACTTATAGTGCTGTTAGTTTTTATTGATGATACCGTGAATTTGGTAGTGTTTGAACAATTTAATATATTATATGATCCAGTATAGTTCACTGTAACATTTTGTATTCCGAGTGATGTTGTAGTATAATAAAATACATATTTTCCATCAGCACCTGTTTCATTAGTATTTATTAATGTCTTATTTATATATAAACTTACAGTTCCTTTAATAGGAGTTTTTTTATCATTGTTCTGTGTTAAAGTACCATTTATTGTTACTATTTGGCCAACTTTAACAGATTCGTTACATGATACTGTTATAATACTTTGGATATAATTTTTTGTTAACTTGAATGTTTTTGTCATATTCTGATAATGTTTGCTTCCAATAATATTAGTATAATTTACTGTAATTACATTGACCGTTTGAGGCAAATCAACGAATTTAATTTCAATATCTGCTTCACCATCTACTACATCAAAAGTTCCAAGAAGTGCATCATTGGTATAAAGTGATACATTACCATTACGTATAGTGTCATTATATACATTTCTTAACAATAACTTAATTGTATCCTTGTAATCTCCAGTGATAGTTGCATCTGGAATTGTTTCTATGGTGTCATTAAGATAATTGTCAATATAAACATTATCATGCACTTCCCGAACTAGTATATTGAACAACATATCTCTTTGATTATCCGTATTGTTAATAAAGGTATTATTTACAACAGTCATATCTTGTCTTAATACTAAAACATAATTTTCATCAGTGATAGTTCCGTTTAGCCAATTGTCTTTGAATGTATTGTTTACAATATAACCTGTTGAACCACTACTAATGTAAATTGCTCCACCACGATATATTGCATGGTTTGTAGTGATATTAGAGTACATGATAGTAAAATTTGAATTACTCTCCTGATATATTGCTCCTCCACTACTTTTAGCATCATTTCCTTCCAAATTTGAATAAATAATAGTTAAATTACCATTACTTCCCTGAGATATTGCTCCACCATAGGCCGTACTTGGACTATCTGTACTTGTTACGGAACTGTTTGTTATATTCGAATAAGAAATTGATATAATACCATTACTACCTTGACATATGGCACCACCATAAACTGATACTTGTTTACTGCCTTTTTGTGCAAAACAATTTGAAATACTTGAATTAGTAATATTTAAAGTACAGGTTGAACCTTGTAATATTGCTCCACCACTTTTACCAGTACTTCCACCAGTCGCATTACTGTTTAATATAGTGGAATTGATTATGGTTAAATTAGAACCATTATCTTGAGATATCACACCACCACCAGATGCCTGACTATCTGTAATATTTGTTCCAATAATTGTTATTTCATTATTAGATGCTTGATATATCACTCCACCAATAGAAGAGGAACCTGATAAGCCACTAATTCTATTATTAATGAAATTCGAATTAGTAATTGTTAAATTATTATTACTTTCATCATGAGTAACTACTGAACCACTAGTTTGACCCAGATTATCTGTGAAATTTGAATTTAAAATGGTCAAATTACTATCTTTTAATTGATATAAACAAGCACAATAACCACCCATATTACTGGTAAAATTTGAATAATCAACATTCATATTCCCAACTTCTTGAACAATTGCTCCAGCTGCAGCATTTGATTTACCATTTGAGATGAATTCAGAATTATTGATATTTATCAAACCACTAACTTGTCGTATAGCACCAGCAGTTCTGGTTGATGAGACATTATACGTATTGTCTTTAAATAAAGAATTATTTATCGTTAAATTACTGTCAGCTCCCTGATATATTGCCCCAACATTAGTATATGCAGTATTGCTTGAAACGTTTGAATCTTTGATAATCATCGTTCCTGTGTTATTTTGATAAACTGCACCTGCCCAAGCATCTTGTCTACCCGTAGTTGATCTAACTGGACTGTTTCTTGTAATATTGGAATTAATAATAGATAAAAAATTATCAGTATCCTGATAAATTGCACCACCTTTTCTGTTTGCACCAGTACCTGATAAGCAATTATCAGTAATGTTTGAGTTAATTATAGTTATGTTACTGTTAGATTTTTGGTATATAACACCACCCGCACTATGTGCAGAATTATTTGTTAAACTGGAATTATTAATTATTAAATTACAATTTGTATTTTGAGCTATTGCTCCTCCACCGTTGGTAGTATAGCGAGTTGAATAATTATAATAACACCCATCGAAAATAGAATTATTAATTGTTAAATTTCCATAAGATGCTTGGTATATTGCTCCACCACCAACTGTAGCTGATGATTTATCACCACAGTTTTTCACTATTAAATTATTAATTGTAACATTAGAAGCACCTAAACTTAAGAATTTTTTATTTTTAAAGTTACCATTAATAATATGGTTATTACCATTAATAATTAAATTGTTTACTGCAGCATTTACAGTTATTACATTTCCATCATGGGTATAAGTTTCATCGCCATCCAAATCTACAGTTAATTCAGAGTCTGTTGAATCTCTTAATAATGTTCTTAATTCTGTAAAAGTATTTACTGTGCTTGATGCTTCTTTTTTATTCGTTTGAATTTTTTTAGTTAATTTATTGATATCCTGATTTTTTGTTGTTGTATCTGATTTATTTATTGATTTTTTAACTTTCTGTTTTTTTGTTGTGTTTATAATTTTTTTATAATCGTTTTTATCGATATTTACCTTGTTATTCTTTTCTAGAGACTTCATACTCGATTGTGTTTTATAATCTTTTTTAACTGTATCAGAACTTTTATTAACGTCTGCCGCATTAAATGATTGTACAGTTAATAAAAGTAGTATTACAAAGAGAAATGAAACCATTATTATCTTTCTTTTATTCATTTTTTCAACTCTGCCTCTAAGAAAATAAAAAATTTTAAATGTTCAAATATATTTTTTATGTATTCTATATTAAATCAATCATAATATATAAACTTTTGTTAAAAAATACTTAAATCAAAATGTTTAAATTAATAATGGTTAGAAAATAAATAATATTTTAAAATTCAAACATATCAATTTTATAAACAGCTATCAAAAGAGGAAAAAAATTATTTTACAAAATAATATGATTTAATAAATAAAATTAAGAAATAATGAAAAAATAGAATTGATGTTATTATTCTATAATTAAAAAAAGAAATTGTGGATTCTTAATCCACGTTAAACTTTAACTATTTTTTTGGCTTTTGACTGTCCTTTAAGGTATGCTACTCTGTCACCACTTACTACTGAAACCGTTTTAACACTTGAAGGATTATTTATTTTTATATTCTTAAGGTTAATTCTACCGTTTTTAATTTTAAAGTATTTGACTTTACCATTAATTTTGTAAGTGGATCCATCAATTTTAATACATACCTTATTGGTTCCTTTCACATACTTTTTCATGTAATCCTTGATACTACCCTTAATGGATAACTTTTTACTTTTAAGTACTGCCTTGTTAACAGTAATTGTAATCTTACTTCTTGCAACAGTATAATTAGTACTGGCGGAATTGTTATCAGTATAGAATAATTTGCTTCCATATACTGCTGTTACATTATAGTACCTGATATGTCTGTCCACATAGATTCCTGCTGTTCCAGCTGGGATAGTATACTTGTAAGTTACTTTATTGGATTTTACTGTTACATTTGCTAGTTTTCCTTTGACTTTCAATGTTTTACCATTAAGTATAAAGAGTACATATGAATTATCTTTTATTGCTGTTTTATTTTTACTGTTTTTAGTTACATCAGTAAGTGTTGCTGTGAATGTTACATTTTTGTATTGTTTTACTCTTGATGGTTCTGCTTTAACTGTTATTTTCATGTTTCTTAGTTTAACTGTTAACTTAGCAGATTTGGAAGTAACATTTTTATATGTTTCTGTTCCACTATATGTTGCAGTGATGTTTCCTCCGTGCTCAAGGTATGAATCAGCAGTTATTGTAAATGTTACTTTACCATTTTTAACTTCGAACTTGTATGGAGTTTTACTTGAATTATCGAAGCGTTTCTTATCATTAAATGTTACACCATTTAATTTAAAGATTAAGTTTCCACCAGTAATTTTGTTACCTTTCTTATCAGTGACTGTAGCTGTGAATGTAATTTTTTCACCAATAGTACCTGTTACATCCTTAACTTTTAAATTTACGTCTTGTTTGACAACATTGAATGTTGTAGATGCATCAGATGACGTGTATTTGCTAGATCCAGGATATTTTACTTTAACATTAATTTTTCCTGTAGTGTTAGTTATATGATTTACTGTAAATGCCCCATTTTCATCAGTTGTTACAGTGTATGTTTTACCACCAACAGTAACATTTAACTTAGCATTTGAAATTGCATTATTATTTTCATCCAAGAGTTTACCGGAAACTTTTGCTTTATCACCAACAGTTACAGTGCTAATTTTATTTAATTTAATCTTAGTATCTACTTTTTTAACATTGAATGTTGTCTTATTGGAACTTGATGTATAATTACTATTGCCATTATAGGATACACTTACATTATTTTTACCACTAGTATCAGCTGTTAATGTTTTAGTGTAAGTTCCATCATTATCTGTTGTAACAGTGTAATCTTTACCGTTTACATTAATAGTAACTGTCTGATTAGCTATTGCCTTATTGTTTTCATCAACTAGTTTACCCTTAATATTAATGCCGTCTCCTACTTTTGAATCAGAAATCTTGTCTAAGGATAATTTAGTACCTAATTTTTCAACCTTAAATGTTGTCTTATTGGTTGAAGAATTATATGAATCTGAACCGGCATAACTTACCGTTACATTATTTGTTCCAACTACACTTGAAACAATTGTTTTAGTAAACTTACCATTATTATCAGTTGTAACGTTATACTCCTTATTATTGATTTTGATAGTTACTGTAGCTTCTGAAATTGCATTATCGTTTTCATCGACAAGAACACCCTTAATAGTTACATCGTCTCCAACTTTCACAGGAGTAGTAGCTGTTACATTAATCTTAGTGTTTAACATGCTTTTATCTGCAGTAATACTGAATTCTTTAGTCATGTTCTGATAATGCTTGGATAATGTAACATACTTGACAGTAATCTCATTCTTTCCATCCTTTAAGTCTGCAAATTTAATGGTAATGTCTGATTTTCCATCTTTAACATTATAGGAATATTTCTGTTGACCATTTACTAATATTTGAATAGTTCCATTGCGGATTGTGTCATTATAAACATCTCTTAAGTCAAGCAGTACTGACTTTGTGTAATCAGAGTCAACTGTAACATTATTGAAGGTCGTGTTGAAAGAATCTTCCAGATAATTATCGATGTAAACATTACCTTTAACTTCACCTGCTAAAATGTCAAAGAGCATATCACGAGTATTGTCAGTATTATTGATGAATACGTTGTTGTTTATCTTAGTATTTTCAGTCAATGTGAAAACATATCCGTCTTCACTTCCAACCCAATTACTAGTGAAAGTGTTATCTTCAATATTTACAAGACCGTCCAATAAAATCCGGATAGTAGCCGAAGTATTTGTAGCATAATTGCTTGTGAAGTTAGAGTTGGTTATTGTTACGTCGCCCTCATGAACTGTTAATAATGCTCCACTCTTATCTGCTTTGTTGTTGGTGAAATTAACATGATTTATTGTAGTTTCAAAATCATTATATAGATTATATGTATAAATCGCTCCACCAGCAGTTGCATTATTTCCATTGAATTCCGTGTCTTGTATCAGAATATGATTTCCTGCTGGATCATCCTCCCCAGAATCTATATAGTCATATATAGCACCACCATAACCAGTTGTTGCTTTATTGTTTGTGAAATATGTATTCGTGATTGTTGTGTAACCAATCAATAAGTTTGGATCATCCTCTTCACCAGGAAAATAACGTTCATCATCAATAGCTAAAGCTCCACCATAATCTGCTTCATTTTTAGTTAAATTACAATAATTTAATGTAATATTATTATTAACATAAATAGCTCCTCCAATTTGTGCAGAATTATCTTCAAATTTACAAAAATCTAATTTAACATTACCAAATCCTCTTTCATATATAGCACCACCCCAATTACTTGCACTATTTGAAGTGAAGTTGGAATTACTTATTGTCATGGTTGTATTATAACTTACATAAATTGCACCACCTTGTTCTGAACCCGTATTATCTTCAAATAGAGAATTATTTATAAACAGGACGTTAAAACCTGTATAAGGTTCATAACCTGTTTGTCTATCAGCATAATAATTATATTGATGAATTACACCACCACAAGCTTCTTCATCAGTAACTTCATTTCCAATGAATTTAGAATTGTTTATAGTTATAGTTGAAGAACTATATTGAGAAATAACACCACCATTCCCATCTCCTTTATTGTTTGTGAATGTACAATTATTAATATTAATGTTTGAAAAAGAATTTTGATATACTACACTAGCTGAAGTATAGACACTAGCAACATTATTATCAAAATTTGAGTTATTAAGTGTTACATTGGTATAATCAGATTTACATTGAATTACAGGACCATCCTTGTCCATATGACAATTATTTACTGTAATATTGTTTAATGTTAGGTTCATTACTCCAATTTTTAGGAATCCATAACTTTCATCACCATCAATGGTTCTATCTTTTCCATTGATTGTAAGCTTTTTGATTGTCGATTTAACACTTATTTGTCCAGTACTTGTATATGTATCATCCCCATCAAGGTCTACTATTAATTCTGTTTCAGAACTACCAGTTAACAAGGTTGATAATTCATCATAATCATTTACTGTTTGTGTTGCTGTCTTAAGATTTTTCTGCTTAATGTTTTTCTTTACACTTGTAGTTTCTGTATTTGTTGTTTGTGTTTTACTTGTAGTATCAGCGTTCGTTTTAACTGTTTTTGTAGTGTTTACTTTTTTATAATTATTTACTTTCTTTATTTCTTTGTTTGTTAAAGAATCAGCTTTTTTAATATAATTAACTTTTACTTCTTTTTTTGTTAGTGTAGTGTCTTTAACATCCTTGGTATTTTTGGATGTTGCATTTACTGCACCAATTGTTGATAATGTTAGTAAAAATACTGTTAATAATATTATCATAAAAGCTTTGTTCTTTGTTAACTTTTTAATCATCATAATATATCATTACCATTTAATTAAATAAAATATAGTATGTTCTAAACAATTATATATTATTTGTTTTAATCATATATTTTTTTCTAAAATTCCTATACTATAAACGTTCTAAATGATAAAAAAACTATAAATGTTTATGAAAAAATAGAATTCTAAAATTATAGAAAGGGTTAAAATAAAGGGAAAAAATAGAATAGATGCTTTTCTATTATTTAACTTTTAACTTATTGTTTGCCCTTTTGGTATGATACTCTGACTACTTACTACTGAAACTTTTAAATTTCGATGGATAGTTGCTTTAATGTTTTTTGGGTTTATTTTACCATTCTTTATTTTGAAGTATTTGATTTGTCCATTTACCAATATGTTAATCCATCAACTTTTAAACATACATTAACTTTTCATCCTGTATTTATGTAATCCTTAAATAGCTTTGATTAAAAGTTTAATTATTGTTTTGCTGATTTTTATTGTTATTTACTTCTTAATAGGTATTTATTGTTGTTAATACATTGCATATCATTTAAAGTATTATAATCAGATAAGGTGTTAAGTACCCATAATCAATTTATCTATAAAAATTAGGTTAAGTTTTATAATTTTAGAGTCAAAAAGAAAAATAAATTTTGGTGGTGATATAATAAAAATATTATACAATTCTAATATATCTGTCATGTGTATTGCAGATTTTATTGTTGTTAAGATAATATGTTGCTTTCAGGTTGTATGTTCCTTTTGTTGTTGGCATCTTATATTTGAAGTTAACTGTATTAGAGTTTATGGTCATGTTTTTAATTACTTTACCATTTAATGTGTATACAATGTTTCCACTTGTTATTATTGTATTGTCTGTCTTATATAGTACTGTTTTTATGTTTATTGTTTGTCCGGGATTTAGTGTTTTGGTTACTTTTCCTCCGTATAATTTTATGAATGAGTTTGCTACTTCATTTCCCTTGAGATCATATCTTTCATAGATTACTTTTATTCCATCGTTTTCTGCTGTTTTTCTTGGGTTTGCCATTCCGCCCCATCTGGAATAATTGTCATCCCATGCTTTTGGCAGGTAGTAATAGTATTCTCCATCAGGATTGTAAATGTCTCCTGCTCCGTAGAACCATCCCATTACTATATCATTTCCTCTTCTTCTTACTGTTGATAATAGATTATCGTATCCATAGAGGTATTCCCTTATTACGTTTGCATCTACTCCATTACATAGAATGAAGCATATGCTGTCATGTATGTTTCTATTGTACATAAGTCGTGCTATTTCGTATGTTTCTCCAGGTCCACTTTTGATTGCTTTAATGTTGAATCCATTTGTTTTTAGGTTATTTGCTATGTTGTTCATGATTTTCATGTCATTTGGTGAGTAATTGGTGTCTCCTGTTGTTCTATCCATTGCAAAGTAAACATCCTTTTTAGTTGTTGTTACTTTGGAATTGTTGATTAGATCACTTGCTATTGTTATGAATGTGTTTTGTGGTATTTGTGCTTCCTTTTCTGGTACGTTCATTATTATTGCATCAGCTATCTTGAAATTTTTGTTGTTGTCATAGTATTTTGCTTTGAATACGTAGTTTCCTGCTTTATCTGGTAGTTTGAATGGTTTTGTTGTTAGGTTATTTTTTGTTAGGTTTGTACCTATGTATTGGTTGTTTATGTAGAATTGTACGAATCCTGTGCTTAGTGTATTTTTTCCATTTCTTGTTATTGCTCTTATCTTGGATGGTATTGATGTTGTGAATGTTGCACTTCGTATTATTCTCATTGTATATGATGATTTTGGATTTACTGTCAGTATGATTTTCTGTGTTTTGCTTTTATAGTTTGTTGAATCGTATTTTATTTTAACTGTATAAAATCCTATTTTTTGTTTGTTTATTTTTACTTTGTTGGTGTTTTGTACTTTTTTGGTTGTTTGCAGTTTATTGTTAAGGTATACTAATAGTTTTCCTTCATTGATCGTATTATTTAATTGGTCTGTTACGTTGATTGGTATGTATATATTATTGTTTGCAGTTGCCTGCATGCTATTTGCAAATAGATTTGAGTCAATTTTATTTACTTTTATTGATGCTTTTTTTGTTGAATTCCAGTATGTGTCTGAAGAATATTTGAGTGTTAACTTGTGTTTTCCTGCATTCAATTTTTTTATTGTTAGTTTTTTATTGTAATTAATTGTTTTTAATAGTTTATTATCTATGTAAACTTGTACCTTTCCATTGTTTACTTGTCTATTGTTTGAGTCGACTACTGTAAATGGTATTTTAATTTTTTCCTTGTAATCATAAGTCTTGATTGATGGTGTAATTGTAGTCGTTGGCAATATTTTGATTTCTGATGTTAAGTTACTTGTATTATAATAGTCTGCGTTGTATACAAGTTTAATTGGATGAGTTCCATTAGAAAGTTTTCCTATGTTGAATGTAGTTTTTCCTGTTGAAATATTATTTGTATTTATTTTCTTATTATCTACGAATAATGTTATTTTTCCTGAATCTACTTTTTTGTCGTTTGTGTCAATTATTGTTACAGGTATTTTAATGTTTGTATTGGTTGATTTTGTTTGTGGATTGTATATTATCTTCGTGTTTTCTTTTGTTAGTTTATATGTGATTATTTTTGAGTTTGATGATGAATAATTATCTTCTCCAGCATATAATGTTTGTATTTTGATTGATTTATGGTAACTTGGTAATGTGTACTGATATTCGGATTGATTATTATTTACATTTGTTTGTATTGTTTTTTTATTTGAATCTTTTAGAGTTTCATTGTTTATCTTGTATGAGACACTTCCAGTGTTTACTGTGCTATTGTCCTTTGCTTTAACTTTTGAATTTATTTTTATTACATTCTTTGTGTTTGATATTTCATTTGATATTTTTGTTTTAATGGGAGTGTTTATGCTACTTGTTGAATCCTTGTTAGTTGAGTTCTGTGCTGAAACTATGGATAAACTTAATAGAGATATTAGTAATATAATAAGAAAAATGTTAAGCTTATTTTTTTTTAAATTAATATTTTAACCTCCTTTAAAGATAACATTATTTATTTATAGTTTATTTTAAGTTTAAAATGATATATTAATTTTTTGAATTTGTTTTTTGAATTACGAAAATATTTTACAGAAATATTAATATTAATAAGTAATATAATCATAACTATAATTAAAATATTTCATTAATTTAATAATTCATATATTAAAAACAAAAAAAATACATCAATATAACAAAAATTTAAAACCAATGATAACATGATTGCAATAATAGAAATAGATAAGGACATAGAAAGAAAGTTAAAACTTCGAAGCATCGAAACAGGAATACCAGTAATGGAATTAGCGAATAAATACATTTTAAAAGGATTACAAAGTGAAAATTCCCATAAAAATGTAGGAAAAATAGTTTATCAATTAGAAAACCTTATCGATGACTTTGAATAAAAATTTTTTATTTTATAAATAAATTTTTAAACTATTCAATAAATGATATAAATTCATTTCTTCTTTTTTTTATTTAGATGATTCTAAAAACGATTTTTCTTATAACCTATTTAATTCTTTAAATAAACATTAAAAATAATATAAACTCTTTCATGACATTAATCTTTTTTTTATTCACTATCGTAGTGATAAACATCATATTATTATTAATAAGAATTACATAGAATTATATAGTTATATTTAAGATTTATTGGAGCATTAGTTATGAATCAAAATGATGATGAATTTAGAAAACGTGTTGAAACATTAAAAAGTTATATTAAACGAGTTGATGATGGGGAATCATTAGAAAGTGTTCAGCAAGATTTTAAAGATAATTTTGCCAATATCCCAGCTAAAGAGATGATAAAAGCTGAACAAGCAATGAGAACCGAGGGAGTTCCATTTGAACAAATTAAATTATTGTGTGACATACATTCAGTTTTATTTAGTGATATGACTGAAGAAGAACGTTTAGCAAGATTCAAAGAGGAAATGGAAGCTCATAAACAAATAGAAGATGATAAAAAGATTGATGAGATTATAGAAAATGTTAGTGCAGAAGTTTCTGAAAAAACCATAAAATATAAAAATACTACTGGTCACCCTTTGAATGTATTAACACTAGAGAATGAAGCGATTAGGAAATTAATTTTTTCTATTAAAGAGGATTTTTCTGTAGAAAAAATTACAGACCTATTATCAATTACAAAACATTATGAAAAAAAGGATGAATTAATGTATCCACTTCTTAAAGATAAATATAATTATCCTGGTCCTAGTGATGTAATGTGGACCGTTGAAGATGAAATAGTTGACAGCCTCAAAAAGATTGCTAAAGGTAACGAGGAAGATATTGAATCTACACTTAGTAGAGCTGAAGATATGATTTTTAAGGAAGAAAATATTTTATTCCCACTTTGTACCGAAAACTTTAGTAAAGAGGAATGGATTCAGATAGCTAAGGATATGAGATTATATGAGCCTTGTCTTATTAAATACATACCTGAATGGGATGAAAAAATTAACGTAAATAATACTACCAGTGTTACTGATGAAATAGTTCAATTACCTGGTGGTAGCATATCTTTAAAACAATTACGTGCAATGCTTAACATTCTGCCAATGGAAATAACCTTAATTGATGAAAATGATATTAATAGGTTTTTTGATGAAAAGGATGAAAAGTTATTTACACGTCCCCACATGGCATTAAATAGAAATATGTATTCCTGTCATCCACCTAAAGTTGAAAAAATTGTTAAAGGATTACTTAAAGACTTTAAAAGTGGAGAAAAGGATAGTGTCCATCTTATCAGCATGAAATCTGGGAAGAAGGTTTTGATTAATTATTATGCCTTGCGTGATGAAAATGGTGAATATCTTGGAACTATGGAAGCTGTTTTAACATTAGATTCTATAATTGAAAATGTTGAAAAAGGAAAAATGGGTATTATCGAACTATAACCTCCCATCATACCCCTTTTTATTTTGATATCGGTAATTATTATTAAAATCACTTACATTTTAAATAATAGTTGCTAACATTTATTTATTTTAATAATTAATATGTATGCATAAAGATATGATTAGTAGATGATTTTATATGAAAAGAGAATTACGAATGGAAACAAAATGTTATGATGCTGAAGAATATGGATACCTATACGGATTAAATAAGAAAATACCTGATGAAGAATTTGAAAAAATTAAACCATACATGAAAAATTTCAGAAGAAAAGACTTTTCTGATGGTATTATACGAGTAACAGGTAGACCTGAAGGTTATAGATGTCAAGAAAAAGATGTGGCAAAAATAGAAGAAATATTAGGTATAACTAACACTCTATCTAAAAGAAAAGAAAAAATAAGAAAAGCATTCCAAAATCCACAAGAAAAAAGAAAACTTAAAGATAAATCACTAGCTTGGCTTGAAGCACTATTCCAGAAAGGTGGAACAACACCAGAACAAGATTTAAGCAGACTAGTAATTCATTCTACAAAAATTTACGATCCGGGTGACAGCTACAAAAATGGTCAAAAAGAAGGAAGTGGAACTTTATTCATTTACACGCCACATGGAATGTGGTATATTATAAACAACAGTGGTCCTGATAGTGATAAAAGTGTGAATAATGTTAAAACAAAGGAAGGTGGAGCAATAGGATACAGATTAATGTATGATGATAATATAGATACTTTAATAAGAATATACACAGAGGATAATGAATATACTGGAGAAAAATTATATTAATAATTTCAAGAAGATATGAATGTTGAAAATTGCCTCCAAATAATTTTTTGTTTTCAAATATCCTCCATAAAGATACTTTTAAAACTCTTTTTAACTTATTATTTTTTTAAAGTATCAAATAGTCCAAAATATTTGCTATTTATGAAAAAGAAATATTTTTTCTGTTATGCAGGATAATCAATTTTTTATTAAATCTGATTATATCATGAAATATCGAACTCTATTAATCATTCAGAAAAAAACAGACCTTGTCTTAAAAATTAAAGAACTAATTATAATATTATAAAAGTAGTTTTAAATGAATTCAATGGATTTAAATAATATTTAGTACCTTGGTTGTTCTGTAAGATTCCGTTAAAGTTAATCAAATTTCATGTGTATTATTTATATAATATAATACGAATCCCTCTAAACAAGTTATGTTAGTAAATAAATATAATAATTTGATAATAAAAAAATTAAGCATAATTAGATTTATAATACCAAATATCTATTTAAACCCTATCAGATTCATTTACATGATTAATTCAGAAAGAACTTCGTTATATAAAGATACAGCGAAGTAGATGATTAATTTTTTAATTAACCAACGAATATATTATCTTTATTTTACTATATAAACTTTTCTAATTAATCCATTTTTGAAATTATGAATTATTGACGTTATTTATAACAATTATTCAATTATATTAGAGAAAAAATGTAAATTATTCTATTTTTTTGATATAGAGACTTGGCATAAATGATTTTTTAATACAAAAAAGTATTACTCATTTTTTTTTACCTTTGTTCAAATCAAACAATAATAATTATCATATCATCTAAATAGGATAATATTATATTTTATGTGGTTTGATTTTACTTGGAG
>JAFRMD010000027.1 GCA_017430835.1 Methanosphaera sp.
ATGACCTAAAGCATTAACTGCAATACCTGCAAACATATCCAAATATTCATTTCCATCAATGTCAAATACTTTTACACCTTCCCCATGGTCTAAAACGATTGGTTGTCTTGTAAAAGTATTAATGAAATAATCATCTTCAATTTTAATTAATTCTTGAGTATTCATTTTTAATCTCCATACTGTTTAACCATTAATATTTAGGATTTCATTGATAATAAATACTTCCGCCGAAACGTTAAGAAAATTATATATAAACTTAAAAAGAATAGTTATATGGAGGATTTTAATGAAATTAAATACAAAAATTTTACTTTTAATAACATTGGTATTTGTCGCTAGTGTTGGAATAGCTGTAGCAGAAGATGCAACAGTATCCCCATATACTTTCACAATACCTGACGGATATACAGTTGCAACTACAACTGATACTACTTGTGCAATGCAAAAAGACGCTGCTCATGCAGTAAGTTTTGCAACTGAAGTTAGTGATGACCTTGAATCAGCAAAACAAACTCTTATTGAACAAGGCCAAGCACTACTAGATGAACAAGAAATAAAATATAATGATATGGACATAACTCTTCAAGCATTTTCTGCAGACAAAGATGGAACCACCTTATATTCCTATAATTATATAATGTTATCTGAAAGCGGTAATTTTGTAGTTACTGTTGTAACTGACGATCCTAACTTCAATAGCGATTTAAATAGTGCTAATGCTGAAGACAATCCTGCAGTAACTATTTTTGATACAATACAAGTTAATAATTAACTTGTTTTTCTTTTTTATAATAATATTCAACTAAATATTAATTAGGTGATAAAATGAAAGTCGCAATAATCGAAACTGATAAAGGGAATATTGAACTTGAATTATTCCCAAACGAAGCACCGGGAACTGTAGCTAACTTCGAAAAACTAATCAAAGAAGGATTTTACGACGGATTAACATTCCACAGAGTAATTCCTAACTTTGTAATTCAAGGTGGATGTCCTATCGGTAACGGTACCGGCGGACCAGGATACACAATTAAATGTGAAACTGAAGGAAACCCACATAAACACGGTACTGGTGCATTATCCATGGCACACGCAGGTAAAGACACCGGTGGAAGCCAATTCTTTATTACACACTCACCACAACCACACTTAGATGGTGTTCACACCGTATTCGGCCAAGTTATCAAAGGCCAAGACGTTGTAAATGCTATCCAGCAAGGTGACAAAATGAATAAAGTCACCGTTGAAGAAAGATAAGTAATTATCTTTCGAATTTTTTCTTTTTTTGCATTCTTAATTGTTTAAACTAGAAATAAACGAAAAGTTGTATGGTTTCATAAAATTTTACTCATTTAAAACTGCTTATTTTAAATATTAAGAGTGAAATATCATTAACTAACCAAATTAAGATGATATTGTTCTAGAATAAAATGTTTTCACAAACCCACAACAATATTTATTGGGCATTAAAATGATTTATTTACACTATAAAGTAAATATTGTATTGAATAAATAAAAATAAAGCCTTAAAAAAGTGTAAAATTTATATACTAAGTTTTACATACTATAATTAAGATTTAAATGAATTATAGGAAGTTCGTATGATGCAACAAAACTACTCACAAAGATTTCAAATGCAAATTCCTCAAGAACATATCTACACGGGTCTTGAAATGATGGGAAATTTCGATGCTGAATTTGAAAAACTGTCAAAAAACTATACAGTTCAAAATGGGGCAAAAGTGAAAAATTTTATCAAACAGCACGAAAATATTTTAGAATTCATCCATGAACTGACACCTTTAATAAATGATTATTTTCCAAATTATCAAAAAATCATTGAATTTTGCGAAGATCCTGAATTTAGTGATTTAGACTTTGTAATGATTTACATTGAAAGTTCAGCATATGAACAAGATAAAGAAATACTTGATAAATTTAAAAATGAACCAGTTTACATGTCTAAATTCTCAAAAAACATTAATGGACTGCTATGTGTAGAGTTGTGGTAATATGAGCTTCGATTTTAAAAAATATTACGATGTTGGAACACATCTAAAAAAT
>JAFRMD010000138.1 GCA_017430835.1 Methanosphaera sp.
ATCCCCTAAATCACCCATAGTGTTATTATATATTTCTTCATCTGCTATTATGGTGAAAGTTCCAACACTGATATAATTGTCAGATGTTTTTAGTTCTATGTGGTTGTCTTGGTTTATGATGAAGTTTGCAGGGGTATTATTGTAGAAGAGTGTATTACTGATTGTATTGGTTCCACCCTCATTGTATATTGCTCCCCCGTATCCATTTAGAATTTCTCTTGTTGCCTTGTTGTGTGTGAGGTTGGAGCCTGTTATGATAAGAGTACCCCAATTGTTGTATATTGCACCTCCATATCCCTCATATTCTTGTCCTGTTGCGTTGTTTTGTGTGAGTGTGCTGTTTATTATGCTTAAGGTTCCATTGTTATATATTGCACCTCCATTTTCTGCTGTGTAGTTTGTTATTGTGATGTTTTTAAGTGTTAAGTTATGTTCTCGTGCTATTTGTATGAATTGGTATGTGTTTTGTCCGTTGAGTATTTGTCCGTTACCGTTTATGGTGATATCTGTTGTAAATGAATCATATAATATATTGTCTGTTGCGTTGTAGTCTCCTCCTGGTTGTAGGTTTATTATGAACTTGTTATAATTGTCGTTTGTTTTTTCTATTGCGGCTATTAATGATGGATAGTCGGAGACTGTTCTTGTATTGGATCGTAGGATGTATGTGTTATTGATATTGTTTGAGCCGTTGAATATTAATTTTATATTATCACCCATTGGTACTATGAAATTATTAAAGTCATCGGTACCGATACCTGTGCCCTTTACTGTATCATCCACTATTATGGTGAAATTTTCAACACTGATATAATTGTCGTCTGTTGTTAGTTCTATGTGGTTGTCTTGTTTTATGATGAAGTTTGCAGGGGTATTATTATAGAAGAGTGTATTGCTAATTGTGGTAGTTCCATCATTGTTGTGTATTGCTCCTCCATATCCATTTCCATTTTGTCCTTGTCCTGTTGCGTTGTTTTGTGTGAGGTTGGTGTTGTTTATGTTAAGAGTACCCCAACTGTTGTATATTGCTCCCCCGTATCCATTTGTTTGTCCTGTTGCCTTGTTTTGTGTGAGGTTGGTGTTGTTTATTTTAAGGGTACTACCAAAGTTGTATATTGCTCCTCCCTCTCCATCTTTTTGTCCTGTTGCTGTGTTTTGTGTGAGGTTGGATTGTATTATGTTAAGTCGACCAATGTTGTATATTGCACCTCCAATTCCAGATCCATATTCTCCTTGTCCTGTTGCTGTGTTTTCTTTGAAGTTGGAGTCTGTTATGGTAAGAGTACCATTGTTGTATATTGCACCTCCATATCCATTTTCTCCTGTTGCTGTGTTGTTTTTGAGTGTGCTGTTTATTATGGTTAAGTTTCCATTGTTGTCTATTGCACCCCCATGTTCACCATTGCTTTCGGCATTTTTTATTGTGATGTTTTTAAGAATCACTGAAGAGCTCCTATTAATATAAAATACTTGTGTTTGGCTTCCGTCTATGGTGCTTCCGTTACCGTCAATTGTAATTGTTATTGGTTTATTAAAATCAATTCTACTTGTTACGGTATATGTTCCTTTATTTAGTGTTATTGTTGTATCTTCTGTTGCAGAATTTATTTCACTTTCAAGAGTCTCCCATGAGCTTACTGCTGTATCTTTTTTTAGGTTATTCCTGGTTTTTATCAAATTTGTATCAGATTCTTGTTTTTTATTTATTTTTTCTACTGTATTGGGATCTTCTATGTATACGCTTTGTTTTTCTTGTACTGCTACTTCATTAACTACTGGTGCATCTGTACTTATACTGTCAGATATATCAGTGTTGATGCCATCAGTATTTGTATCAGCTGCATTTGCTGCTCCTACCAGTAGTATTAGTAATGTTACCAGTAGCAGGATTATTGATTTTCCTTTCATGTTAAATCATTCCATGTATTTTTTTTAGTTTTCATTCATTATTCTTGCATGAATATTGAACATAATTTTTTTTTATATGATATTAGATATTGTTTTTATTTATATTATAGTTTATATTGGGTTTTTGAGTGTAAAGCAGTGGGAAGGATTATTTCTTAATGGAGGCGTATGTTATTTTCTTTATTTGTTTATTCATCAATAATTATTCATCCCATTATAATTTAGTCTGCTAATATTTTTTTTATATGCTTTTAATAATGGCGACTATCATGTCAAGTTGAAGTAGGAATCATAAGTGTTTCTTATTAAAAAAGTTGGGGGTAAAGGGGTTGTTAATTATAATTATAACTATAAGAAAGACTTAAAGTATACGATATCTTTATATAGTATGATGTTAAGAGTATTATTAAAAACAATAAAAACCGACTGAAAGTCGAAAAAAGATTGATGAAAATATTAGGTTAATTATGATATGAAAATCCCTAAATCTTTAATTAATGGAGGCAACCATGAAAAAAGGTGAAAAAAGGAAACAGGTGTTATTAAAGATTGCCTATGATATGTTTCTCACAAAGGGATATGAAAATACCCCGGTCGACGAAATCATAGAAAAAGCACAAATAGCTAAAGGCACATACTACTACTATTTCCAAAGCAAAGAACAGATGCTCGAAGAAGTCATAGACATGATGATTGAAAATGAGACCGAAATGGCAGAACAGATTATCAGAACGGATATTTCAGTACTGCAAAAAATAGTAGGAATACTTACATCAATGAAACCTACCGAAGCAGAACAACCCATAAAAAACACACTTTTCCAAGAGGAAAATGTGTTAATGCACCACAAGGTCAGAAAAAAACTGATTGATACACTTACTCCACTTTTATCCGAAGTTATAGAAGAAGGAGTAAATGAAGGCATCTTTGAATGTGACAATATACCTGAACGTGTTAAAATGCTCCTTATCATAAGTGATGGTACATTTAATGAAGGTACATTCAGTCAACGGGATATTGCAGTCTTCATAGACATGACTGAAAAACTTCTCGGAGCGGAAAACGGAACGATGAAGTTCATATACAATCTGATTGATAAAACCGATATGGAGGCGGTCGAATGAACAATACAGGAAACTACAAATATAAGCCAGTACTCTTTTTTGTGCTGGCATATGTTTTTACATGGATATTTTGGATCCCGGCAATCTATTTGCCTGAAAGCATAAGTCCATTACTCATGCTGGTAGGCCTTATGGCTCCAGCTATTGTATCTACAGTTTTCATTATGATGTCAAAATCAGATGCACTTAAGCAGGACTTTAAGAATAAGATGTTAGGCTTTTACAAAGTAAAATGGCTGAACGTACTTTGGGCCGTAATTGTATTTGCTATTGTTATAGTCTGTTCTATCATGTTGTCACTACCTTTTGGACAGTCGCTTGGCCAGTTTTCCTTCACTGAAGGCTTTTCTTTCACTGGAGTTGGAATAGCCGGAGCATTCATTACCATTACGATTGCTTCGATAATTGAGGAAGTGGGATGGAAAGGATACTGTGAGGATTCAATCGGTAACTATATGAACTGGTTTTGGGAATCCATGATTTTTGGAGTGCTATGGTCTTTATGGCATCTTCCCTTAATCTTTATTTCGGGAACGTATCAGGCAGGACTTATGGTGAATCCTCTTTATGTGATTAACTTTTTCGTAAGTGGAATCCCAATGGGATTTGTTATTACATGGGTCTATCTTGAAAGTGACCGTTCGATATTGGCTTGCATGATATTCCATTTCTTCGTTAATTTCATGCAGGAGAAAATAGCGTTAACTCCAGAGACAAAGTGTCTGGAGACAATTGTGATAACTGTGCTTACAGTTATTATAATCATGGCTAAAAAAGACATGTTCTTCGAAACTAATCATGTCGGAAGACTGCTTGAATACAGTAACAGAGATTAATAAAATAAAAAGGTTATCTGAAGATTAAATTAGATTATAACTAGTTTACAAGGATGTTTTAAAAAAAAGATGAAAAAAAGGGGAGTTTAGTTTGTAATTTTTATCACTTTTGTTGTGTTTCTTTGTGACTTGTATGCCAGTCTGTCCTGTGTTACAATCTCTATGGTCTTATAGTTGCTGTAAGATGCTATGTCAATGTTTTTGATGTTTAGTATTCCATCTGTTGAGTAATAATACATGGCTTCTGTACCGTTTTTAAGGCTAATACCATTTACCTTAATAACACACTTGTTAGGTCCTTTAACAATGTTACCAAGGTAATCCCTGATAGTAGCAGTTAACGATAGCTTGTGAGTCTTATTGTTTACAGTAGCATTAGATATGGTAATGGTAATATTTGATCTTTCAACCTGGAAGTACGAAGTGTTTCGGAGATTTTCCTGGTAATTCTTATTATAGAAACCCGCAAGTATCGTATGATTCTTAGGCGTCATAGATTTACCATCGGTAACACCTGATAATCCCAGAGGTATGGTGTACTTGGTGGTTGCCATACCGTTTACCACTTTTATTTTAAGCATATTGCCTTTTGAATCCTTGAGCGTGATGCCGTTTACCTTGAAGTAAACGAACTGATTATTATATGCTGTTAGATTGGTTGATCGTTTACCGTTGGTGGTATCATATACCTTGGCAGTGATTGTTAGCACCTGTCCCTGTTTGATTGTTTTAACATTACTTGAGACTATTATACTAGCATTACGCTGTGATATTTGTATTTTAGCTATACGGCTAGCAGAAGCGTTGTAATTGTTTGTACCGATATAATGTGCTGTTAGTTTATTAGCATTTCTCATATCCAAGTCAGGTATTATCACAGCAGTAGCCAGTCCATTTACCACTTTAACCTTAAGTGGGTTAGAACTACCAGTTAGTTTACCGTTGTCTTTTATGGTGACACCATTTAGCTTGAAGATTAGGTTTCCTTCATTGACTTTTCTTCCATATCCATCAACTACGTTTGCAGTTAATGTTAATTTCTCTCCTATAACACTTTTGGCTGATTTTAGCATTGTAAATGTATACATTATTCCATCATTGAATATGTTATTGATGATGGTGGTATTTGCATAATTATATATTGTACTGTTATATGGGGAGATGTTGCTGAAAATATTCATGCTTAAAGTTCCCATATGATTGATTATGGCTTCATCAGTATTTTCTGCCGTATTTTGTTTGAATGTATTTTTCATTATTAATGCTTGTGTGTTTTTATCATATTTATATTCTATTAGATGTCCATTGTCATGTATATCCTGCAGATATTCCTTTGAATTATTTTCATCTATTGATGGATTTATCAGGTATATTGCAGATCCGTTTTCAGCATGGTTTTTTATAAAGTTGTTAAATTGTATGGTGATGTTATATCCAATACTATAATTGTGTATTTGGTTATATGAGTTTGTAGATATGATTGATCCATAGTATGAATAATATTTTTCACCTTCGTTGAATATGGCTCCTCCATCATGTCTGGCAGTATTGCTGCTGAATATGTTATCTTCGATTGTTACGTTGTTTTCAGTATTGTATATTGCCCCGCCATACCATGCCTTGTTGTCTGTAAAATTATTTCTTTGTATATATGAAGTTGTATCGGTCATTGTTATAATTTCATCTTCATAATCTGTGTTTTCACTTTCAATGGCATAAGTCATGTATACTCCGGCACCTTCATATGCGGTGTTGTTTATGAAGTTGTTTTCCTTTAGGATGGTATTGCTTCCTTCTGTATGTATCGCTCCTCCTTTTGTAGCATTATTGTATGTAAAATTGCTTTTGTTGATTGTAGTCGTGGATTTATATGTATGTATTGCTCCTCCACCTTTTTGATTCAGGTCCAGGGAGTTGTTTTTGAAATTGGAATTGGATATGCTTAGATTATTGTATATGTTATGGATGGCTCCTCCATTATATTGTGCAATGTTATTTGTAAAGTTACATTTTAATATATTATTATTGTTTTGTATGTTGTATATTGCCCCGGCAAATTCACTGGCAGTATTGTTGATAAATTCAGTATTGGCTATTGTTAAATTGCCCCTGGTGAATATTGCTCCTCCATTAGTTGCCTCGTTGTTAATGAATTTTGAATTATATATCTCAACTGTTGTTTCGATGTCCTCAAATTCCGTGTATGCATCATAAAAGCTGGTGTCATCATCATACCAGTAGGTTGTATATATCTCAGTATCAATATAAAGTGTTCCTCCATCTTCATATGCACGATTGTTATAGAATAATGAATTGTTAATTTTTAAATATCCTCCTTTCTTTGTCAATACCGATCCCTCATCATCATAACAGTTTGTAATGGTTATATTGTTAAGGTATAGTGAACAGTTATGATTAATAGAGAGGAAGCAATGATTGTTTCCACGGATTGTTTTATTGTTTCCATTAATATAAATTGTTTTTATGGCTTCATTCACTTCTGTATCATCCATTAAGCTAATGTTTGATTTAATATCTAATGTTAGATTGTCATGTGTACCTGATGTCAGCAAACTCTTTAGCGTGTTGAAGTCATTTATCCCATATGTTGTAGATTTGGCCTTAATAGTCTTATCTTTTTTCATCAATTTCTCATTCTCAGTTGAATGTTCAATTGTATCATCACCCATACAATATGTATCATATTGTGTATCTGGGATTACTTCACCATTCGTATCGGCGTTATAAGTATCATCCGATACTTCTGAGGCACTAACTATTCCCATAAACAATACTATAAGCATGGCCATCAGTGTTATTTTCTTAAGATTCATTTTTCATTCCTCATTATACCAGTTTTTTATGAATTAAAAATTCGATGTTAATATTTATCTAATTTTGTTTTATTTAATGATATGCATTTATTTCGAATTTTTAAGTAATCACAATGTACTTTTTAACTTTGGTGTTTTTCCATCTTTATAAAGTTAGTCTTTTGATTGCTTCATTTTCCATATGAATGCTTTCATGGGATAGTTTAAGATGTCCTGCATTTTTATTTTTTGGATAGATACAAATATTTTGGAAAACATAGTAGATATATCGGGTGTCATGAAATTTAGGCGTATCGACCAAAATTATATGAAATTACAGGTCATATTAATGGATATTCATGGAATTCATATGCCAATAATGGGTGCAAATCCATTATAAAGACACTATCATATAAAAAAAATTTTTTTGAGTGGATAGATTAAAAAAAAGATAATATGATGCATATAAAATATGCAATAATATAAGTCAACAAATCATAATCGCTATCTAAGTGATTGTTTCACCTTTAACCTCTTCAATCTGATCATAAAGGAAATCCTCATCAATACCCAACTCATTAAACTTATCCTTCATATCACTGTGGACACTTAAAAATGAATCCGCTTCCAACTTATATTCACTTGTCTTATTACCATAATCATTAATCTCCTTATTTTTATCTTCAATCAAAGATAAAGTTCTTGATGCTCCAATCTGACCATTCTGATATTGTTCATAAATATCACAACCCTCTAACATAGTAGTATAAGTCCTATTTTCACTGTTCAAGCGATTAATCTGAATATCAATAAATTCAATGTAAGATTTATTAGAAAGCTTAGACTTCAAATCCTGCAACATTAAAACCTCCTCTGAAGAAGTGTTAATTGATTCCAGGGTATACTCTTTAATGTCCTTATTTGACGGTGCGGTTTGATTTCGTATTATATCACCATTAGCATCACTTTTATTTTCAACATCACTGATATTCTTAATACCATTATAGAATGTCTGTACTTCCAAATCATGCAAATATCCCGAAATGCCAATATAAGCTAGGGGAGCTATGATAATAATTAATAAAACCATAATTATCAGTTTGTTTCTCTTTTCCATACAATATCACCATGTGTATTTATGTGTGTTATATATGTACCTTTCAAATATTAAATGTACAAGATAACTTTCTATCTTCACAAACACATATTCATATAAGTATTCATTTCCAAAATCTTCCTAACGTCAAATATCAAAAATAAGTATCTTTTCAAATATGGTTCTCTGTCATATTTGGTTAATTAAATGTATAACCCTATCAGAGGGGATTTAAATTAAAAATTTTAAATGTTCATAAGATAATTTTAATATACTAAGAAAATCATACTTTTAATCATAGAAATTATTCAAAAATGGGGAGTGTGATTATATGAGAAAGGAAATTAAAATAGCCATTATCCTACTTGTAATATTATTTGCATTGATAGGGGTCTATTTTGCATTTACACCACAATATAAGACTATTAATATGAGTGGTTTTAGCCTAGAAGTACCACAAAGTAATGCAAATGTTGTAAATAATACACCAAACTATAATTCCTATTTGGATACTGAAAATAATCTTACAATAAAGACATGGTCATGTCAGAGTTTAACAGATTATGCAGGATCCATTGAAGGAGGACAGGACTTTGCAAAACAATTAATGGAAAACGCAGGAACAAACGTGACATACCATAATATGACATTATTCAACAAGAGCGGAACATACACATACTTAAACTCAAGTCCCGAGACTTATTCCATGATTGTCATAACCTCCGATAATCTGGATACATTAGAACATATAGTAAAAACATTAAAACAGCCAACAATCTCATTTTCAGTAGATGAGATAGCAACATCCAACATTACCGTCAACATGACCACTGAAACCAGCATCAACAATACCAATAATACAACAACCACAACAACACAACAGACAACCCAAAAAACCAGTAAGGGTTCAACCAATAAAAAAAGCAGTTCATCAAATGATGGCTATTACTATTCTCCACAACATGACGGATACATAAAAGAATATACAGACAGCAATGGAGTAATGCATACAAAATATAAAAGTGGAGGAGGAGAATCATATAATCCTAAAACAAACGTACTAACATACACAGATAAAAACGGAAGATCCTATGATAATTACATGGGCTAAAAAAGATTTGTAGTTTTTAAATCTTTATCAATCATCCCCCAATTTCTTTAAATTGGGTAGATTGACATAACTTTTTCATTTTCTATTTTTTCATCATTTTATTCGTATGCTTTAACATTGAACCACTCTTCAATCATCCAATAAGAAGTCACATATATTACAGGTAAAAATAACAACAGATTTATTTTATCAACATCTATAAAGGCTATCGAAACAATCTAAAAAAATAATAAAGGGTGGTGAAAAAAGGGTTTTATTAGAGGATTCTAATTGTAGTTGTAGTATTACGCTGACTCTTATAGGCCAGCCTGTCCTGGGTTACAATCTCTATGGTCTTATAGTTGCTGTATGCTGGTATGTCAATATTCCTGATGTTTAGAATTCCATCTTTTGCATAATAATATATGCAGGTACTAGTGAAAAATATACAAATTTTGTAATGATATACTATTAATGTCATGTTTAACAACATTCCTAGATAAAAATTAGTAATGATTGGCAAATGAATCAAAAGTTCAATATCTCATTTGTATATATTTCTAAACTTATATGAATATACTCATGAGTTCTCGTATAGTTTTAAATTCACAGTCATTAAAATTATCCTTTACATTCTAAAATATTTAACACATTCCCTTTACTAACTTATAAAAAAATATATATAACATTAGTATTAGAGATACTTTCAATAGATTAAATGAAGTAGGATAGTGAATAGACTTTAAAAAAGGAGATAAAAGTCAATTTTAATTATTTGTATATCTATGTTTAGGTGTTAAAATTATCTTCAAAACAATATTACTAACCTAAATTAACATCAAAAAAAATTGTATAAACAGTTCTAATATAAATAATACAATCTGCAAATTCAAAAATTTAAGTAATCCAAGTAGAACTCTTCTGTAATCAATTTTTTTTATTGTGGAAAATAGAAATAATAATATATGTATTAAAAAAACTATGACGGGAATGGATAGAAATGACACTATTTAAATTATCACCTTTTGGAACATTAGAATATAGTAAATATGGAATCATATTAAACATGCCTTCAAATAACATAACATCTTCATATGATCATATTACTGAAATTGAATTTAAAAATCCATCATTATTTAGCAAAGGTAGTATAATTATTAAATTTGATAATAAGCCAACAATTTCATGTAGATTTAAAAAAAAACAACAGAAAGAAGCTAAAAAAGTTTATGGAGAATTATTAACATTCAAGAATATGAACAATAATCTTATTGAAAACTTTGATGAAAATAACTTAAAATATTGTCACGAGTGTGGAACTAAAAATATTCTAGCTGCTAGATTTTGTATGAATTGTGGAAATAAATTAATCGAACATGATAACAATAATTATCCTAAAAAGAACGAAAAAATTTCTCATAATTTATCAAATAATACTAAAAATAATAATAAACAAGAAATAACTAATTACAATGAATCTAAAGCAAATAAACAAAATATTATGAGTGATGATCAAATTAAAAAAGATTCAACACTCAAGGTGGAAGAAGAAACTGATTCCAAAAATAATCATAATGAAAAAAAGATTGAAATAAGTATAAAAAATATATCTGCTACAGAGATAAAATCAAAAGGAAAAACTAAATATTCTTATAACTCTAAAGAATTGTTTGTAGAAGAATTAGCCTTGGAATATTATAAAAATAATAATCTTATAGGATTATGGAGTGAAAATGATTACTGGTGGTTTATATACGCTTTACTATTTTGGGATATTATTTTCATGAAAACAGATACATTCACACAATTTTCCATGAACAATCCTAATTTTGAACAAGCATATAATTTTGCATTAGAATTTAATGGTATACCAAATGATTTTTTCAAAGATACTTTTTATGAAGTAAGAAAAGATGCTATCAAACATAGAATGATTGAATTAGAAAAAGCTAATCTTAGTGACGAAATTGAAAATTCATACAATAAACATTATGGTATGTTATGCAGACCTATTCAAAATTGGAATAAATATACACTTAATGATTTATTACTTTCAACTAATAACATACAAAATAAGCAATTATTAAGTATAATGGATAGGCTAATAAGAAATTTTAATCAAAATAGAAGTGGATTACCGGATTTAACATTAATTGACAACGATAATAATTTATTTTTTGTAGAAGTAAAAAGTAAAAAAGACACACTATCTGAAAATCAAATAAAATGGCATGAATATCTGGTTGAAAATGCACGAATTCCTGTTGAAATATTCACTATCAATAAGAGTAGACGACAAATCAATAATTTTTGTGATAAATACAATTTAAACATTCAGGTTACTGATGAAAAAGAAATAAGCGAAAAAACATTTAATTTAAAAGATTATGATGATAGAATAGATGATTTAGAATTAACCATAACTACATCAATCAAGGATGAATATGAATATGAAAATGAAGAAAAGAAATATAAAGATATTCCTAAACAAATAGGAAATTTATTAAAATACACAATTATATTATATTTAAAACAAATACGAGAACATCCAATTAAAATAGATATATGGAAAGTAAACTATTTGGATGAAGACTATTCACCAGAACAAATAACAAATTATGTATTAGAAAAAAAATATATTAAAAAACCAGAAGGATCAGAATATTTAAGCAACGTACTTAATTCATATACTATTCCCGAATTAAAAGAAGTTTTACGAGAAAAGCATCTTAAGTTAGGTGGTCGTAAACAAGAATTAGTTGACAGATTATTAGATAATGTTGAGATTAAGGAACTCTGCGATAAGTTCAATAAACCCTATTATATATTAACAGATAAAGGAATTGATTTAATAAAAGATAATCCTCAAGTTACATTATATAAGGAATTTCTTAAAAACAGTTATGATGATTATGATATAGATGAATATGAATCACAATATCAATGTGACAAAAACAACAAAGACCCATTGGAAATTTTAATAAATTATCTGAAATATGAAGGAAATAAATATGCTAATAAGGGGAATTATTGGTATTATGAATTTTCATCTTTAGAGAGAATAGCAGATATTTATTTCCAAAAAGAAAACTTTGAAAAATCATTAACATATTATTTAAAAGTATTTATTGTTGATTTGAGTTTATGGGGCAATAATTGTATTAATTTAAATTATATAGATTTACGTGATTATTACATTAATAATCTTTTAAAATCATATACTCAAAGTAATTTAAATGAAGAGCAATTAAAATATATATTTGAACAAGATTATGATACAATTAACATTCCCGTAATTATCATCTCTAAAGAAGAAATGTTTAATTACTTATTGGATTTAATCAATGGAACTACAATTAATCAAATAAGTGAAAATATTGAAAAAAGAGTAACAATTCCTGAAGAATTGAAATGGGGCCTACACTATCAGACCGATGATGAAAAAAATGAATTGATTAAAAAACTCAAGGATTATAAAATATTTAATTAAATAAGAAATAAATAAATTTGGATAAAATAAAAATTTTTTCAGAGGATTGTTGACTATTAAATTATAACAAGTAAAGAAGTAATAATTCTATAAAATGTCATATTAGTCTAGAGAATAAGTATATAAACTTCAACATAGATAACATATAATTAGTAAAAGTCCATATTTCTATGGCTTTTGAAAAACATGAATTTATTCTAATTGAAAGTAATAAACTCATTGTTCTTAAAGATATTTGTATTACTTTATGTTCGAGAATATTGTTTATATGTAATTTAATGGGGATGAATCTCTAAAAAAGAGTATATTCAATTTATTTTCAAACGATTAATAATATAATTTTCTTTATGTAATGATTATAAAGTGATAACGATGACAGAATTAAAATGTAAAGAATGTGGAAGCACTGATATAGTTCAAGAAGGAACTCAATATCTATGTCAAGCATGTGGTACAAATTTTTCAGATGAAAACCTGAATCAAGACGAGGTTGAAGAAACAAACAATCAAACACCTCAACAATACGATGGCACAACACAACAATATGGTGCTGAACAGCAGAATGATTACAATCAGCAGCAAGTACCTGCAAAAAGAAAAAGTATGATCATTTCAATGATATTATCTATAATACTTGTAGGATTTGGATTAGTATATCTAGGATTTATAAAAAGATGGCTGGTTGCACTAGTCATATCTATTGTATTGTCAATATTGTTTTTACCACTAGGTTTCATATGGTTTTTATACATGTTATATGACACATATGCATGTACTAATGCTATAAATAACGCTCAAGTACTACCTAAATTAGCTGGTTTCATTGACATGGACTAAATTTTATAAATTACCTTTTTTTTAAATTTTTTTATCATTTTTTTCAACACCAGATATGGATTTTTTCGTGACATAATTTTAATTAAGTGTATGTATATATTGAAATTTCATATTTTTAATCGACTCGATTTTTGATAATACTATTTTATTAATCTAATGTTAACATCGTACCGTTTAAAATCTACTTTTTATTATATCAAATACAGTGATTTATCTTATAATATTTAATCAGTTAAATATTGAAATTATTTATCTCGGATTCTATTATTTTAAAGTAGATATTGAATTTTTATTTTTTCACATATTCCATGTACATGTATGGATATCGTTTTCGGATAAATGTTGAAAATAGTACTTCTTTACTTTGTGATAATTTTATTTTGAAAAAATAGTTAAAAGGGGATAAGAAAATGATTTTTATTATATTTAGTATTTGTCAAATGTTATTTTCATATCACTGTTATCCCAGTTATCTAGTTTTCAATGTGTCCTATTGGTGCATATAATTCATAAAAACTATTTTAACTTGACAACATTGTCTTAATAATATATTTGATGGGCATATTTGTATTTGTTTGGCATAATATATTTTTATTGTTATTTTTAGCTGTTAAGAAAGGAATGGTTTGATATTTTGACTAGGGATATTTCCAGTGAATAAATTATGAAATCTCCAATATAATCAATGGATTATTTTTTTGAATTTTAGCGATAAGATATAATCGTATTTTTATGCCATATGCATTTTATAATAATTTTTTCAGTTATTAAATTTATTTATATATTATTATAAAAATAATGGATTATTATTTATTAAAATGTTTAAATAATTATATATTTTTTAAAATTATATTATTGTTATTTTTTTTTATATATTCTGTAAATTTTCTATCCATATAAAAAAAATCATTATTTTGGTATTATAGTATATTACCAAACTAAAATGATAGATTTATATACTTCTTTTAACATATAATTATATATGGCAGGAAAAACTAAAATCAATGTATTAAACGTTACAAAAAAAAATGAGCTTGAAGAAGCTATTAGCGAGTATGTTA
>JAFRMD010000139.1 GCA_017430835.1 Methanosphaera sp.
AACAGTTAAAGGAATAATCTCTAGGAAATACATAGATAATGAAGAAGATTTGATTAATGAATTTAAAGAGGAATTTTATAAAGTAGTAAATAATCCCAGTTACTGGAAAAAATGGGTAAAAGAAATATTACTAGACATATATTTTTTTAATAAAAATTTATAAGATTCAATGTCGACTACTATATATTTTTTGTATTTTTTTCCTATTTTTTCATGTTTGTAAAACTTCTATAATTTATACTCCTTGATGTATATATCCTAGTGTAAAAACATATATTTAATGAGGTTCTACTCTATCTATAATTTACGGAGTATATTTTAGCCATGAAGTTTTCGAAATGCTTTAATATAGTAAAAATTTTAATTATTTTTTCATAAAGATAATACCCTTTGATTTGCCAGTATATTTAATATTTTTTATTGTCAAATTAAGCAATATGCTATTTTTAGAAAATTTTTTATATGTATTAAAAGTAAATATTATAATTAAGGAGATTATTAAGAAATTTTTTATAAATAAGAGAATATTATTGTTTTTTATATTTAAAAAAAGGTTTTATGAAAAAAAATTTTAAAGAAATACGAAATAGTTAACAAAATGAGTAACTATCATATGAAAAGAATAATAGTATTTTTACTATTTTTTTGACTTCATGATTTCTATGTTTTTTTTTTGAACCTGTTAATATGAGGACTGAATAATGAAAGGATGGAAACCTAAAAAACGTGAAACTGAGAATAAAAACGTTTTAGATAAGGTAGATTTGGATAAACCAGGTAATGAGGGTACTACTTCACTGCATTTTAATCCAAGCGACCTGTCTAAACGTAGTGTAGAATCTAAGAATCATATTAGTGAAATTATGAAAAAAGATTTCTATGATGCTTTCAAAAATCCTATCGTAATTCTGGTTTTGCTTGCAATAATAGTTTTGCCTTCATTGTATGCATTGGTTAATATTGTTGCCTGTTGGGATCCTTATGGCAATACAGCTAATGTTGAATTTGCAATAGCAAATGAAGATGCTGGTGCCACTTATCAAAATTATACTATAAATGCGGGTAATGATTTAGTTGATTCATTGAAGGAAAATGATGATTTCAAATGGAAATTTGTCACATCCGAGGAACTTAGGCGGGGTGTACATAATGGAACTTATTATGCGGGAATGATAATTCCAAGTAATTTCAGTGAATCGATAGTATCAATCACTACGGATAATCCTCATTCAGCAGACTTAGAATATATTGTTAACATGAAAACAAGTCCTGTGGCATGTAAATTAACAGATGCCGCTGCAAGAAATGTTTATAATAAACTTAATGCCGAAATTGTATCATTTATCAATGTTGTTGCATATGGTAAATTAAGTGAATTGGAAGAAGGTTTGGCTTCTGGTGCAGATAAAATGCATGATGGTGCTAATCAATTATCTGCCGGAGCAGATAAGGTTGCTGCAGGTGCTGATGAATTAACTGCTGGGGCAGGTAAGGTATCAAACGGTGCCGACAGATTGTCTGGTGGTGCCAATCAATTGGCTGGTGGTTCATTGGCTGTATCTACTGGGGCCAGATCAGTATCCAATGGAGCATATCAGTTAGCTGATGGTTCGGATAAGGTTGCTAGTGGTGCAAGCAGAGTAGCTGATGGAACACATGAGATAAGTACGAAATCTAATGAATTATACAATAAGACACATAAAATTGAACAGGATTTAATCAAGAGAATCAATTCATCAGATATTAAAAATAGGGCAGGTGAAATTGAATCTGAATCAAGAAGTATTTCTGAGGATCTTAACAAATTGGCAAATGAATCGGAAATTGTTTCGGATGGAGCAACGAATGTATCAATAGAAGTGGGTAATTTATCTAATGATGCGGAAATAGTAGCGCAAAGATCAAGGCAAGTATCAAATAGAACACGAGATATAGCTAGTGAATTCAGTAATGTCTCCAGGGATATAGCGGAAGTTGCAGAATTAATTAAAAGTGGAAAAGAGCAAGATAAAATAATTGAATTATTGGAACGTATTGATCTTAAGCTTTCAGAAACCAATCAGAAATTTAATCAATTGGATACTGGGGCTCATCAGGTTGCAAACGGTTCAGAATCAGTATCGGTTGGAGCAAATACTTTAGCTGATGGTTCAAGTCAACTTGCTGATGGAGCATCACGTTTATATTATGGTGCAAATCAATTGTCTGCTGGTGCAGATCAATTGGCTAGTGGAGTACACGTATTAAGTAATGGAACAATTAAATTGGCCACTGGTGCTGAGCTGTTGGGAAATTCAGCAGCAAATGCATTAAATACTGCGGCTGGTTCCTTGGATGATGCTACTGGTCAATTATCTGATGTAACTGGTTTAAGTGATGATCAGGTTGAAGATTATTTCCTTTCACCTGTAAAATTACAAAGACAAGAAGAATTCCCTACAAATAGTTATGGTTCTCAAGTATCACCATTCTATTTAGTATTATCCATGTGGGTTGGAGCATTAATTACTTGTGTAATGCTTAGAACAGGAGTAGTAAATGAAGAAAGATATAAACCTCAAGAAGTATACCTGGGTAAACTGGTAATATTTAACATAGTTGCAGTATTGCAGACTACAGTAACAATTATCGGTGCTTTTCTATTGGGAATTGGTATTAGAGATCCATTAATGTTTATATTTACCTGTTACTTCATATCGGTTGTATTTATGGCAATAGTTTATTCCTTGATATCTGTATTTGGTGATGTGGGAAAAGGAATTGCCATACTGCTTTTGGTATTCCAAATATCCGGAACGGGTGGAGTTTATCCGATTGAAATAATAAGCGAACTCTTTGGAGGATTATATCCAATAATGCCAATGACTCATGGAATAAACATTCTTAGAGAAGCTCAACTTGGACTAATATGGTATAATTACCTGCCATCATTTGCATACTTGCTGATATTGGTTGTTGTTCTACTAATATTATCATTGCTTCTTAAACAAAGATGGGATAAACGTACCCAATACTTTGAAGATAAATTGAACGAATCGGACCTTTTTAATTAAAAGGTTAAAAACCCTTCTATTTTTTATTTTTACAATTTAATTAACAATTCTTCTTTAAACTTATAAATAAACAAAAATGATAAATATCTATTTTTATAAACTATTAATATACAGTTTTAATCTAATTTATTAAAGATTTTAATCATAGTAATTTATTAATTAAAGGAGAAAACATAATATGCTGGAAGAATATCTGCCATTTGTTGGATTATTGGTTTTCGGTAACATCGAAAACTTAATTCTTGCTTCACAAGGAGAAGTAAAGAAAACAAATGTTTTAACATTAAGTATTGTAAGTATTATCATAGTTATTGCTTGGTTTGTAATTGGAACAGTTTTAACAGAAGAAGCAATGAAATATTCGAATATCATTGATTTTATAGGCGGTTTTGCTATTTTCATTTTAGGAATTCAGTCAATGTATGAAGTTTACAAAGCAAAAAAAGCAAAAAAATCAGGTAATTAATGGTGATAATATGGATATCATTAAGGATTGTAAAGGTTTTTGGGGATTGTTGATTTTTGGTAACATTGAAAATTTGATTCTTGCTTCTCAAGGTGCAATTTCACATGTAAATTCTATTTTATTATTAATTTTCAGTCTCATCTGTGTAATAATATGGTTATTGATAGGGAAATTTGGAACACAGGTTGCTATTAAATATGCTGATGAAATAGAATTCATTGGCGGTCTAGCCATTTTCCTTTTAGGTCTTCAATCAATGCTTGAAGCTGTTGGAATATTATAAGTTAGTATTTCTTTCAAAAAA
Organism: Methanosphaera sp.; assembly: GCA_017430835.1. Next base: position 3,824 of record JAFRMD010000139.1, read on the forward strand.
ATTATTAGGGGATATTATGAATATATCCTTTCTTTTTTCTAATTTTAATTATAATCTTGTGAAACTTTTTTAATTTAAGTTTTTCAGGTTGTTATATCTTTATTTTTTCATATATTATTTAATTATAAATTTTCTAAGCTTCATTAATAATTTCATATTGTTTAATGATTTTATATTAATATTTCTAGTTTTTAGATAAATTCAATACATATATTAAATATAATAAACAGAAATAGTTATATACATTCTATTAAAACTATATTAGGGTGAATTTATGATAAATAACAATTATAAAAAGATTTTACTTCTTTTAGGTATTTGTTTCCTATTGATTGGTATTGTTAGTGCAGTCAGTGCCACTGATAATGTTACAAAAACCAAAAAGGAAGTTAAAGTTTCAAACAATATAGATACATCATCCAAAGCAGTAACTAAAAATGATGTGAGTAAAAAAATAGTAACAAAAAGCAAAGATGTTAATAATAATGTCAAAACTGCAACTAAAAAGAAAACTCCAAAAATATCAGTTAAGTTAAATAGTTCCAAAGCACTTCTAAATGATAGAATCACTATAAAAACTACGCTAAAAACAGATAATAATAAAGCAATTAAAAATCAGAAAATAATTGTTAAAATAGGATCTAAAAAATATAACATTAAAACAAACAGTAAAGGTACAGCAAAATTAAATTTCAAAGTCACCAGTAGCAATCTTTTAGGAAAAAACATAACAGTAAAATATCCAGGAAATTCTAAGTATAAAGCAACCACAGTAAAAAAATTGCTCCGTTCTAATGAATTAGGTCTTTACAAAAAACAGATGAAAAAAATAGGAAAACGATTGAAAACATTGGATAAGACTTTATCAGCATACGACAAAAAATTAAAAGCTATTGAAAAAAAGTATGAAAATAACAGTAAAGCAATAAAAAGTTTATTTACTAAAGTAAATGGAACAGTAAAAAAACTAGATGATACTGTTATACAAGCAAATAAAACTCTTGCAAAAGCTGACAAGTTACTAACAAAACTAGATAATTCTATCACAAGCTTAGAAAAGAAAATTGATGATGCAATAACAAAAACAAACACGTTTGTTAATAAAACTAAAGATCTTAAAAAATATTTGACAAATAATGTTCGAAAAAAAGTCCTTGATTTAAATGTTAAGGAATTAAAAAATGTGAAAAATCTTTTGAAGGAAAAAAGAACATCTTTACAAAATCTGAAAAAAGTAATTCATCAAAAAATTTCAGAATCAAGTAGTAATACAATACAAGAAATTTCAAAAGACAAAATTAAAGAATTGAAAACTAAGATTATTGTACTTGTAAATGAAATTGATGCATTAGCTAACAAGTATCCAAACGTGTATGAAGGTGTTTCAAAATATTTAAACTTTCTTTAATGTGGTTTAATTCTACATTAAAACTATTTTTTTTTAAAAATCTATTTTTTCATGTCTAAAAAACATTTGCTACGTTTTTAAAGCATTATTCATTTTATTATTGAGTATCCATTAGAATTCTTAGATATACCAGTAATGGAATAATAACTATTATTAATGTAGGGTAGGATATCATTTTTTTCATCTCTTCAGTGTATTACTTTTAACTCTTTTTTAATATAAAAAGTATTACTTATTGTTTTTAATGTATTATTATAAATGTATGTTGAATATAATATTTATATTATGTTAATTAACTCAGTTGACTTGTGCAAAAAACTCTTAATGCCACTTTTTTTTTAAATTTAAGAATTTAAAAAAAAATTAGTAGTTAAAACCTAATAAATCAAAGAAAAAGAAAAAAACTAATCTAAAACCAGAAAGACAAACTAAAACAATTAAAATATAAAATATAATTAAAACTTCTAATCATAGATAATATCATATAAACTATAACAAATAAATAATTTTTGATATGAAGGTGAAAAAACAGTATGAAACTCAAGCATATTAAAAAGTTTCTGTTATTGGTAGCAATCACAATATTGCTCGTAGGCCTCGTTACTGCAGCAACAACAAACAAAACCAATACAAACAAAGACACCAAAATAATCTAAGACAACACGAAAAACATCAAAACAGCACCCACCACAACAAAAAAAGCAACTACAAAAACTATTACCAATAATAAAACCCAAACAAACAAAGAAAAAGAAGAAAAACGGGAGAAAACAACACAAAAAATAGAAAAAAATAAACAAAAAAACAAAAAAACAGAAACAGAACAAACTGTAACAGACTGGACAACCCTAAATAACACAATAGAACAAATAACAGAAGATACAACCATAAAACTTGAAAAAGGATTATATATCACGACAGAACCAATCACATGGAATAAAACAGGCAAAACTCTTACAATTGATGGAAACGGACAAACCATAAACGGAACACAAAAACATGTATTCCGTATTGAAGAAGGATCCACTTTGCATCTAAAAAATATCACAATAGCAAACGCCCAAACAACAGTAACAGGAACAGGAAGAAAAACAGTGGTTTATGGAGGAGCAATCTACAACAGTGGAAACTTAACCATCACAGACTCCACATTAACAAACAACACAGCAAACGCAACAGGATCAGGAGTCTATACTGAAGCTTATGGGGGAGCAATATACAACACTGGAACTTTAACCATCACAGACTCCACACTCACAAACAACCAAGCAATAGCAACAGCAATGGGAGACCATACAGAAACTTATGCTTGGGGAGGAGCAATCTACAACAGTGGAACTTTAACCATCAACAACTCCACACTACAAGACAACAAAGCAAACGCAGCAACAACAAGAACAGGAGACTATGTATATCTTCGTGCTGACGGAGGAGCAATATACAACAATATGGGAACTTTAAACGTCAACAATTCCACACTTACAAACAACAAAGTAACAGCAAGTACTGTTGTTGAAGGAGGAGCAATATACAATTGGGGTGGTAATTATAATATTACTGACACGACATTTTATAAAAATACTCCTGCTAACTTCATCATTAACGATACAAAGAACATACAATTAGTAAATGAGGATTATATTTCTATTGTTCAGTTCAGTATCATAGCTGATGGTAAAGTAATAGGAACTGGTACTAGTGTAAATAATTTAACACAATTTACAATATCTGATGAATATAATAACGTGGAAATAATAATAAACGGTTCTGATGATAAAACAATTAATAACCATTACATATTAAGGAAAACTAATATAACAGAAGTACATAATTACACTGAATTAGTAGAAGCAATTAAAACAGCACAAAGTGAAGCATATGATCTTTTTATAATCAACTTACGCTCTGGTAATTATAACGCTACACAAAATATCATCTGGGAAGAATCAGCTACTAAGAATTTAATCATAAACGGTAGTGGATTAATACTTGATGGAAATGGTCGTTATCAATTCATACTTGTAGGTAGTAGACAGAATTTAACATTAAATAATGTTACAATTACAAACTACACCGCAAAAAATGGAGGGGCAGTAGAAAGCTATGGTAATTTAACTATCCTCAATTCAAACTTCGCATACAATACTGCAACAGAACGTGGAGGAGCAATATACTTACAAGGATCTGATGATGAACGAATAATGTGTAAAATTGTAGGAAACCGTTTTGAAGGCAATCGTGCAAAAGAAGAAACAATATACCTTAATAATACACTAATAACTACCATTAAAGACAATAACTACAAAAATACAACAATAGGATATGATTTCGTATTAACAATTGATTCATCAAAGACAGAGTTTCTATCAAATGAATCATTACCTTTAAGATACAACGTTTCATTAGTACATCCAACATTTTATGATGAAAATCTACTGGACAATATAGATAAATTAACCTATGAAATAAGTATAGAAAATGGTGAAAAAATTAACGCCACAGGACTTTCAGCAAATATCAAACTAAAAAACTACAAAGGAAAATACACTGCAAAGGTTTACAATGACCTCTTCCAAACAAGTAACCCTGTAGAATTCACAGTTACCATGCCTACAAGCATCAAGATGAAAGTTATCAACAACACTATGGGTAATGTAATCATTAACGTTGACGTTAAGGACATTAATGATGAATATGTCACCTCTGGAGTATTAAAAGTATATAATAAGGATAAAGGATTGCAAGCATACAGTTAAAAGGCAAATCCGAAAACATAACATTAGACATTGACAAAGGAGAACAAAAATTAAAACTAGAATACAAAGCAAACAGTAACGATTACTACTTAAACAGTACACTAACAGATAAAGTAACCATCATATCTGCAACCAGCATAACCCTCAAAACTAAGAATATTTATGTTGGTGATAGTATTGTATTCAATGGAACATTAAAAGACTCCAAGGGCAGAGGACTAAACACCAACATTACAGTAACAATAAACAACAAAAAAGAAACAGTCAAAGTAACTGATGGAAAATTCCAAATAAAATACACAGCAACAAAAGAAGAAAAAGTGAAAATAACAGTAGAATTCCCTGGAGATAAATACAACCTCAAATCTAATTTAACAAAAAAATTTAAAGACAAAAAATTAAAAACCATCATAATAGTTAAAGACAAGAAAATACAAAACAAGGACAAGGTTAAACTAATGGCAACAGTTAAAGATCAAAACAATAAAAAGGTTACTGCTGGTAAAGTAATCTTCAAAATTAATGGTATAACAATCAAGGATAAGAAAGGAAAGGCAATATACGTTAATTTAAGCAATGGAAAAGCAATTCTAACAATCACACCAAACAAAAACTATTACAATAAAGTATCCAATATCACAGCCGTATACTCAGAAAACAGCAAATATCTTAAATCAGAAAATAAAACAGCTAAACTGACCCAAACCAAGAGAAAGCTAAAATCAAACTGTTAAACACAAAGATAAAAACCACAACAACAGGTACAATTACACTTAAAACACAATGTACGGACAAAAACAAAAAAGCCATAAAAGCAGGATATGTAATCTTCAAATTAAACGGTAAAACACTAACCAAAAATGGTACAACAGTCAAAGCTAAAATAAAAAATGGAATTGCAACGTTAAAGTACAAGTTGGATGGAATCAAGTATGGTAAATACAATTTAACAGCAGTACTCTCATCAAACACATACAAGGAAGTTACAAGCAAAACCACACTTAAAGTAAATGCAGACAATATACACATTGACGCCAAACCGGTAACAACTTCCAAGAACAAAACAAGAATTAAAGCAAAGATTTTGGATGCTAAGAACAAGTATATTAAATCCGATATCAAGGTATCTATCAAAATCAATCAAAAAACGGTTACCCAACAGGTAACCATTCAGGGTGGAAAAATAAATATTCTTACACCAACAAACGTAACCAGAGGCAATCATACTCTAACATTCGTTGCAGGACCAAATGACATCTATAAAGTAACAAGAAAAGATGTTACATTAACTAAAATCTAACCAAACACTTTTTCTTTTAAATTTTTTTTCCACAATCATATAAATTGGGATATGACGTGGTTTTAATTTTTTTCTATTCTAATATTTTGTTAACACAATTTCATTTTTCAAACTAATTATCATTTTAGCATACTGTCTGACACTTTTTATTATATTAGGTATATATTGTTCCTAAAACTTTAAATATCTAAATGTTATATCATTAATCATGGAAAGAAAAAATATTATCATTTCTATAATCTTAATTCTTTGTTTAATGGGAGCAGTAAATTATCTGTTTTTGCCAAAGAATACATTTTATGATACAATTGAATTAAATGAAGTGAAAATGAAAGTTCCTTCAACTAATAATAACACAACAATGAATTTAAGTCATTATACTGAATATAATGATACAGAAAATGGGGTGAATATTTACGTATTTGATAGTGAGGGAACAACACTGAATGATGCAGGTCAGCTATTCAAATTTCTCTCAAATAGGGATATAAACCAATTGCAAGTTATCCCATATAATAAGGATAATCTCACATATAACTATTCAAGTTCATTAAATGAATACACTTACCTTAAAAACTTTAAACATAAAAACATATTTGTCATTGCTAAAAATGAGGAGGATATGCAGCACATAATTAAATCATTAAGTATTTATGAAAAAAAGAACAATATGACTGCAAATAAATCCAACAATACTGAAGAAAAAATTGTTGAAAAGGTAGTTACATATCATCCAAATTTTGAATAATAAGTACCGTAAACTCCCCTTTATTTTTAATTATTTTTAGATTTTCAGCGAATTTCATTAAAAGAATTGCCTTTTAAACTTTGTATCAATATATTTATATACTGTTTTATTGATATATTAGTATAATAAAAAATTGGAGGAAGACTTATGGCCTTTGATTACAAGAAGGAATTTAAGGAATATTATAAACCCTGTAAAAAACCGAGCATTATAGAGATTCCTAAATTTAATTATATTGCTGTTAGGGGAAAAGGTGATCCCAACCAGGAAGATAGTGAGTATAAGGCATCAATTCAATTATTATATCCCATAATTTTCACAATTAAGATGAGCAAGATGACTGATGTTAAACTAAAAGGTTATTTTGACTTTGTTGTTCCTCCACTTGAAGGATTATGGTGGACTTCCGATTATTCAGAATTTGATTATGGCAATAAGGACGATTTCAATTTCATATCCATGATTCGCCTACCTGACTTTGTTACAAGAGACATATTTGACTGGGCAAAAGAAGAAGCTACCAAAAAGAAGAATATGGACTTTACTAAGGTGGAATATTTCACCTATGATGAAGGATTATGTGTTCAGGCAATGCATGTAGGTTCATATGATGATGAACCAGAAACGTTGGCAAAACTTACAAAACTAATAGAAGATGAAGGATATGAATATGATTTAACTGACAAGAGATATCATCATGAGTTATACTTAAGTAATCCGAGACGGTGTAAGGAAGAAAACCTTAAAACAGTAGTAAGAATACCAATCAGGAAAAAGTAAACAGAACAGATATTACCCCCTATGTAGTATTGGAATTATAATAAAATAGTCAAAGAGTTGAAAATGGAAAATGAATAAGAAAACATTATGCAGTCTTTTATTACTTATCCTAATAACATTTTTATTAATAAGTACGGCAAATGCAGTTGGCTTAAACAAGACAACAGTTAATAAAAAGGAAGTAATGAAGGATAACATTCAAAAAAAAGAGATAAAATCAATTAAAACAAATAGTACGACGGTGTCTGATAAGACGAAAGTGAAGGTGAAATTAAAAAGGATTTCCTATTCCTCGGATAAGGTTAGTATTCATGGACGTATCACGGATGAAGAAGGAAAAAAAGTTCAAAGTGATATCAGGGTAAAGGTTAAATTAAATGACAAGTATTATGTTAACAAAACAAGCCATAAGGTTGGAGTATGGACAGTCAGCAGGGGAAAAATTAGCATTCTTGACTTGAACGTATCAAACTTGACTCAAATCAAAAAAGTAACACTAATAACAAAGGCAAACAGGAATTACTTATCATCAAGAGCAACTACAAACTCCTTTGCAAAAAGAGCCCACATACAGGGACAAAGTGATGTTTTAAGACATATAATTGCAACTCCATTCACTACCGTAAAACTTAACACGACAATAGTCGATGAAAAGCACAATCCAATAAAGAATGCCTATGGAAAGGTGTATTACTATGAAGATGGGAAGCTGTTGGGAACGTCAAACGTCACAAAAAATGCCAAGACAAGTTTTAAGTTTAAATTAGACAATAAGTCACATATCATTACGAAACGTTACATGCATCCTAACCTCAGGTACTCTGATGCATCAACCATTGAGGTAATAATTGCAGAAAATACGACTGGCTATGAATACCTTGTCTTGACGCCAAATCTATTGATTCCAAATTATAATACGTCAGTTATGTCATTTTCAAGCATTAATTATACCAATGTAACCGTATATTTTAACAATAGGAAAGTGGCAAATTTTACTAGTGGTAAAGAGAATCGTTATATTCCTCTAATAAATATTAAAACGCCTAAAAAATGGGGAATTTATCCATTGAAGTTTGTCTTTTATTATAAGGAAACTAACAAGACATGGACTATGGAACGTTTTGTAAACGTGAAAAAATACAGGTCTCCCGAATATTATATGATCAGAACTGAAAATGGAAGCTTTGACTATCAGGAAAAGTATAAGTGGGATTATAAAATCAAGAGAAATACTACTATGTCCCTTATGTTTCTTGAAGTAAATACAATTCTTAAATATCTAAGGGCATTTGATGGAAAGTATAAGGTATCATTTAATAATGAAACCATAATACATAACGTTAGTGATAGGAGCGATTTTTCATTCCAGGCACCAAATAAGAAGGGTTACTATTATTTAACGTTTAAATATTCTGAAAGTTCCCATTTCCTAAGTTACAAAGATAAGATTCTGATAAAAGTGATTTAACTTGTCACTTTTTTCTTTAACTATTTTTATTTCTGTTTAAAAAAATTATAAAAAAAGGAATTATTATTTTGGGGGGTTATATTTCGAATCCGCCGTCTATTTTTATTACTTGACCGCTCATGAATGAGGATTCGTCAGTTGCTAAAAATAGTGCTAATGATGCAATATCTTCTGGCTCTCCACATCTTTTAACTGGGCATTGGTCAATCATTTGTTGTAGTGCGGATGGTCCGCCGATACTGTCTACCATTGCTGTGTGGATAAGTCCCGGTGCAATACCGTTACATCTTATTTCCGGGCCAAGTTCCCATGCGATTGATTTGGTTAATCCTGCCATAGCGTGTTTACTGTCTACATATGCTGCAAATCCGTGGTGTGCTCCGAATGATGCTACACTGCATGTGTTAATGATTGTACCTTTTCCTTTTTCTTTCATTACTGGTGCAACAAGTTGTGTTAATACTAAACTGGATGTTACGTTTACGTTAAATACTTTGTTCCATTCTTCAAGACTTACATCCATTAATGGGGACATGCTTAGCATTCCTGCATTGTTGAATAGTACATCTACAGTTCCATATGTATCCATTGTTGTGTCGAATATTTTTTTAACGTCATCCATATCGGACATGTCTGCAATTACGTAAATTGCTTCATTTCCTGCAGCTTTAATGTCGTCTACCACTGCTTTTGCTCTTTCTTCATTACGTCCTGTTACTACTACTTTTGCACCTTCTTCTGCGAATAATTTTGCTGTTGCTCGTCCCATTCCGGAGGTTGCTCCAGTTACTATTGCGACTTTTCCGTCTAGTTTTCCCATATATTTTCACCTATAAATAATTTATCATGATTAATCATGACTTAATTATTCTTTTGTATATTCTACTATTTATACTTATTTAAGCATTATAAACATCAATTGGTGTAAATGGGTCATAAAATAAGTTTAATAATTATCATAAAAAAACAAAAAATAAGGGTGGTGAATTATTTATTTATATTGAGTATGTTCATGATTAATGAAAATAATGTATCTAAGAATGATTCTTCTTTTTTATCATCAATAATTAATGTTGTGTAATTACTGGATTGGTTACTTGCTGTTGAATTTTCCAGTGTTTGATTAAAATCCGTAGCATTTTGTTTTTGTATTGTAGCTTGGGATTCAATAATGTTGTTGGCATTTTTATAGTTGTTGTGACTTTTCTGGAAATTGTAAACAGGATTTGCATTGATTTTTTCATCATTATTTGTCATGTAAAGAGGTGAAATGTTTGATATTTTACTAATGAAATTTTCAGTGGATAAACTGTTTGTATTCTTGCTGATTGGACAATATGTTAAATATGTTAGTGGTGTGCTGTTATCAAATTCTACATCATAGCCTGTAAATTCACCGTAGTCTCCATATTCTGTATCATCATCTTCATCGTCATATGAATCTTCATCATCGTAATCGTCGTAATAGTCTTCGTCTGAATCATCATCGTAATCATCCTCTGAATCGTCGTAGTAATCGTCGTCATAATCATCATAATCATAGTCGTCGTCTGAGTCGTCGTCTGAGTCGTCATCATAATCATCGTTGTAATCATCGTCATAATAGCAATAATCGTAATCGTCATCATTATCATCATAATCATAGTCGTCTTCGTCTAAATCATCGTTGTAATCATCGTCATCTTCATCAAAATCGTCGTATGAATCATCATCATAATCTTCGTAGTAATCATCTTCTGATTCATCATCGTAATCGTCATCTGAATCATCAATTAAATTATAAGTTGAATCTACTATTGTTTCATCTTCGCCTGAAGTTTTGTCAAGATATGAATTGTCCGTGTTTTCCATATTTTCATTGTTTGAATTGCTTTCTTTGTGGTAGTTGTTGTTTTCATAATTTGTGTTTACATTAGTGTTGTCATTTGCAGAATAAGAATTGTATGTATCTGTTTTTGTCGTTTCATTTGCAGAAACTGTTGACATTATTAGGAATAATGATATTATACAGATAGATATTAATGTCTTTTTCTTTATTTTCACATTAAGTCTCCTTTTTATTATATTATTAAATTGGATATATAAAAAATATGTACAAATTCTGTACATATGTATTAATATTATTTTTCGTATATATAAATGTTTGTACAAAAAATGTACACTTATTGGTATAAAAATATTTTCTTCCCCAAAAAATAAACTAAAAAAATAATCATATATTATATTATACAATTGAAAAAATCATACATAGTTCAAAAGATAATGAGGGTAATAATATGGGATTTATGGACATGTTCAAACCAAAATATAAACACAGCAATCCAGATGTCAGAATAGATGCAGTAAAAGAATTGACAGACGAAAAAATACTGGCAGAAATAGCAAAAACTGATGAAAACATTTATGTACGAAGAAAGGCAATAGAAAAAATTACAGATGAAACAGTACTGATTGATATAGCAAAAACTGATGAAGACGAATATGCAAGAAAAGAAGCAGTTGAAAGAATATCTGATGAAACAATATTAATGGATATAGCTGAAAACGATAAGGATAGTTATGTACGAGAAAAGGCAGTTAAAAAAATAAGCAATCAGGAAAACCTGGCATACATAGCAAGAAATGATGAAAGCAGTTGGATTCGTAAAAATGCAGTTGAAAAAATTACTGATGAAAAAATATTGAGGGACATACTCGAAAATGAGTTCGATGAAGAAATTCGCTTAGAAACGGCTATAATCCTTGACGATAATGAAATAATTAACAGTCTTGCCAAAAATTCTTCAGATTCCAACATCAGAGAAAAGGCAGTTAAAAATGTTAAAAATGAGGACATTCTGGGATATATTGCAAAAAATGATTCTGATTGGTCAGTAAGAAAAGAAGCAGTCAGAAACCCTAATTTAACTGATATTAGTGTATTGTTTGATGTACTATATGATGATCCATATTCTAAAGTGGCTGAAGAAAGGGATAGTTATGACCACAGTTCCTATTATTACTATTATCCAGTTCGTGAAGAGGCAGCTGTAAAAATCACTGGAAGTTATGAGGAAAGTCTCAAATATAAAAGCCATTGGAACCAGGGATATATTAGTGTAGAGGATTATATGAAAGGAAATTACTGATTTTAATAAAGAATAAATAATTATTTTTCTTAAAGGTGTTAAATATCCTTTTTTAAATACTAAAAATATGTTAATTATGATAAACTGTATTTTCTATAAAAGACAAATATAAAAATGATTATTATATTTTATAAGAGAATATTTTTTTTTATTTTTATGGGGGATTAAAAAGATAATGACAACACATAAAGAGACTGCTGGAGTAAAAACAATTCTAGGCGATCCAAGAATTGCTGTAAGAAAAATGTCAGTACCACTAATAATATCAATGCTTCTTGTTAGTTTATACAACTTAGCCGATGCTGCATGGGTTGCAGGATTAGGTTCTGATGCATTAGCTGGTGTAGGATTTGTTACTCCATTATTTTTAATACTGGTAGGACTGGGCAATGGTCTGGGTGGAGGTGCTACCTCAGCATTATCTAAGTATATTGGTCAAAGAAAGAAGGAAAAGGCAGATAATGGTGGATTACACGTAATATTTTTAACAATCATCATTTCACTCATAATGACTGTAATTTTGCTCTTGGTTTTAGAACCGTTACTCATATTTATGGGCGCTGCAGATACAACAAAGTATGCTATGGATTATGGTCTGATAATATTTAGCGGATCCTTATTGTTTGTACTTCCCAATGCAATGTATGGAATTTTAAGGGCAGAAGGTGATGTTAATCGTACAATGGTTGCAATGGCAATTAGTGGAGTAATAAATATTATTATAGATCCCATATTGATTTATCCACTTGGCCTGGGTGTTAGGGGAGCAGCGTTAGCTACCCTGATTTCATCAACCTTTGTAATTGTCATAATAATTTATTGGTTTTATATTAAAAAGAACACGTATATAAAACCGACCTGGTCTAATTTCCACTTCAAAAGAAACATAACTTTTGATATTCTTAAAGTTGGAATTCCTGCCAGTCTTGAATTGCTCATGACTGCAATACTTACCGCCGTCATTTCAACATTATTGACAACAGTTGCCTCAACAGATGCAGTGGCAGTTTATACTACTGGTTGGAGGGTAGTGTCCCTTGGTACAATGCCTATCATTGGTATTTCAACAGCTCTTGTTTCAATTGTAGGTGCAAACTTCGGTGCAAGAAACTTTAAGAATATTCAGTTGGCCCATCGTTATAGTATGAAGTTGGCATTGCTTGTAGCAGTAATTACTGGAGTATTCTTATACGTTTTTGCTCCTCAGGTGGTAATGCTGTTTTCCTACAGTGTGGGAAGTGCACATATAGCAGGTTCTATGACAGACTTCTTAAGGGCTATGACATTGTATTATGTGTTCATGGCATTTGGTGCTCCTTCAACATTCCTCTTTCAGGGTGTTGGTAAGGGTTTAACTGCCATGATTCAGACAGTTTTAAGAACGGTAGTTCTCAGTATTATCTGTGCATACCTGTTTGCAATTGTTTTCGGACTTGGAGAACACGGGGTATGGTATGGTATTATTATAGGACAAATGATTGCCACATTCATAACCCTATTTTGGTCTAATGAATATGTTAAACGACTTATTAAAAGAAATGAATAAGGATATTTTTTCATCTTTACTCCAAAAACATTCATTTTTTAAATGAGACTATGCTGGATTAATTAGATGTTACTCTTTTTGCATAGAATAATGGAAAGGTATATTATAATTAACATAGTTAGTAATTATAATGAGGAATAATAAAAATGCGTGATGAAAAACAGAACTACAAGGTCAAGAATTTGGTAGGAGTTCCTACTGACTATTCTGACAAAAACAACTGGGTGCATCTGCCGGAAAATACGGACAAGGATGTGGATACCTTTTTCATTTATCCGACAGTGTACATCAACCCTCAACCCGATGCTCCGGCAATTGTTCCCGTCGAGGATCCTATGCTTCGAGTATGTGTGAATGATCATTATCCTCAGGCACCACTACTTTTTGAAGATTTAACTAACTTATACGAACCTTTTCATCGTCAAAGCAATCTTTGTGCACTTATAGGAAAAAACCAAGCTGAACTCATGGATTTCCAGCTTCGTGAATAGAAAACGGATGTTTATGCTGCACTGGATTACTATTTTGAATATTATAACCAGGGACGTCCATTCATCCTTGCAGGACACTCTCAAGGCTCTTTAATGCTGAAAATTGCACTTCGTGACTACTTCAAGGAGCATACCGATTACCTGGAACGAATGATAGCAGCATACGTAATCGGATTCTCCATCACAACCGATGATCTGGAGGTAAATCCTGCCTTGAAATTTGCTGAAGGTGAAGACGACACTGGCGTCATTGTATCATATAATCTAGATGGACCAGAAAATAAAAACGAGGAAAATGCCGTGGTTCTTGAAAATGCCATTTCCATCAACCCTCTTAACTGGAAAAGAGACGACACATATGCATCTGCATCTGAAAACAAAGGTGATCGTATTCCTATTACATAGCCGGGAAGTATTGCAGCAAAAGACTTTAATGAACATAAGCCAGGTCTTGCGGATGCACAGATTGATCTTGAAAGAGGAGTAGTAGTCTGCACCACCCTAGCAGATGAGTATGTGACACCATTTGCACCGGGAGTACCTAATGTCTTTGGACCTGCAAGTCTTCATCTGTCCGACTATCCAGCCTATTGGGACAATATTCGAGAAAATGTGCAGACAAGGATAGATGCATTTTTTAAAAAGTAATCACTGAAACAAGGAAAATGAAAAAACATAAGGATTATATGAGTAATATCTATAAGAATTGCCCTATAATCCCCCACTTTTTAAAAATGATGCTTTAATAAAAAAAATCCTTTGATAAAGAATAAAAAATAATCACCTAATTTTTTGTCATCCTCTTTGGATGAAATAGAGCTTTCCAGATTAGAATTCAAGACAGTACCTCATTTTATTTCAAACTATTTTTTATTATCTATTAATTAACAAAAAACATATATACTAAATTGATTAAATAATCATATATATATAGGTATTATTTGTAGAAATGAAACTATTTTTAATGATTAAATGAAAACATAAAAAAATATATAATAACAGAAATCTTAACAAATAATTCAATAGTAATCCTTGGTAAAACAGCTATTGAAAATAGTTAAAAATACTAAGGAATCTGTACGTAAAAAATATTTAATTAAATTAATATTTTGCAAAAGTAATAGGTGATTTTTTATGGAAAAATTTGGGTTTGGTATGATGCGTCTGCCACAAACGGATGAAAAAGATCCAACAAAGGTAGATATAGAACAGGTAAAGCAAATGGTTGACGTATATGTAGCTAATGGTGGAAAATACTTTGACACAGCACACCCCTACCATAACGGAGTAAGCGAAAAAGTACTTAAAGAAGCAGTTGTTGAACGTTATCCAAGAGAAGATATCATAATCACAACAAAACTGCCAATATTCTCCGTAAACAAAGAGGAAGACATGGAAAAATTCTTCAATGAACAACTTGAAAAATGTGGAGTGGACTACTTTGACTACTACATGATACATAACATCAATGAAATGACACACCACGCAGTATACGACTTTGATTCATTTGAATTTGTAAGACAGAAAAAACGAGAAGGAAAAATAAAAAATATGGGATTTTCATTCCATGACAAACCGGAAGCACTAATAGAAGCACTTGAAGCATTCCCTGACTGTGACTTTGTACAGCTTCAAATAAATTACCTTGACTGGACAAGTTCAACAATAGAATCACAGAAATGCTATGAAATAGCAACACAATACAACAAACCAGTAATTGTGATGGAACCAGTAAAAGGTGGAGCATTAGCCAACCTGCCGGAATCTGCTGAAAAAATATTCAAGGATTATGATAAAACTAGTGAAAATGTATCATGGGCACTGAGATTCTGCAATGACTTGGACAATGTGTTCATGATATTAAATGGTGTAAGCAGTCTTGAACAAATGAAAAGCAGTATAGATATATTTAAAGATATTAAACCTTTAAATGAAGAGGAACATGAATTGATTTCAAAAGTAAGAGATATAGTTAACGATTTAACACCAATTAAATGTACTGAATGTAATTACTGTATTGAACACTGTCCAGTAAACATTCCAATATCCAAGTATTTCTCCATCTACAATACAGGCTACATTAACAAGATGCAAAAGGGAGACCCTGTGAATGCAGCAGTATCATATCTTGTATTGGCAGAAAGTGAAGAAAACGGTGCTGCCAATGAATGTATAGAATGTGGGTCATGTGAAAAATACTGTCCACAGCACTTGGAAATTCCTGAATTACTAAAGGATGTTGATAAGGAATTAAACGATCCGGTTATGAAAACATTCTTCAAATCAGAAAACTAGTTTTTAGAGTGAATTATTGTATAATTCACTATTAAATACCTTTTTTATCGAAAAAATATTGAGTTTTATTTATTTTTAACAATATTCTCCATATTCACATCCTGCATTTTCCATTTTAACGTGGTCTATGAGTGTTCCATCCTTTTTGTACAGTTTTATTTCTCCGTATCCTGTTCCACCATTCCATAGGCGATTATGCAATTTCTTTCCAGTAGGTGCTTCATAGTTAATCAACAGCATTTCATCTCGTTTACAGTGCAGGGTCATTTCTATTCGTGAATTCTTGTTGGAAGCATTTATTGTCCAGGTATGCACTTCTTCTCCTTCCTTGAAGTCAAAATCTATTTTCACCATGTTCCAGAATCGGGCAAAGTTGTATTCATACATTTTTCCTTCATAATAAAATCCGATTAACAGTTTTCGTGGAATTTCTATTCCAAATGCTTTTGGTCTTCCACCACCTGCTTCAAATGCTGAATTTTCCAGTTTTTTTCCACTTTTTAGGCTTGTTATGTTACATGATGATATCCATAGCCATGGACTTGTAAAGTCTCCTCCCCAGTTTTTATCGGAATATCCATATGATTTTTCGGGAATGACTTCATATTCCTCTCCATCAAGGTAGATTGTTCCTTCATAGAATGTTTTTATACCCTCGGCGTGCCAGAACATTTCGAATGAATTGAGTTTTCTGAATAGTTTGCTTGCACCATAGCCTACGTTGAATGTTATCTGTTTGTCAATTTTCAAGTCCCATTCCATTTCTCCAGCATCACACATATATTCCGGATGATTAACTGCATCTTCCGAGGATACTTTACAATTTCCACTCATATGTGTTTCCGTAAGTGTACACTTTCCAACTTTAATGTCCAGTTTATCGGGTGGACAATTAAAATCCTTCATTGAGTAGAAGTTGTGTATTTGTTTTGGATTTTCTCCCCAACTGCCTACTTTTATCATACAGTATGATGGTCTTTTTCCAAGTTTCTGATTTTCAGGGTCTTGACCTAGCGTAGGTTCATCTTCTGCCAGTGCAGGATTGCAAACAAAATATTCAATAAAGAAGGCTTTTGGCTTTTTAGTCTTTTTATGATAGGCTGTGAGGGAATGCCACCACCAATCATAGCCCTTCTTAGCCAATGGTCCTGTTAACATGTAATAATTTCGGGTAATGTCACTTTTGTTCATCTTAATCTCCTGTTATTATCTTTTAAAGAGGAATTATATAAAATAATATTGATTTATTTGTAATATCATTTTCTGATATGTTTTTCAATAATATGTTATATATTGTTTATTTTTAATAAATTTTTATGTTATTATAATCAGGTATCAATTTATTATCAATAGTGTGGCATAACTTTGGAAAATCAGGATACAGGGAAATCTTGAGTTGTTATGGGAAAATCCCATGAAAAAAGCATTGATTAAAATGACAATTTACATGTTTTTCGTACTATTTGTTGTAAGTTAAAACAATGTTATAAATCGTATATAATGGATATAAGTTCTGAAGCTACTACATGGGATTTGTTCTTCACTATTTTTTCCTTTGAATAAAATATTAATTATCATAAAAACAATATAATAGTAAGAATTAATTGAATACTGCTAATTTTATTTTATGGGAGGTATAAATTTTTTGGAAGAAATAACATTTAAAGCTATCGGATACATTAAGTCAAGGTATGAATCAACTGATATGATGCCAAAATCCAGTAATGAATCCATGGATGAAACGGCAGAATTGATTATTGACAGGAAATATCTTGAAAGTATGAAAAGCATGAAAGCGGATGAAGAGTACATGTTAATATTCTACTTTCACAAGTCAGATGAATATAAGCAGACAGTACCCTTCAGGGGTGACGGTGAATTGTTGGGATTGTTTTCAACACACGCACCAAACAGGCCAAATCCAATAGGAGTATCAACTATAAGGATAAAGGAAATAAATGATAATGTCATAACATTTTATGGTGTTGACATGCTAAACAATACTCCAGTATTGGACTTGAAGAAAATATACAAGTAGTTTATTTGGAGGTGGTATATGTGAATCATGGTAATCTCATTAAAGTTGTATTAGTTATTACGATATTGGCGGGAATATCATTATATTTAATGCAGGATCATTCAGGAGTCGGCGTAACAGATGTACAATTAAATAATTCTGATAATGCTGCACAATTAACTGGTTATTTAAGAATTGCAAGAGGTTTTGAATTATTGAAGTGTAAATACAATTTCATGGATGAAAATAGTCAGTTGGTTACCAGTGTCGATGATGATAGGATTAATCTGAGTATGGGCAGTTTTCCAATAAATCAAACTGTTAACGTTACCAGTGATAAAGTATCCAAGGTACAGATATTGGTCTTTGATGCAAGCTGGAAAAATGATACTCCAATATACAATAAAACATTTCAATTATAACTAGTTTTAATCTAAAATGAGTGGGTGGTTAAAAGTGGGGTTAGATTAAGAATATTAATCTAATTCTACAATATTCTTTACTAAAGTAAATTCTATAGGTCCTTCTTCATCTACGTAGAAGTCAGTCTTAAAGTGTTCTGGAACGTTTTGTTCCTTAATGCTTGCATGGTTTAAGTTTAGTTTAGCACCAACATCACTCTTATGGAAAACATTGTAAGGAGCCTTTTCAATGGCTTCAATAATTAATGCAAGACTTTCATCATCACCATTTTCATGTTCTGATGAGTATGTACCGTCATCCTGCAGGAATTCAATTTCATCAATTACTCCAATGTCATCAGTAACCAATCTGAACTCTACACATTTTCCATCATAGGTACATTTGCATAATTGCACTACTTCTTCCACGTCATCCATTTCCAGGGCATCTAAAATATTGTTTACTTCCATTTTATATTTCTCCAATTATTATTTGTTATTAACTATATTATACTTTTCTATCTAATCATTAAAATAATGTTGTTTGTCTGGTCTTGTCCTTGGTGGGAAATTCTTGTAAATACTTGAATATTTCCTCGGGATTGTTCATGATGTCATGTTCATGGGTACGTCTTTTAAATATTTTCATCAACTTCCTATTGTGTGGACTGGATATGGCGTATCTTTTTTTATATCTTTCTTCATATTTTTCCTTAAGTCCCGGAAAGTGTTCATCCAACTTTCGGTAATAGTATTCACGATTTCCTTCACGCAGAGTTAATCCCATACCGAAACAGATAATTCCCTTAACATTGCAGTCAATACAGTAGTCAATAATCTGGTTTATGTTCTCTTCTGTATCGGTAATGTATGGAAGAACAGGTGTTAACCATACGACTGTGGGGATGCCCTCCCTTTTCAGGCGTTTTAATACTTCTACTCTTTCTGTAGTGGTACAGACGTTGGGTTCAATGATTCTACTAAGATTATCGTCACAGCATGTTAAGGTCATCTGAACAACCGCTTTTGTCTTATTGTTAATCTTTTTCAAAAGGTCAATATCCCTCAGTATATTATCGGATTTTGTGATGCAGGTAAAACCGTGATTATAGCGATAAACAAGTTCCAAAGCTTGACGCGTGTATTTCAACTTCATCTCAAGTGGCATGTATGGATCGCTCATGGAACCGGTACCAATCATGCATCTGTGTTTCTTGTTTTTCAGGGCCTTCTCTAACAGTTCTATACTGTTTTGTTTTAATTCAATATCCTCGAAGTCATGATTCATGTTGTAAACACTGCTGCGACTGTCACAGTAAATGCAATTATGACTGCAGCCCCGGTAAATGTTCATGCCATTTTTTGGGGACAATATTGACTTTACGTTAACATAGTGCATTTTCAATCAGTTCTTTATTTTTTCCAACCCTTTCGGTGTCTGTGCTGATAGATTTTTCCAAAGACTTTGGACTTGCCCCTACCACCATGATTAGTAGCGTGTTTTAAACCAAAATTTACCAGTTCAGATATTATTCCATACTTTTTTTCGAGATTAAGTGCATATTCTATTCCCTTGAAAATCTTATCAAGATTCACTGTCATTATAAGGTCTTCCTGGGTGAAATCATTTAAGCTTTCAAATCCCATTAAGTCATACTTTCTTCTTTTATCCGGATCTGATAAGACAGCATATGCTTCGGTTATTTCCTTGAACTTTTCGGTTGCATCAGGATTCTTATTGACATCAGGATGATACTTAAGTGCCAACCTTTTATATGCTTTTTTAATGGTCCGGGAATCTGCATTCCTGTCTACACCCAATATCTTATAGTAATCTTTACGAGTCATAATAATTATCACCTCGTTATTTTTCGGAAATAAAAAAATGAATTTTAATATTATCTATAGTATTATAAGTATTAATAATATGGGAAATTTTTCATCCAAAAAAAATAGTAGTTATAAAAAGGAATTTGTGTTTAGTCATCTTCAGATAATTTATCTATCTTTTCATTCAATTCATCAATCTTATCCATCAATTGACGATTTTCATCCTTAAGAACATCAAATTCATCTTTGACGGTTTTAATTTCATCATGCAATTCCTTATTGTTTTTTTCAATCATTTTTCTATTGATTTTAACTGTTTCTCTAGTTTCAGCTTCATTTTTTTCATTATAAATGGATGAAAGATAAGCGGTAAATATTGCAGTAACAATAATACCTATTATCATACTAAGCATTGTC
>JAFRMD010000140.1 GCA_017430835.1 Methanosphaera sp.
CGCATCAACTGTACGATATTCATAATCAGGATTATTGAAATTCACACCATCCCTTGAATAAGTTGTCTTTACTTCCATATCCTCATTAAAATGCTCTTTTCCAACATTGATTGTTGCACTTTCTCCAGTGTTAGGGTTACCATCAGAATAGAATGTTACCTGGTTAACATTTAACGTGTCGGAAGCATCACTGCTTTGATTGTTTGACACTGATTTTTGAATATTATTTATTATTGATCTGTCATTATTATTATCGGACAATATTATTAAGGTTCCCGCTACGATTAATGTTATTATAAGTACTGTAATGGCAATAATAAGTAAATTTTTTGTACTTGATGAATTTCTTTGTGGTGGTGTGTATACTGGTTGATTGTTTGGAGCATTGTTTAAGGAACATCCACACTTCTTGCAATAAAATGCCCCCTCAACATTTTCACAGCCACATCTTGGACAATACATGAAATCCTCCTCGTATATTTTAAATCTAAGTTTTAATATAAGAAATTAAAGTACAATCATGTCTTTAAATAAAAATTTAATAGATTATATCATATAAAGATAGTTCTTTATCTAATATGTAATAAATCTATTCTTTAAAAAGAGAAATTGAAGTATTTTATAGTGAAAATGTTCTTGTATATTTTTCATCAGATTCTTTAGGTTTAATCCAAATATAATATTATAAATTATTCTGAATAAATCATATAAAATTTATTATAAAAAGATTATATCCTTGTTGGTGATGAATATAGTAACTACTTTCAAAAATTGGAAAAAAAGAGAGAAAAAAATATCTTCTAATACCCATAGGATTTGATATTTCCTTTCTTATCAACTACTCGTGAGTAACCATCATCATAATACACTCTTTCAAGGTTACTGTCAAGTTTTTCACGAGATACTTCATGTTCCTTCGGATTCCAACCATCAGCAGTTATTTTATCTTCTTCCCTTTCAACTTTTTTAGTTGCAGTATTTGTCTTCTTTTTTGTTGTTGAACTTGCTTTAGTAGTTGTTTGATTTGTATTGTTTGTCTGATTTACTGCTTCCTCATTAACTTTTAAAGTTTTTACAATGTGAATCATATTCTCTTTGTCTTTTGTAACTACTAAAACGTTCTTATGTGTAAAATTTGTAACATAACTATATACTCCAGTTGATTTAGAATAGTTGTAAGTTATTCCATCATTTGTTTCTGGTGTTGCATTAAGTTGGAACATTTCCCTTAAAGCAGCAAATTCCATAGCCTCATCCAAATCATTTATTCCAGCATTTGTTGAATCATATACAAATGCATTGATATGATTTTTGGTATCATTATACCTACTATAAAGACTTGTGTTTTGCGTTACATTATCATCACTTTTTGGAACTTCCATTGTTACACCATTCATTGTAATATTTTTGTATTCTACGTGATTAAAGAATAAAAAGTATGAACCGCAAACGGCTACAATAGCTATTAATGCTATTACACCTATTATTGCTACATTTTTTGTCCTCAAAAAAACCACCCAATTAATTATATTGATATAAATCTGATAACACTTTGGAATATTTATTATATTTTTTAACTTAGTATAATTCTTTAATTATAACTTTAAAAACTTTTAAAAACTATTTAAAGAAGTAATTAATTTTCAATATCCGAATTCATATAGTGTTATTTATAAATTTGGAATTATTATTATATAAATATTACTTATATTATTCCAATTCAGATAAGTAAAATATGAGATCAACAATAGATATACAAAAAATATCAGGATAAAACAAACAATAGCAAACAA
>JAFRMD010000141.1 GCA_017430835.1 Methanosphaera sp.
GACTATGAACGACAAATCATCGTGCCTAGTCTTCTCACAACACTCAGGAGAACACATTTCGTAATCACACTTGCACTTCCCCATGTAGTGTTCACAGCGGACACACACGGCATCGTGGACAACCTCATCAAACGTCTCGAGATATCTCTTGTACCACAATTTCCTCCTTTTTTACCCTCTATTTGTAATACAATTTAAAAAATAATTTGGTTTCAAAAAAGTAATAAATATTATAGATTTAATTTATAAATAATTATGGAATTTGTCAATTGAATAGATTTATGAAAACTTTTTATGTGTACCTTATCTTTTTGTATCTTACTTCTTATTGTAGCCCAATTTGTGGGCTCGTTTGTAACTCATTAATTAGAGGAAAAGAATTTTCTACACTTTCCCCCGAACGCCGTTGGTTTGGCTTTTTATCTGTACTTTTTTGACCTCCCCACCCTTTATTTTTTTCTAGAAAATCTTCCATGTTTTTAATCATGATGAAAATGACATAAAGCAACTAGGTTACTTATATCCAATCTTCTCTTCCATCCCTCCTCTGTTTGTATCGGTACAATGTGATGTACTTCTTCAGAAATCTGACAAGAGTACTTGCCATCCATTATCTTTTCTTTTTCACATTCTTCACAAAATAAATGCTTGGAAAGATATGCTTTCGACATTCTCCTCCAAGCACTACTATTGTAAAAGGAAGTGTATTTCTTATCTCTGTTTTTATTGTAAATTTCATTTCCTTTTCTTTCTTGTATAATAGATTCCATCTCCTTGCTACATTTAGCACAATAAGTCTTTGGACTTTCTATTATTTTTTGACATTTACTATAAAGCTTTACTCTCAATACTATTTATCCTCTTCAGTACTTTCAACATCCTCTTTATCTTCTTTTTCTACTTTTTCAACAAATTTCACTTTGTATTTATTTTTACCAGACAATAATTCAAATCTTGAATCTTTAATTTCAATTTCAGTTCCTGCCTTTGGTATTCTTTTTAATTCTTTAGGTTTAATTCCTTTTTTCAAAAATTCATCTGTAGCTCTAACTAACATTTTAAATCCTCCTTAAATTTCAAACATAAAAAAGAGAGCTCCATTTTGAAGTTCTCTTGATTCAATCTCTATTATATTTATACCATATTATATGTTCGTGATAAAACCTCTTATGTCGTGTTCTTTAAGCTTTCAATCCTAATCCTAAAAGTTGTAATTCATCATTAATCATACTTATGTCATCATTTGATATTCCAATATTCTTCAAATCTTCTCTTGACTGATTTGAGAGCTCTCCTAAAGTATTTATGTTATTACTCTTCATTGATATTATTTGCTTTTCTTTTAAAAATAAAATTCTATCTATTGATTGTTTCTCATATTTACTTTTCATAATTTTCCTCTTCTATCTACGTGAATGTCTACTAGTATAACTACTTAGACAATCTATAAGTCTATAGTATTCATAAGCATTTACTTGACCTATTTTTCTGTTTATATCTTCTGATCTTAGTCTTATTAAATCATTACAATAAACTATACTTTTTTTAAACAAATGATTTAATTTATTATTCTTTAATTCTTCTACAAACTTAAAATGTCTTTTTTCATATTTTGAGGATATGATTAATCCTTTATAATTTCTGCTATATTTATTTGGCTTTTCAAGTATCACAAACATATGATTACTTCCTGGTCTTTTTCTTTTGTAAAAATATTTTGTAACATACACGATGTCTCCTACAAAGTACAAATATACTCCTTTCTCCCCAATTTTTTAAATCACAAATTAATTCTTTAAAGAGAATCTTTTTTCTTATATACATCATCATTTGTGTTTGCAATTGTACTGACAGCTGTACTAGCCTGACTGCAATTATCATACTTTTTCGTTGTAATGTCATTAATAATCATCAGAATTGGAAATAACACAATTTCATGCCTAATCCAGGATCCAAAATCTGGCTCAAAAGTAGCCGATGTAAATAAAAAGGCAATACATATCAAGACTGAAATGTTTTTAATTTCTGGACTCTTCTTATAATCTAATATTCCTTTTATTAACGTATAAGAAACTAATACCTGATAGAAAAAATATAACATATATTTTGGTCCATGCAATATCAACTCAACTGGGCAAATCATTCTCAAAACAATTAATAAATAATTTACAACGAAAAGAACAATATTATCACTATTAAAAATATTCGAAATCATTGTGGCTGCTTCACTAGTTCTAGTTCTAACCCTAATAAACTCATTGTAATACGAAGGCATAATCTTTTTACTTACAAGCAATATTATTAAATAACCAATACTAATTAGTGATATTATAAATAAAATCTTAATATATGACTTCTTTTCTTTATTGTTGGTTAAATACTTTACTATAATCTTTGCTCCAATATAATAATAAACAATAAGAATATAATACTTTCTAAAGAGAATTGCCGAAAAGGCAATAACAGCAAGACACCAAAACTCTTTTTTATTAACATGTGAAAGTAGTATATAATATATGATAATAAAAAATAAAATCTGTATCGGCTCCTTTGACAAACAAAAGCAAAACAAATTTAAAAGTACTATTGTTGTTAAAAGAAATATTGCTTGAAAAATACTAATCTTTTTCCTACACTTAAAAAACATTATAATAACAATAAGATTAAATATTATACTTATTGCAATTTCAAAATTTGTATAACTACCTAATTTAAAAACATTTAAAAACTTGTAAAAAATAATTGCGAATCCACTTTGTTCTGCTGCAACAGTTAATTTCAATATATCAGAATACGACATATTTGACGTAATAATTCTGATCCAATTATGACCTATACTGGTATCTACTAATATTGTTTTCATAGCTGAATATCTTATAATCTTTCCAACAATTATACATATTGGAAAAAGCAATAATATGACCATAAAATCAACTTTTGTACCTAAAATTTTTTTCATATTTCACTCCCTAGTATTTATTATTAAATTGTATATAATACGTCTACACAATAAGTAATCCTTTGATTCTTATTGTATGATTATCCCAATTTAACTCTCTTATGTATAAAAAGAATTAGTTTTTTTATATCGTTCTTATTAACAATCAAAATGAACAACAACAAAATAATAAAATTCAAATAGTTTAGTATCATATTATCTAAATAATAAATCCACACTACAATAATGCCATAAATAATTGATACTATCTTGTCTCTTCTAAAAATATCAATTTTAAAATACCTCTTTGTATCTATGTATCTATAAATAAACAAAATTAAATATGATAATAAAGTTGAAATCGATGCTGCAAATAGTCCTATTTCTTTTATCAAGCTAATATTAATAATAATGTTAATTAATGCACCAATAAGTGACGTTTTGGCTATTTGTTTCGTTTTCTTTTTTGCAAAGTAGATTGCACTTATATAGGTTGACAAAACATTAATAAATGCAGCGAACATTAAAATAGGTATATGTAAGTATGCTTCATTATAATCATTTGTAATAAAAATACCACCTATGATAGGCATAGCGCATACTATAAGCATAGAAATTGAAAAGAAAAATCTAAAAACATAACCATAAACATTATTGATATATTGTTCTGCATCCTCATCATTTATATGTACTGACAAAGATTCGTTCCAAGACAATGAAAACACATTAAAAACCCCTGTATATATTGAAGAAAATTTATTTGCAACTGCATAGATACCATTTTCAGCAACATTCAAAATGAGTGATATTATAGTCCTATCTGAAGCATTAACTATCCACCATGAAACACTATCTGGTATTAAAGGTATTGAATA
>JAFRMD010000142.1 GCA_017430835.1 Methanosphaera sp.
TAACATACTCGCTAATAGCTTCTTCAAGCTCATTTTTTTTTGTAACGTTTAATACATTGATTTTAGTTTTTCCTGCCATATATAATTATATGTTAAAAGAAGTATATAAATCTATCATTTTAGTTTGGTAATATACTATAAATAACTTTTTTTATGACCATCCAATAAACAAATTAATTCAGTCCATATTTGAATTTATTTTATTTAATAATTATAATTTTAGCTCCAATAGAACCAATAGTTCAAATTAATCATTAATTTTTCATACTTCTCTTTTAAAAATACTTAATTGACTTATTCAAGTTAATGAATTGACTTTTATTTTTTAGTATACTTCCGACACACTTGCTAGTATCGTACATATATAACATTATGGAAATAAAAAGCATTCCACAGATAGAATATATGTTGTTATTTCCATACAAATTTAATAAAATAAAATCAGAGGAGATAGGAAAAGATGATGCATACGGTTTGTATAAGAATAAGAGAAGAACAAAGACAGAAAATCAAACATAGCGGCCTGAGTTTTTCAGAATATATCAGAAACAGTATTGATTTTTATGACATGCGAAAACAGAACGCCCAGATATATATGAGATTAAACTGCATACAAGAATGTATAAACCTCCTGGAAGACTATAAACAGAAGGACAGCCAGAAGATATATACCAGCACCAATTATTACAATATTCCGGAAAATGCAAATAAAAAAGATGAAAAAATGCAATACCATAAAGACGATAACGCAAACAAAAATTACACAGAATCCGAAAATGTATCGCAAGATGCAATACAATTTGAAGAGGAAGACACTTGCGATTATGAAGAAAATGCAAAACAAATGTGTGATGATCCATTATATCCACGCTTTGAAAGATACATACCATTGCTGTCAAAAATGCTAAATATCCACAATATCATCCCCCCACACACTCAATCCAAATTGAAAGATGAGACTGCTACCACTAAGAGGCAATTTGATGATTTTATCAGAAAATATCGTGATGAAATTAAAGAACATGAATACACGTTTGAACGAGAAAATGTCAGAATATAACAACCCAATCACTTGGAAAAAATTAATAATTGCAAAAAATGTAAAGATGTATTGCATTGAAAAACGCCTATAATACGTAGATACTCTATAAAATAATTATTATATTTTTATATTATTATTAATATTATTATATTATTTATTATATTATTATTAGTGTAATATAAAGTAGCATCAAAGTAGTATAAAGTAGCATTAGGAGTAGCATAGAAGTAACATATATGCAAATGATGAAATTGGTGATTAAATGGAAAAAATATACAACTTCCGAGATCCAAAAAATTTACTGAAAAATATCGATAAAGGAAAAAGAAGCATATTCATAAGAGATGCCATAGAATCAAAGATTAACATAGCTAAACAAGCATATCCCCCTGAACTTGAAATAAAAAAACTAATGATAACAACATATATCAAAAACATACAAGATATCGATGAATATCTAAGCATACTGGAAAATGAAAAAGAAGATATAAAAAAAACTAAACATGAGATTCAATCCAAACTGGATGAAAGCACCAAAGAATATCATAGAATAAAACAACTATTTGAAACTGAAAATAAAATATCAGATAAAAATAAGAAAAAAGAATTTGAAATAATAAAAAAAGTGGTGATTATTATCATAAAGAGCAGACATGATGAAAATATCGAAATAAACCTGGAATACTATGAATATCATGGAAATTTCAAAAGTAGAAAATACTTTAAGGAATCATTATTGAGATTCATAGATAAAAACATAAAATCCGGAGATATTATTGATGGAGAATACGTCTCACAAGATGATATTGAATATATGAAAGATATTATAGTGGAGTATGAGTAAAATGAATGATGATGTAAAATTAAATTATAAATTAAATATAGAGAAGATTAACTCAAAGTACATGATTCCAATACCAGATATAATTCAGTGTGTGGCCGAAATATCTGAAGGTGATGAAATACATTGGATTATCGAATCTGATGAGTTTAAGAATATACCATCAATAACATTAAAATGGATTTAAAAAGGTATTTGAAGCATTATCCAATAATTGTAAAGATTTAATATAAGTAATCTTTTCTTTAATATTTTATTTTTATTGTTAAATTTTTTTATTGAATCTATATCACCTCGTGGTTTTTCTTTGATTGGGTGAGGTGTACTTATTAGGATTGTGTTTTGGTTAATTATTTAACAGTTTATTATTACAACATACAATATTATTATTCGGTATTTTCATATTCTTTAAGGAAGATTCTGTAGCATTTGTCGATTAAGGTATTTTCCAGACCGATATTTATTCAAGTCCCAAATACACATATTTATCCCCTACAAATACGGCATAAAATCTTTTTATAATTAATTAAAACGAATAAATGAAAAAATAAAACATAATAACAGAATATTTAAAAAAAATGTTGCATTTAAAAATATTTCTTTGAAAAATAAGCAGGATGAAGATACTGATGAGATTTCATCCTTTAAGTTCTTTAATATCTTCAGGGTATCTTCCCAGTATCCTATCCATGAAACTCATACGGTCCAGTTGTCTGATTACGTTTTTATAATTATTTTCTTTTACTTCAAGTGCATTTACTTCTTCTTGTAGTTGTCTTTGTCTTTCATCTGAATGGTTTTTCTCATTGCTGACCCGCGTATATTCTTTTCTTTTTGTTTCTAATTCTTCGCGTATATTATCATAGTCTTTTCGTAGTTTATCCGTGTCTTCAGTTTTTAGTCTGAGGTCATCTTTTTGACTTCTGATGGTTTCGTTTAGGTTGTCTTTGGTTTCTTCTAGGGTTGCTATTCTCATATTCAGTATGTCTTTTTCACCCTGAAGTTTGTCCCGTTCTATTTCAACATCCTTTAATCGCAGTGTTTCTTCTTGCAATTGCTTATTTTCCTCTTGCAGTTGCTTGTTTTCTTCTGTTAATGATTTATTTTCATCCTGTTCTTTTTTATATTCATTTGTGATGCTGTTGATATCGAATGTTAAATTATCGTTTTCTTTTTTTAAGTCATTGTGACGTTGTTCCAGTCCTTCAATTTCTTTTCTGTGTTTGTCCACACTTTCCTTCATTGATTCATTCTGCTGTTTTATATCATCAAGTTTTTCCTGCAGGATATCATTTCTTCCCTGAACTTTTTCCTGTTCAATTTCCAGGTCATTATTTTTATGAGACAGTTGACTTATTACTTCTCTGCTTTTTTTATTTTCATCTTCCAGTTGTGTTATATCATCTTCAAGCTTCTGTGTTGTTTTGTCATATTTTTCCTGGGATGTAATGATTTTTTCGTTAAGATTATCTATTCTTTGCTGAAGCTCAGTATTCTCTTTTATTGTTTTTTCATTATTTGATTTTAGTAAATCTATATCGGCATTTAGTTTTTCTTCAGTTTCATCATATGTGTTGATTATGTTTGATTTTTCGATTGATAATTCATCATTTTGTTTCTTTAACTTGAGGTATTCTTCCTGTTTATTTTCATATTCCTGATGGAGATCATTGTACTGTTTATCCTTCTTATCATTTTCCAATGTGAGTCTTTCTATCTTTTCTTCAAGATCCGTTACTTGTGAATAGTCAATGTCTAAACTTTGTTGTTGTAGCTTATTGTATTCGGATTCCAAATTAATTTTTTCTTCTCGGATTCTTTCAAAATCTTCACGCAGTTTTTCATAATCCTGATTTAATTTAGTGTCCATTCCCGTCTGTGGATTTTCATTAAGGTAGTAATCTTCGATTAACGTTGCAAGTATCTTCCCTAATTTTCCATAGGTCGTACCTTCCATTTGCTCTACTTTTTCCGTGTATTTATCCCAGATTTCTCCATCAATAGATATTGTTACTTTTCTTGATGACATATAAATTACATCCATTACATTCTGTTATAATTTATCTGATTATATTATATTTAAGATTATTCCACTTAATGGTAATATTCTATCATTTTTTCAATAGCTTGTTTTCGTGTTTTTTGAAGTCATATCGGTATTTTCATTTTAAGTGGAATATTTCATTTTTCAGAAGGGTAATATTCTGATAATCAAAGTAGAATATTTCACCCAAAAAATAATATAAAATATTACATGGGAATATTCTATTTTTTGAAATATTACTTCTGATTGACCAAGTAAATTTATAAAATTTTTTATGAGCTTGTAGTTATCGTATTTGATAGTATTAAACTGCTTTATTCAAAATATTCCATTTAAAAATTTTTTCAATATGAAAAGGAATATTGTCTTTTGAAGTGTAATATTTCAAGTAATATTTCCTGGTGTATTTCCAGTAAATATTACCTTTTTACATCAAATATTACAATTTATAATTTCCATCTATTTGGCTTATTTTAGCTAATTGAACATATCAGATGTTTTTTTGTCTCTAAAATATTCCACTGAATATTACAGTTTTTCGGTACAATATTACATGAGGTAATATTCTTAATTTTATAGTAATATTTATATACTTCAAAAAATATATACTTTATGTAGAATATTACACTATTTGTTAAAGTGGAATATTTCAAGTAAGAAAATGGAATATTTTGAAAAATAGATGATAGTATATCTAATGGATATATCGACCAATATCATGCATTTAAAATAAAAATGGAATATTTCATTTTGAAAAGGGAATATTTCTATTAAAAGTGTAATATTTGAAGTGGAATATTTCCACAAAAGTGGAATATTCTAGGAATAAATGGAATATTTAAGGTAATATTCTGTTCAGAAATATTATTATTAAAACAGTTAATAATCATTTAATTCAATATATAAAGTGTTTTTATGCATTTAATATAGAATATTACATGTTGATTTAAAGGTAATATTTGAAGTGGAATATTTCCACATAAAGGGAATATTTGAATAAAATATAAATGCATGGAACTATCAGGTATGATATATAGATCAGATGTATGAAATTATTTCCTATGTATGGATAACAAATATATTTACATATCTGATGTTTATCAAATTCATATAATGTGTAAATACATATGCATGGTAAATACAACATGCTATTTATAAGTACAAATCAGTTATGTAAATACTTAAGCATGTAAATACAATATAAACCATCATGTAATTTATAGTTTATGTAAATACAATAATGGTTAAACATCAGAAAATTCATCAAACCATGGCTACAGTTAATGAGAAATGGTAATGATTGACTGTGGTTATGCTGATAAATAAGAGATATGTAAATACAATATCCCAGATATGAAAAATATCATAGTTATGTAAATACAAGGTTTGTGTAAATACCAAATTAATAAAAAAGGTAATTTATTAATCTGTAAATACATGAAAGAGTAAATACCATATTGAACTATATAAAATTACTCCCAGGTGTAAATACAATGGTAAACAATTACGAAATAAGTATTTTGCATTAAATCTCAAATAGTACATACAGTAGAATATAAATACAATAATAGAATTATCCATGACATGATGGATTGTAAATTACATGAAAAGTAAATATCGAATGGATAATTAAGAGCAACAGTTGATCTGTAAATATATTATACGATAAATACACCAACGCTATTTTTAGATATTTAAGAATTTGTAAATAAATTCAATTGTAAATACAGTTTAACAATTAGACACTTCATAGAGTTTTGTAAATACATAAAAGAGTATAAAATATATTTCCATTGGAGTGTACTATAAGTTAAGTTATCACAAGAGGATATACGATGAGTATTATCCCATAGCTATTTTTAGATCCAACAATCAGTTATGATAAATAGATTCAACTGTGTAAACGTGTAATGACGACAGGAAACAAGTAATATTGAAGGTATATTTTTTGAATCATTTGATACTTCAAATTATTAATTCCAGGTCATGAAGAAACTACTTTTTTAAAATGTATTATTGGAGGTGATACATGTACATCAGCATGGATCAGGTGTATATACATTTTAATATTTGAAAGTGAATTAGGCAAATGTATTTACAATTAAATGTAAATACATTTTATCCTTTTTTTACCAAAACGTAAATACAATACAGGTGTATTTACACTTAAAAAGAATTTTGTAAATACGTTTTTTACATGAAAACGTAAATACAAAAATAAAATTAATAAGTATATATAAAATTTGTATTTACAGAAATCAAGATAACTGTAAATACACTTCCATAATATCGAATAGAAAACAAGTAATGTATTTACATAATTAGCCATTTTAAAAATCGAGGATAACAGGCAGATTTTAAATTAAATACATGAGAGATATTTGATATCGAAAACAAGGAAAAAGTCATTTGTGTAAATACGTTTTAAAAAAAACAGTTAAAACATGTCATCTGTAAATATTTACAGAGGTTTATGCACATGTGAACATGAAAGCAAGTCAACTCATTAAAAATAAAATGACAAGTCAACCTCATATGAACTTTATTTTGTTTTTTATTATATATATATTTTATGTTATATTTTTTCAATTTTTTTTTCCAAAAATGAAATTTTTTCGTTAAAAAATGTGACATGGACTTATCTGTGAGAAAAATGTTGTAAATATATACGTTTATGCTATTTTACAAAAATTTCATTTTTGTATTTACACCTGACACAGAAGCCTGTAAAAATCAATCTTACATTATCTGTTTTCTATTAATAACTTTTATATATAATGTTTTATATAGTAAAATAATATAAGTAAAAATTAATATATTGAATATGATTTGTGACATTGATATAGTCATGTTTTAATAGTAATATGACTTTCTAAGTAGGTTTATAACTATTGCAGATACATTATTTACTTCAAAGTACTGATGATAATAATGAATTTTCAATATATGTTAAATTATCATGAATTCAATGCCTACTGAGACATGATTGGAATATTACCTTTAAGGACGATGAATTTCATTGTTTACATTACTAAAAAAGGATAATGACAATTAATTTATTAATAGAAAAAGTTAACATAAGAGAATTTTATTTGGTCGTTAATTCTCTGAATGTTAAAAATAATATAATTATTGTATAATAAGTATTTTATACTTACTTATATAAATACCTTTTTTTATTAATCTTTAATTATAGTATTCTTTTAGGCATGTAACATCGATATAATTCAAATAAGGATGTATTATAAATGGCTAAAAAAAGATCTAAAACCGATGAATCCACTACAATTACTACTCGTATTGATATAACAGCTAAGGATATTATCAACCGTAGCAGTCAAAGTTATAGAGAAATACTTGAAAACATGGCATATTCTTCTATCAATACAAATAATGAGGAATTTGATGTTCGTTCACAAAAGGAAATAAAAGAACTTGAAGAGGACATCAGTGATTTATTATATTTCAAGAAACAAAACGACTCCAAAATTCAAGATTTAAAGGATGAACTTAAAAAGCTTGAAAACGATAATAAACGTTTAGATAAATCCCTTTCAAAGAAGAAAACACGTTTATCAATTGTTAAACAAAATATTGAGAATCTTGAACAGGTAATACAGGATTATGAAACTAATATTTCCTATGGTATTCAGGATGCCGTTGTAAAAGTTGAAGAGACATTAAGACATAACCATGAGTTACGACAGCATGGTCCAAGAGCTCGTGTAAAAGAGTCTGAAATTAAACGCATCTGTCAAGAGTACAAGGTAAGAGTATCTGAAGTACTTCCGGGTATTGATCCAAAGTATCTGGATTGTATGGAAGGATACCAAAAGTATATCTAAGAATTTATCGCATTTATAAACTCCTTAAATTTCATTATTTTTTATACTTTACTGTTCAGTCCAAGCCAATATAATCTCATCTTCCCTCAACAACCCACAATATCATAACAACCTAATTATGTAAATACGATGATACTTATCATATCATTATTATAAAAATGTATTTACAGACCAATTGTAAATACAAAACTTGTTTTGCATGAAATCAGATTGAATGTAATTACACATCTGCATGGTAAATGCTCTAATTTTAGCGTAAAATTATTTCCAATATTTATCCAATTATTCAAACAACAACTCAGCAGTGTTTAGCTCCTATAAACTAAAAACCATCTTGTTTTAAATACGAATTAAATGAAAGAGGATGTTGTTTCATACAAATTTAGCCATAACAGACGATACATGTTTAATAATATTTACATTTTCGTATTGTAGATAATTACAGATGCAATTATATTGTGACATAGATTCAGAAGAAAGAACACTGTGATACAAGGATATTGTACATACAATTTATTTAAAGTAAAATTTTTACAGGATGTCTTACAGATATACAGTGTATATACAAAACATGATTTTTCTATTTCCTACTTTTGTACATACATAAAAGGAAAATTTTCATCAAAAAAAATAGTTGTGTACATACAGAATATTATTTTTTAATTTATCTGATTTTATACGTACACATGATCTGGATTTTATTAAAAACACATGTACATACATTTTTGAAATATTTGTATTTTTCAATTTTGTACATGCACTTGTCGTTTCAATATTTTAAGCAGTAACCGGAACTGAAAAAGAGATTGTTTTTAAGATATTTGTGGAAAGTGTACATACGAAAGATAATTTTTGATAATTTACTTTTTTATACATACAATTAAAAAAGAAGATTAAAGAGCCTGATCCTGAAATAAAAAGCATAGAAGAACATATTTAAAAATGTACATACAATTTCATAAAACGAATAAAAATTAATTTTATACGTACAAAAATTTTTAAGGCGTACGTCAAAAAGCGATTGTACCATATTTTTGTTATTTTGTATGTATGTACGTACACCCACTTTTTTCAAAAGTGAACATGATTGGCTTGTGAATTAATCGCATTAATATGCTAAAATTACATTAATCCATGGGTGCTTATTGATACAAATATAGCTGAAAGAGTCAGATGTAACCTTTAACATCATAGAAGAATTAAATGCTGTAAGTGAAGTCCGAGATTTACTTCAGAAAAATGAAGATAAACGAGAAGATGGCGGTTTTGTTCCAAGAGTATCAGAGAAAAAAAACTTAATGCTATAGGTTCCAAGTATAAATTTCGCCTTAATCAAGTAACACCACATTTTAGATACTATACTAATCAAAAGTATGTTAAGCATCATTAACTAATATCTTATACTGTACCCCTAAACAATAATTGTTCCCACAATACTATACTGCTTGTATCCTGGGATAATATTGATGAAACAATTCCCTATATGTGTACCCATTTATTTCATGTTCCCACATATAATATCACATACTCTGATATTGTACCCACAAGAAAAAGTGTTCCCACATTTAATATGTTACACCATAAGTATTGTACCTCTAATAAAGAAATGTTCCCACAAGATAATTGTTGTCTCCATATTGTCCTGTTATGGAATTATATTTGATTATCGTTTACATTAATGTGTACACAATCCTATAATGTTCCCACAAAAAAGCTTAAAACATAAAAACTTATAAGAATTATGATATTTCATATACGAGTAACAATTTCAAAATATTAAATTAATACAATGCATCTGATATAATGAATTATCCCTATCATAATTATCCATGTGTTCTAATTATCTATCTGAATTATCATAGGTAATTTCAATATAATTATACTTTGTAAAGTGTGTTTAATGTCTACAATATTTCCATTGAATACGATATATACACATTGGAAATAGTACTCCATTATACATACAACATGACATAATCAGAGTCTAAAGTTAATATTATTATAATAACTGGGGGCTAAACTGGTTAAAATAGTGAATTTAAGGGAAAGATGTTTTATTTTTAAAAAAAGAGGTTGATATATGTTAATGTTTTTTAACATATATCCAGGATGATTATTCTACTGCCAGTTTTATGTCAGCACCGGTTACTGTTTTACGTCCGGCATGGTTTGCAAATTTTGTTGCAACTTCTGCTACTTCTTCTCCGTATTCTTCCATTACGTTTGCAAGTTCAACTACTGCTTCATCGCTGATTCTTCTTCCGCCTGCTTTTTGAATTATTCTTTTTACAGGTGCGAGTGGTAATTCTGTCATAATATTAATCTCCTATTGTTTTATAATTATATGTATGGGTAATTAATTATATATACTTTAAATAACTATGGTATTTTATTCTATTATTATTTTAGAATATGTTGTTGAATTTAAATGTATATTCTTCTGGTACATGTATTGATTCGATTTTGATTCCCTTATATTCTTGTAGGTTATCATACATTAATGATTTTAATCCCATACTGTTTATCATATCCCCTATTTTTTCAATCATCTTGCTAATTTTTCGTGGATTTTCATTTTTTGTTATGAAACTATCCTTACTGAAGTTTTCATCTACAAATGATGAGCTTTGATTGTCATATGTTAGAAAGTCATAGATGCTACAGGTATTGTCTGTTAAGATCATCATGTATGTTAGGAAATTATCTTGTTTTAATCGCAATATTGTGTACATGTCCCTTTTTCATCCCATCCTATAATTATTCTTTCGGAATTGTATTCTTTCCTGGTGGTATATTTGTTTATCCTTACTTATAAAATATACTATTCTATACTAAAATAAGTATAGAAATTATATGACAATAAATGAATATCCTCAAATAGGGGATTTGTGCTAGTGGATAAACAGTTAAAATGGAAAAACAATCTTAAAAAAATAGTTATTTAGTTGAAAGGGATTTATAAGAGATGAATAGTAAATGAATTAAATCACCACTATTCATGTCTTACACTTAACAATTAATGTTATGTTTGAGGTTATATTTATGTATTTAATTATTTGCCAGAATGAAAAAATAATGTGAAATTTGTAACAGATCATACCCTGATAAACAAAAACAAAACCAATAAAAAGAAAATCAAACCGGAATCTCATAAATTACGCCTTATTATAAATAAGCATATAAAAAAAAATATTAGAAGACGAAATTATAATGGGACGAAACATAATTGATGAATAAACAAATAATGAAAATAACATACGCATCCATTAAGAACTAACCCATACAGATGTCTACATCAAAACCCCATATAAACTATAATATGAATAAAAACAATATCTATATCATATAAAAAAATTTTGTTTAATATTCATGCAAAGATATGCAAAATATCAAATAGTAATGCATGAAAACTAAAAAAAATACATGGAATGATTTAACATGAAAGGAAAATCAATAATCCTGCTACTGGTAACATTATTAATACTGGTGGTAGGAGCAGTAAATGCAGCAGACATAAATAATGATGGCATCAACGCTGATATACCTGACAGTATAAGCACAGATGCACCAATAGTTAATGAAGTAGCAGTACAAGAAAAACAAAGTGTATCCATAGAAGATACAAATACAGTAGAAAAAATAAATAAAAAACAAGAATCGGATACCAATCTGATAAAAAATATGAATAACCTAAAAAAAGATACAACAGTAAGCTCATGGGAGGATCTTGAAAGTGAAATAAATTCTGCAACACAAGATACAAACATAACATTAGATGAAGGAACATATACCGTAACAGGTAGAATTGACTTTAATAAACCAATTACAATTACAATTGACGGTAACGGACAAAGCATAGACGGAAACCAAACACAAGTATTTTATATTAATAGTGGCTCTTCAGTAATTCTTAAAAACATCACAATAAAAAATGCCGAAAACACAGGTGGAAATGGTGGTGCAATATACAACAGTGGAAACTTAACCATAATAAACAGCACACTCAAAAACAACACAGCAACAGGACAAAATGGAAATGGATATGGAGGTGCAATATACAACGGTGGTACTCTTACCATAACACAATCCAACCTCACACAAAACACCGCAACAGGACAACAATATGATGGATATGGAGGTGCAATATACAACACACGTAGTGGTAATCTTAACATAACACAATCCAACCTCACACAAAACAAAGCAACAGGACAAGGACAAGATGGATTTGGAGGTGCAATATACAACGGTGGTACTCTTACCATAACACAATCCAACATCACACACAACAACGCAACAGGACAAAATGGAAATGGACTTGGAGGTGCAATATACAACAATGGTAATATTAACATAACACAATCCAACCTCACACACAACACAGCAACAGGACAAGAGAATGGAGTTGGAGGTGCAATATACAACACTGGTACTCTTAACATAACACAATCCAACCTCACACAAAACAAGGCAACAGGACAAGGACAAGGTGGATATGGAGGTGCAATACACAACAACTATGGTAATTTAAGTATTAACAATTCAATACTTGAATACAACAACGCAACACATGGAGGTGCAATATACAACAATGCCGGGGATGTGGTTATAGAATTCAATTACTTCATAGCTAATCCTTCACAAATGTCTGGAAATGCTATAATAAATGATGGAACAGCATTAATAGATGACAATGAAGGAGATACAACTACCCTGTATCATGGAACAATATACACAAACTCAACTAAAACAGTTACAATAAAACATAACAAGTTCTATGACAAAATCAATACAACAATCACAATAACTATAAATAACACTAAACCTGTTGTAAATGATAAGATCAATATAAACTTCATATTAAAAGATCAATACGGACTCAGATTATCCAATCAACCATTAAACATAACCATTGATGAGAATAAACAAAATATGATGACAAACGAAGATGGAGAGTTAAGCATTGAATACATAGCAAATCATGGAGGAATACATACTGTTACAGTTACATATGATGGAAATGAAACATACAATAACTGCAGCACATCAACAGATATCAACGTTGAATATATTAATGCAAAAATAAATTTAACAGTAACAAATACAACACCATTAAACAATACAATGGTACTAATAAACCTACAACTGACCGATGACAATGACAATAAACTTAACAATCAGAATTTAACCCTAAACATCAATGGAATACTCGAAAACCTACGCACAGACAATGAAGGTAGAATAATTAAAGACTACACACCTAGATGGACAGGAACACATACAATCACAGCCACATACGATGGAAACAGCCAATACAATCAAAGTACAAACTCAACCACCATAAACGTCAAAACACTTAATACCAAACTCAACTTAACACTAAATGATACAACACCAAAAATAAACACACCAATAACCATAAATACGGTATTAACCGATGAAAACGAAAATAAACTATCAAATAGGGATGTGACAGTAAACATTAATGGAAACACAGAAACTCTGCGAACAGACAATAACGGATTAATAACAACAGAATACACACCAAACAG
Source organism: Methanosphaera sp. (assembly GCA_017430835.1). The sequence goes on from JAFRMD010000142.1 coordinate 13,325, forward strand.
GATGGGAACACATACAATAACAGTAACATATGAAGGAAACAGCCAATACAATCAAAGTACAAACTCAACCACCATTGTCATCTCTAAACAAGACACCACCATTACAATCAAAAATACTCCAAATGCAATAGTAAACAAAACAGTCACAATATACGGACAACTACTTGATAAAACAGGCAAACTCCTGGCAAACCAGGAAATCATAATAGATACAGGAGAAGAAAGTATCACAACGACAACAGATGAATACGGAAACTATCAAGTAAACATAACCCCGAAAAACAACAACACAATACAAGTCACCGCAACATACAATGACAACGAAAACTACACTGGAAACACAGCTTCAAAATCAATAACAGTAAACAAGAAGGATACAAAAATAACCTACAACATCATAAACAACACACAAACAAACACACAATTAAACATAACCGTAACCAACACAATTGACAACACCCCAATAACAGATGCCAATATAATCATAACCGGCGACATAACAAAAACCACAACAAGCGGAATAATCACTGAAACCACACTAACACCTGGAGATTACACTATCCAAGTAGAATTTGCAGAAACAGACGAGTACAAATCATCCACCACGACAATAGACTTCAAAGTAGAAATAGACAAGGACGCCAAAATAAGAGAACTAGAAGAGAACATAACACAACTCAACAATACTGTAAACGAACAAAACAACACCATAAATCAACAAAACAACACCATACAAACATTAACAACAGAAAACCAAAACTTAAACAACCAAAACACACAACTACAAGCAAACATCACACAACTAAACAACACAATAAAAACACTAAACGATACCATAAAACAACAAAACA
>JAFRMD010000143.1 GCA_017430835.1 Methanosphaera sp.
GACTTGAACCAGCAACATTCGGATCTACAGTCCGATGCTCTGCCAAATTGAGCTAAGACGGGTAAATGGGTCCGCCCGGATTTGAACCGGAGTCTCAGGCTCCCAAAGCCCAAAGGATCGACCAAGCTACCCTACGGACCCAATGCATAAATTAATCTAGAGCCTCAGGAGGGAATTGAACCCCCGACCGCTTGATTACAAGTCAAGCGCTCCACCGACTGAGCTACTGAGGCACCCTTTTATTTCCAACCAAATATACATAATAGGTTAGAAGTCATTTATTATTTAAATACTTCTTAATATATAAAGGTTATGGTATAACTAAGCAAAAATTAAAAAAAGGTTTAAAAAAATAATTTTTATATAATATCCTAAAAAACTAACAAAAAAAATAATTAAAGATTATTTCTTTCAGCAGATTCAATTAAAGCTTTTACTGCAGGTAATTCTTCACCAGCAATTAAATTTATACTTGCTCCACCACCACTACTTATATGAGTAACTTCTTCATCCAAATTCATACTACTAGCTGCAGCTGCCAGGTGACCACCACCAATAATTGAAAATCCATTAGATTGTGCAATTGCATTTAATAAATCTTCTGTCCCTAAATTAAATCCTTCTTTTTCAAATACACCTGCAGGTCCATTAGCAAATAGTGTTTGTGCAATTAATATTTTTTCTCTATATATTTCAATTGTTTGTGTACCTATATCATATATTGGTAAGTTTGGAATTTCATCAACGGAATATTCTACTCTAGTATCGTTTTCAAGAATTGCTAAATCTACAGGTACTAAAATTTTTTCTTCATAGTCTTTAAGCATTTCTTTTGCTATATCTATGTATTCCTCATATCCTCTATCTTTGATGAAGTTTTCATTGTATTCTTGGATGTTGTATCCTTTTGCTACTAGGAATATGTTTGCTACCAATCCCGTTGTTAAAATGTAATCGGCTTGGTTTGATTTTAATGCGTTTGCCATTACATTGATTGAGTCATCAGCTTTTATTCCACCTAATACATATACCCTTGGTTCTTGTGCATTATCAAGTATTCCAAATAATGAGTTTAATTCAAGTTCCATTACTCTTCCAGCTATTGAAGGCAGTACTTTTGAGAATCCTATTAGGCTTGTTTGTGATCTGTGTGCTGTTGCAAATGCGTCGTTTACGAAGTAGTCTGCAAGTGGGTATAATTTTTGTACCAGCAATGAGTTTGCTTGTTCTTCTGCTGATAGTTTTGGCATTTCTTCTGAGAAGAATCGTACATTTTCTAGCAAAACTATTTCACCGTTTACTAAATCAGTTATTGTTTTTTGTGCTTGGCTTGAGAATATTGAGTCCACATATTGCACTTCTTTTCCTATTATGTTTGTTAACGCTGCTGCATGTTGTTTAAGAGTTGTAAAATCTGATTTTCCAGGTCTACTTTGATGTGCAAGGATTACTACTTTGGCTCCATTGTTTGATAGTTCTTCTATTGTTTGTGAATGTAGTTGCATTCTTGTGTCATCCAATAATTCTCCACTTAATGGATCTACTGGGGAGTTTACATCTACTCTTACCAGTACTGTTTTTCCTTCGAATTCAAAGTCATCCATCGTGTTAAAACCATATTTCATTATTATTACCTCTTTTTTGTGTTTAGGGGTTTATATTAAACTTACTAAATCTACTAAAGCTTGTTTTTGATTTTCTGCTTTGATAATGCCTGATGCTAATAATACTCCCTGTGTTCCTAGTTCCAGTGCTGCTTTCAGGTCTTCACCAGTGGATATTCCTGCTCCACATAATACGTTTATGTTTTTGTTTATTTTGTGAATTTCTTTTACTGTATTTTCCACTATTTCAGGGTTGGCTTTTGATACTGGTATTCCAGTTCCTATCAATTCAGGTGGTTCTATTGCTATGTAGTCTGGGTCGAATGATGCTGCTGCCGCACTAGTTTTAACATTGTTTGTACATAGTACACTTGTTAGATTTAATTCTTTGCTTTTTTCTACTATTGTGTCTATGTCTGCGAGTGTTAGTCTTTGTTCTGAGTGGTTAATTAATGTTCCTTTAATTCCTGTTTCCTGTAGTGCTTCAGGTAAGGTTGATCCTGTGTGTCCTCCAGGTGTGATTGCATCCATGTGTTGTGAGTATACAGGTATGTCTACTGCTTCTATTATGGGGTAGAGGTCTACTGCTTGTGGTGCAATTGCCATATTTACTCCTGTTTCTTGGCTTGCTTCTTCAACATATTTTGATAGTTGAATTGCATTTTTACCTGTGGACTCTGTGTATGTTTTATAATTTAGTATTATTATTGGTGTTTTACTCATATCTTTTACCTACTAAAAAATTTTATTATATTATTATTATGTTTGTCATTATTAGTTAATTTAATTATTAGATTAGATGATTGTGTTTTTCTTTTATTTTTTGTAGTAGGGGTATGTGTTTTTTGTTTAGAAAATTAGGTTTAATGTCATATTTATAATTATGATAGGATAATTATGACATATTTGATTATACTATTATTTAAACATAAATTTTATTGCGAATTAATTTATTCGCTGTTTAACATTTATTATGATTATTAAATCTAATGAGCATGAATGACATGTCTAAGAAATATGTATGTGCATTGTTCATGTTATTTTGTATTTTGACTTTAACATGTGCTTATGCTAATGAAGATCAGAGTACTTCTGATCATTCTGTTTCTGTTAGCACTGCAAGTCATGCTCAAGATTCTACTAATTTAAAGGATGTAAAAGTAAGTTCTAAGTCAGATAAATCATTTGCTAAACAATCTGTTAGTTCTAGTTCTGATGCTAAATCCGATTCATCAGACGCATCTGGCAATGCTGTTAGTGTTGATTCCAATTCTGAAGTAGAATCAGATGTATCTAATTTTGAATCCTATAATAACCCGGAAAACAGTTTAGATTCAGATACAACAGATGTTGATTCATTCAATATTGTTGATTTAGATGATTCTGATTTAAAAGTTTCGGAAGTTAGTTCAATTTCTTTATTGAAGAAAGACGGTTCAAAAGATACGAAAGGTTCTACTTCTTATTATTCAGATGAGTTGAACATAACTGATTATGATGTATCATTTATCCCTAATGAAAACAGTATAAATATATCTGTTTCTACCGAAGATGTCAATTATGCAGATGATAAGACTGCTTTTAATTTTTCGGATCTTGATTTATCAGTTATCCCTAGTTCAAAACCACAGACTCTTAATTTGTCTATTCTATTGTCTAGTTTAAATCTCACGAATAAGAATAAAGAATTACAGAAGAAGGAATCCTTGAATTTATCAGATCTTGAAGTTTACTTTTTACCTACTGCGGATTCGTCGCGTCTTAATTTAACAATCAGAATACCCGAATTTAGATATACTGACCATAAAAAGACCAAATTTGTGTTTAAAGATCTTGATTTGAATATTATGCCTAATTTGAAAAAATCAGATCTTGATATTTCCGTTTTAATGTCTAGTTTAAAACTAATCAATAAGAAGGAAAATGCGGTTAATTTAACTAACCTTAAATTAGGAATTAGTACATCTGGTAAAAATTCATCAAAACTTAATTTGTCTATTTATATGGATGGTTTAAAGTATGCCGATAGTAATAAGACTAAAATTAAGATGGATGGTGTTAATTTTACATTAATTCCAAGTAGTGGTTCAGACTTTAATAGTTCAATCGTCATTTCTGATTTAAATTATACTGGAAAGAATCAAAACGGTTCTAATCTTACTGGATTTAATTTGAGTGTTTAAACTTCACAGATATTAACACCACTGGAATTAATTTATCTGGTGCCGACTTATCCAAGTTTATATCAAGTTTCAACACATCGAATATTGATATAAATAAAATTTTTACCAATATGTTCAACCAAAGTAACTATGAATATCAGATACCATCAATTTACAATAATGGTTTTAATTTATCTGATTTAAGCAAATATGGATTAGATTTATCAAAAATTAATTTTACTAAGATGATGGATGGTTTTAATTTAACTGTATTGACTTTAGTAAGATGGGTGATGGTTTTGACTTATCAAACTTTAACCTTAGCAAAATCTTTACTGGTTTTAACCTTTCTGACGCTGACTTCACTAAGATGATGTCAGATATGAACATGTCTGGATTTAATATGAATGGCGGATTTGATTTATCTAAACTCAATATGTCAAACATGAATTTATCAGATTATGATCTTTCACATTTCATAACTGATATGGATTTATCCAGCATGAATTAACGGACATGTTTGCGGGCTTTAATCTTGGTGAAATGGACTTTTCTAATATGATGAATAATTTTAACTTAGAAGAATTATTTAAAGTATTCTTTAATACGGCCCCAACAAGCAATGCAAACAAGGTTGTGGCTGTTGGAGACAATAAAATCGTTCGAACATCATCACAAAGCGTGTCTAACAGTAAAGTCTTTACTGTAAAACGATTATCAGATAATAAATTCATATGTAACAATATGTTTACTTTAGAAGCATTGAATAAATTGTTTGATGTTGATTTGATGAATGGACATCTGATAGTTTATATTGATGGCGAAAAAGTATTTGAAGGTGATGTTAACGGTGATTTATCTAAAGTTCTGTTTGAAATTGTAGAGAAATATCTTGGTGAACATGAAGTAAAAGTAGAATTTACTGGCAGTGACGGTGAAACAAAAACATTTACTGAAAAGATAACTGTTGAATAGCCTTCAACTTTATCTTTTTTAGTATTTTTAATACTCTAAACCTTAATAATTATAGTAGAAATTTTTTATGGTTTAAATTTTTTTTATACGAACTCTTTTTTTGAATAATAACTTTTTATCAAATTAATAACAAACAGTTATATGATATGTTAATTTCAGATAGTAAACGTAAAAATTTAGAGAAAAAAGGTTATAGGTTTGCAGGGGTTCATTCTCATGCTGCCAATAAGATTTGTCATTGGACTCGTAAGAGCATTGTTGATGATGGTGTTTGTTATAAGGAACAGTTTTATGGCATTAAGAGCCATCGTTGTCTGCAGATGTCTCCTGCTATACCTTATTGTCAGCATAAGTGTCTTTTCTGTTGGAGAGATACTGATATTACCAAGACTTCATGGGATAGTGATGATTATGATGATCCCAAGACCATTATAGAGGATTGTGTTGCCAATCAGAAACAGTTGTTGTGTGGTTATTTTGGTAATGATAATTCCAATCCGAAGAAGTTGGAGGAGTGTGTTAAACCTAATAATGCTGCTATGAGTTTAGCTGGTGAGCCTTTACTTTATCCCGAGATTAATCAGTTGATTCATGAATTTAAGCGGCAGGATTTTACTACTTTTCTTGTTAGTAATGGTGAAGCTCCTGATAAAATCGCAGCACTTACTGAGGAGGAGCCTACCCAGTTGTATGTTTCTCTTGATGCTCCAAATGAGGATGTGTATCGAAAGGTTTGTCTTCCACAGGTTGAAAATGGTTGGGAGAAATTGCAGGAAAGTCTTGCTTTGTTAAGTACTCTTGACACTCGTAAGGTGTTGCGTATTACGTCCGTTAAGGATTTGAATATGTGCAATGCCGAGGAGTATGCTAAGATTATTTCTAAGTGTGATATTGATTATGTTGAGATTAAGGCTTACATGTTTGTAGGTGATTCTCGTAACAGGCTTGAGTGGGAGAATATGCCTAAGACTGTTGATATTCAGAAATTTGCTTCTGATGTTGCTATGCATGCCGGTCTTGACGTGATTGATGAGGTTGAGAAAAGTAGGGTTTTACTTCTTGGTGACAAAAAACCAAAAAAGTATAATAACTAGTTTGTATTATTATATTTAGAGGTGAACTTATTATGAATGGAAAATCTATTTGTGCAATTGTAATTGTATTAATTGCCATTGCCCTGTTTGTACCATTTGGATCTTCGGATCATGTGGATGGTACTAGTAATGTGGTTGTTACTTATGGTGAGACCACATACAATAATGCAAATTATAAAAGTTTTGTAGATGATTATTTTAATGTAAACAATGCTAAGGAAACTGTCATTACTGCAAATGATGTGAATAAGATTTCTTCTGGTATTAGTCAGAGGACTTACAATTCAAATCAAGTATTTTCTTGTGCTATGGTTGATTTAAGCAGTAACAACAATATTCGTATTGATGTTGATACTTCTAAGATTACTATGGTTACTCCTAGCATGTATAAGTCTGCTCTTGATTCTGCTGGTATCACTAAGGGTAATGTGAAAATTACCAGTCCTGTTAGTGCTACTGGTGAGAGTGCTCTTGCTGGTGTTATGAAGTCTTATGAGGAAGGTACTGGTACTGTTATTCCAGAAGAGGTTAAGGATGCTGCCAATAATGAATTGTATTCTCAGGCCGAGGTCGTGAATAATACCAATGCTAGTGCAGATGATATCGCAAATCTTATGGATGAAGTTAAGGATGAGGTTGCAAAGGAGAATACTACTGATAAGCAGACTATTGTCAATATTGTGAACAATGTTGCCAGCAATAACAACATTAATATTTCCAATAATGATGTCAATATTTTAGCAAATAGTGTTCAGCAAACACAGTCTGTTCAGGATCAAGCTTCTGGTTATAAAGATCAGATATCCAATTATGTGAACAGTTCTAGTGCTCAGTCCATTTTTGATAGAATTATGGCCTTTATTGATTCATTGTTGCATGGAGGTAATTCTGTTTCAAATGTGAATTCGTCTAATGTTAATATTAATAGTTCTGATGTGGTTGATAAGGCTTCCAATATTGCCGGTAACGCTTCAGATATTGTTAATAATGCATCAAATGTAGCTAATGATATTAAAAACAAGTTATAATTAGTATATTTCTTCTTTCTATTTTTTTAAAAAGGTTTGTTGAGGGGGAGGGTTTAGAAGTTTAGGAGTGATACTGCTTTTTGAGCTGCTTTTTCCATGGATGTTTCGAATGATATTCCATTGTCTGTGAGTATTTTTTGTCCTATTTCTTCGTTTGTTCCAGTTAGTCTTGTTACTATTGGTACTTTGTGTCCATGTTCTTTTGATATGTTTACTACTGCTCTTGCAACGTCGTCTGCTCTTGTTATTCCTCCAAGTACGTTTAGGAATATTACCTGTACATTAGGGTTTTGAAGTACTAATTCTATTGCTCGTGTTACACTTTCTTCGGATGCTCCTCCACCTACATCAAGAAATGTTGCTGGTTTTGCTCCGTAGAATTCTATTAAGTCCATTCCAGTTAGTGTGAGTCCTGCTCCATTTCCTATTACTGCTATGTTTCCATCTAGTTTTACGTATGCAAATTCGTCGTCTTTGAAGTCATCAAATTGTTTTAGTTTTGTGTGTCTGAAGAATGCATCATCATCTATTGCCATTTTTGCATCTGCTGCTATGAATCCTTTTTCTGTTTTTATTAGTGGGTTTATTTCTGCTACTGTTGCATCGTATTCATTGAATGCTTGGTATAGTTTCCAGATGAATTGTCCTACTGCTGCTACTTCGCTTGTGTCTACTCCCATTTTTAGTGCTATGTTTCTTGCTTGGTATGGCATGAATTCTTCGAGTGGTTCTATGTATTGTTTTACTATTTTTTCTGGTGTTTCTTTTGCTACTTGTTCAATGTCCATTCCACCAGACATACTTGCCATAATTAGTGGTTTTTTTGCGTTTCTATCTAGGATGATTGATAAATAGTATTCGTCAAGGATTCCTTCTATTTTTTCTTCAATTAATACTTTGGTTACTTTTTCTCCTTTTATTGTTTTTTTGAAGAGTTCTTTTGTTTTTTCTTCTGCTTCAACGTGTGTGTCTGCAAAGAGAATTCCACCGGCTTTTCCTCTTCCTCCAATTAGTACTTGTGATTTTACAGCTACTGGTGATCCTATTGTTGCTGCTCTTTCTTTAGCTTCTTCTGGTGAGTTTGCCAAGTAACTCTCTGGTACTTTTATTCCATTTAGTCTGAATATATTTTTTGCTACGTATTCATGTATGTTCATGATTTTTTTCTCCTTTAGTTTATTTTTTGTACGGCTTTTATTCCTTCTTCGAATGCTTTGATGTTTAATTCTTCCGTTCCTGGAGGTACACTATCAAGTATTGATTCTTTTGCGGCTTCTTTAGTTATTACTCCAGTTGCTTCTACAAATGATCCCAGCATTACTATGTTTGATACAATTTTTTTTCCAATTGTTTCTTCGGCTGTTGCTGTTGCTTTTGAGGCGTATACTTCTAGTTTTTTGTCTGTGATAATTTCTTCTATTTCTTCTTTGTATACTAAGTCTGGATCGATTAGAAGTATTGCTCCTTCTTGAATGTCGTCTATGTATTTTATTAGTGCTTCATGACTCATTGCTACAAATATTTGAGGGTTGTCAACTTTTGGATAGTCTATTTGTTCGTCGCTTACTACTACTTCTGTACGACTTGCTCCTCCTCTGGCTTCTGGTCCGTATGATTGTGTTTGTACTGCATAGTTTTTGTCAAATAGTGATGCTGCTTTTGCTATTACTATTCCACACATTATTACTCCTTGTCCTCCGAAACCTGCTATTCGTATATCTGCTCTCATGTTTTTATTCCCCCTTGTATGCCTTATTTATATTATCGTCAGGGTTTACGTCTGTGTGTTTTCTTGTTATGTCTTCCAGTGCTTCGACGAATTCTTTACGAGGTTTGTTTATGTATACTCCGGTGATGATTTTTCCTTGTAGTTGGTCATCGTCCATGTCTTTTGATTGTTCTATTGTGATTGTGTTTTCCTTTATCCAGTTTATCATTTCTACTGGGCTTCTGATTTTGTTTTTTCTTCCATAGTATGTTGGGCATTGTGCTACTACTTCGATAAATGAGAATCCTTTGTTTTCCAGTCCGTCCTTTATTGCTTTGGATACTTGTATTGGTTGGGCTGTTGTGTATTTTGCCACGTATGTTGCTCCTGCTGCTTTTGCTACTTCTGCTATGTTGAATGGTTTGTCAGTTGAACCGTATGGTGCTGTTGTTGCATAACTTCCCTCTGGACTTGTTGGACTAATTTGTCCTCCTGTCATTCCGTAGATGTCATTGTTGATACATATTACTGTAAGGTCTATGTTTCTTCTTGCTGCGTGTATAAGATGGTTTCCTCCAATACTTGTTGCGTCTCCATCTCCAGTTACTACTATTACATCCTGTTTTGGATTTGCTGTTTTTAGTCCTGTTGCAAATGCCAATGCTCTTCCGTGTGTTGTGTGAAGGGAGTCACATTTTACATATCCTGGTATTCTTGATGAGCATCCTATACCAGATACCATACTTATGTTTTCGAAGTCTACATTTGACATTTCTATTGCATTAAATAGTGTGTTTAATACTATTCCATCTCCACATCCTGGACAGAATATGTGAGGTAATCTTTCTTGGCGTAGATACTTTAGGAATTTGTGCTGATGATCTGCCATTGTTAGTCCTCCTTTATTTTGTTAAGTATTTCTGTTGGTGTGTGTAGTGCTCCACCTATTTTTGGTATTAGTTCTACTTTTGCATGTTTTCCCAGCACCCTATCCACTTCAAGGTATACTTGTCCAAGGTTTAGTTCAGGTACTATGATTCTTTTTGCATTTTCTGTTAGTTGTAATATTTCTTCTTCTGCGAATGGCCATACTGTTGCTAGTTTTAAGTATCCTACTTTTAGACCTTCTTGTCTTGCTTGTTTTACTGCTGTTAGTGCACTTCGTGATGGAATTCCGTATGCGAGCACTACTGTTTCTGCATCATCCAAGTATTTTGATTCTATTATTGCTATGTCCTTTCTGTTTTTTAGTACTTTATTGCATAGTCTTGTGACTAGTTGTGTGTGTGTTTCTTCATCATCAGTACTTGGATATCCTCTTTTGTCGTGTGTTAGTCCTGTTACGTGTATGTTGTATCCTTGTCCGAATGATGGCATTGGTGTTGTCTGGTTTTCTGGTGCATCATATGGTAGGTAGTTGTCTGTTTTTGGTGGCATTTGTCTTGGTATGATTTCTACTTTTTCAGGTACTGTAATTTTTTCCCTCATGTGTCCTACAATTTCATCTGCCATTACAAATACGGGGCATCGGTATTTTTCTGCCAGATTGAATGCTTTAACTGTGTAGTCAAAGCATTCCTGTACACTGCTTGGTGCTAGTGCTATTGTTTCGTAGTCTCCGTGTGATCCCCATCTGGTTTGCATCATGTCCGCTTGTGCGGATCGTGTTGGTTGTCCTGTGGATGGTGATCCTCTTTGCATATTGATTATTACTATTGGAGTTTCGGTCATTACTGCATATCCTATGTTTTCTTGCATTAATGATATTCCAGGACCACTTGTTGCTGTCACTACTTTTTGTCCAGCCCATGCAGCCCCTATTATTGCACCTACTGCTGCTATTTCATCTTCCATCTGCACGAAGTGTCCACCAATTAATGGCAGTTCTTTTGACATTACTTCTGCAATTTCTGTTGATGGTGTTATCGGGTATCCTGCAAAGAATGTGCAACCAGCTGCTATTGCACCCATTGCACAGGCTTCGTTTCCTTGTACAAAATATTCTTTATCCGCCATTTTAATCATCCTCTATAGAAATTGCTTGATCAGGACACATTAATGTGCATAGTTGACATTTTGTGCATTTTTCAACTTCCGGTATTGGAATATGTACACCTTTTTGATTGATTTCTTTAGATGGAGTGTACACATCAAATGGACAGCTATCTACACATAAAAAGCATCCTTTACATAAGTTTTCATTAATGTATATCATTTTTATTACCTTGATATTATTAATAGGAATATTATTTCCTTATATTAACTTGTAAGTTTTTTTCATGAAAATTTTGTAAATCATGATGTGTTAGATGATTTCAAATCATCATATTCTCACATTATATATAATATATGTGCATAATAGTATTAAAAGAATATGCTATATTTATCATGATTCATAATGGTAATTGTTTTTAAAATTTTTTTATGTGAACTTTACTTTTTTTAATCTAGTTTTTTGTAGGATTTACTGTTATGTGTTATGATTTTTCTTAATGAAATATTATTAGAAAATATTGCATTATATTCTTAATCAAGTTTTATTATTTATTTGAATAATTATTTTAAATATTAAGATAAAATATGTTTTATTTTATATATTTAGGGTTAATTAATAATTTTTTAGATATTTGATATGTTTTTTAAAATTTGAAATCAACATTTGAAAAACAACAATTTATAGTAGTGTCAAATGTAAAATGATGAAATCATATTTTAGAAATCAACATTTATTTTTTGAATTTGAAAAGTTGAAATTCAAAATCAAAAATCAACATTTTCCATTGAATCAATATTTTTGATTGTTTGAAAAACATATTTTGAAAGTATGAAATCAACATTTTAAATATTATGTTAAATATAATAATAAATAAGCAAGAGGTTATAATTATGGCTGAAGAATATGTTAGAAAAACTATCAAGTTAAACAAGCAGTTATGGGATAAATTTCAGGAAAAAATTGAAGAAGAATATGGTTCCACATATAAACATACCTCGGAGGAAATGGAAAAAGCAATTGAAAATTATATTGATGATGATATTGTTGATATTGAAAAATCAAAAACAAAAATCAACAATTTAAATGATGAAATCAAAGATCTTAAAAATAAAGTTGTTAGTCTTGAGAAGGATAATGAAAAATTAAATGATGACTTATTAAATGAGAAAACTTTGAACAAAAAGAGAGATGCTGATAATCAACAGCTTAAAGATAGTTTAAATAAGATTACCATTGATAAAAACAACTTAGAAAATCAGGTTGATAGTTTAGATAAAGAGAATACTTCATTGCAAAATGAAAATAAAAAATTAGCAGATTCCAATCATGAACTTGAACTTGAAAACAAGAATTTAAAAGAGAAATACATGATTCAAGTTGAAGAAACAAATAGACAGGTTCAAGAGAATACTAAGATTAAGAATAAACGTGAACATGCACAGGAAAGACTTAATAAAACTCAGGATGAACTGAATGATACTCTTAAAAGGTTAGAGAAGTACAGTTTTGCTATTGGCCAAGTTCAGAATATGAGTTTTATTGACAGATTGTTTAACAGACTACCAGAACAAGTTAAACAGTTACAGCCGGGCAAAGATGAAAAAGAATAGATTATTGGTTAATCTTCTATATACATTATTGGATATTGCAAATCTTCATCGTATGATATACATGTGGTGATAATTTTTTCATCAATTTTAGTAGTAAGTTTGACTTGTAACATATCCCCTGTCAAAGAAGTATAACCCATCACCCCACTATTTTTTACTACAAGATTTTTATCAATTTTAACTTCAACATCTATAAGGGCAGGTTGCAATAGTATGCTTTCTGTTATTGCTTTTTCTAATGAAGGAATTGTATCCACATTAACTGGTGTTCCAACAAATTGATGGAAAAGAGCACCCATACTTATTCCACCCTCAAAAATTGCGCGTTCACGACTTGTTAAATTTTTAAAATAATCTTCCTCTTTCATATTATCATCTTCAATATAAGTTAACCCATGATGGTGCATCATAGGTTGGAATAGTTAATATTATATTATCCATGTTTTCTATTAAATATTCAACACTGTCTCTTGGAACTTCAAGCATGATAATATACTCCACATCCAACTCACCTATATGGGATGTTCTCTCATAATTAGATAATCTTTCGCCATAATCTTCAAGCAAGACTTTTAACTGTTTTTCACTATAAGTTCCGGCTGCTTTTGCAGACATGACCTGTTGAATGTCTAAAGTGTTTGATTGAGAATAATTTCTGCTTTTAGGGGATTGGGATAACTCCAGATTTTGTTCAATATTTCCCGAGTCCTTAGATCTTAGTATTGATACCACTACTGATCCTCCAACAATTTTCATGGGGGCATTTTCATCTTGAATAACAGCTGTAGTGTTGTTAAGTGTTTGGTTCATATCCTCCTCTTCTTGATGCGGCTGTTCAATATTAGTTTTGTAAATGTCTACTGTATTTCCTTCTGTTATTAATCCGCTTGCTGCTTGTTTACGATTTATACTAAGGGGTATGATTACTGAATCAACAGTTTTTATAGACATTTGAGCTAATTTATGAGTATCTGCTGAGTTAATGTAGTTTGTTGCATTTTTGATGTTCATTATATCGGATGAGTTACTTGTCTGTATTTCTATTCTTCCGTATTTATCCTTCATTTGTTGAACTTGATTAAGAAGCTGACTTTTTAGTATGGGATAAATACGGTCTTCCACATTTATCCTATCCAATTCTTCGATTGAATTTGCCTGTTGGATTTCTAATATGAGGGCTTGTTGATTCTGGCCGTCATCTTCTTTTAGTAATGAATTTACTTCATTAATTTTATCCTGTTTTGCATTTTCTAGTTCTTCCTGTTGTGGGGCAAATATTAGGAAATAGTAGGAAATTGAAAAGATTAATATGATTATTAATAAAACAACAATTATTCCTGTCATTAATTCCTTTTTTTCATCTTGTTTAAATTTTTGATGACGTTTATTTAGTATTCTTTCTTTATTATTTTCTGAATCAAGAATGTGATTTAATTCATCAAAGTATTTTATTATTTTGTCTTTTAGTTCTTTCATAACTTGCTTTTGTGGGAAAATAAGGTAAAAAGAGGAGTGTTTATTCCTTATGATAAAGTGGAGTTAAGATGTAACATATCACCAACAATATTAAAGTCATTGAAGGTATATTATATAGCATTTGGTTTAGTGGTATTATTAAAGTTGGAATAAGTAGTATAGCTGATACTATGAATACCAACTTGTTTTTGATTTTTGGATATTTGTAGTTTGATACCATTAGGATTGCTATTATGGTCATTAATATTATTATCAGATACTGGTTTTGTATTTGTGATATTAGTATTAATGATAACATGAATGAGGATACTGGAATTGGCAGTCCTATAAATGTTTTTGTAGGTCCTGTTTGTTCTGTTATTATTGTGTTGTATCTGCTTAGTCTTAATACTCCACAGGAGAGGAGCAGTACTGCTGGAATTAACATCAGATAATTATTGTATAATTCAAATAGTATTACTGCCGGAGCAACTCCGAAGGAGATAACATCAGCCAACGAATCCATTGTTTCTCCGAATACCTCTTTTGTATTGCTAGGAAATCTTCTTGCCAGTGGCCCGTCTATGGCATCAAATGCTACTGCCAGTATTAATAGTAATGCTGCATATATTGGTTGATGGTAGTATGCTGCTATGATTGCAAACATTCCCGATAATGCATTTGCTAGGGAGGCCAAATCAGCTACGCCTATCATTTTTATTATATTAGTTTCCATATGCCATATTCATCCTTGTAATATCTTATGGTATTATATATATTGGGTTTTATAGATATTATTTCTTAATATTTCTTTTTACGCTTATTTTTATAAAATTTATTTAATATTTGTATTAATAAATATCATAATTATTTATAATTAAACATTGTTTATATTATTATATATATTTTTAGATTATATTATAAAAAAATAAAGAATTATTATTATGAAAAAAAAATAATAATATATGCAAACGATAAGCGATGAAAGCCTAATCATAGGAATTGATGAAGCAGGACGAGGTTCAGTAATAGGTCCTCTAGTAATAGGAGGAGTACTGATGAAAAGAAAAAAACTTCGATTCCTAGATAGAATAGGCGTAAAAGATTCAAAAAAACTCACATCAAAAACAAGAACAACAGTATCCCGTAAAATAAAAAAAATTGCACAATTTGAAACAAGAATCATAACTGCAGAAGAAATAGATAACCTGCGATTAAATGGAACAAACCTTAATCAAATAGAAACAAATGCAATGGTGGACATTATTAAAACATTTAATCCAGACCTATGCTACATAGACTGTATAGATGTGAATGAACAAAGGTTTCATGACAATATACAAAAAATTAACCCTGAAATGGAAGTTATTACAGAACATAAGGCCGATGATTCATACCAAATTGTCTCGGCAGCATCCATAATAGCAAAGGTGGAACGAGACAAACAATTGGCAATAATTAGAAACGAATATGGAAGTGTAGGATCAGGATATCCAAGTGACAAATACACAATAGAATACTTAAAAAGTTTAAATAATGATTTTCCGCCAATCGTTAGAAAAACATGGAATACCATAAAAAATTTACAAGAGAATAATGAATAAAATATGTCGGCTAAAATTATATACTTAAAAGACTAAAATATATATTATATATTAACAAATCTTACTAAGAAAGTATAGGAGTTAAATAAATGGACTTTTTAGGAACAATTTTTTCTACAGGAAATGACTTTATAACAATGTTCCAAAGTGGAGGAATCATCGTATATATCCTAACCATAATTGGATTATATGGTTTATTCCTAGCAATAGAAAAAATAAGATACCTGAGAAAAGCTTCAAAAGTTGATTTATCCGAATTAATGATAATTGTGAATGAATCAATGGCGCATGGAGGATCACTAGAAGCATTACGGGCAATAGGAAATTATAAAACTCCAGTAGCACGTATTATCTCAGAAGCTCTGAAAATAGGCTACAGAAGTAAATCTGAAGTAGAAGACAACATGGAACAAGTATTCATTGTAGAAATGAGTAAAATGATGAAAGGTATGTCAACACTTCAAACAATAATCGAAGTAGCTCCACTTATCGGATTAATAGGAACAGTTATAGGAATGTGGTACACATTCAAAGAACTAGGTATGAGCAGTGACATGACCTTAATGGCAAACGGTATATACATAGCAATCATTACAACCATCTTCGGATTGGCTGTAGCAATCATACTCTTACCATTATACACGCACATAAAAAGTATGATTGAACAACAATTAGACAACATTGAAATTGCCAAGAAGATGAGCAACTGGAGAAACGCTGAAATGAAAATATGGATTGAAAAAGATGTGGAAGAAGTAATTGAAGCACTACAAGAATCTCCAGGAATTATACAAGTAAAAGAAATTGATGACGAACAAGCAAATATTAAGCTCTACCTAAAACCAAACATGTTAGAAAAAGGTATTAAAACAATTATACGAGAACGTTCCGATACACAGAATCGTATAGTTGAAAGTAAACTAAAACAATAGGTTATGAGGGTTAAACAATGTCAATAGATACTAAAAGATATAAAGACAAGGTTGCACATCAAACACCCAACATTAACCTAGTACCATTACTAGATGTAATATTTACAATAATGATATTCCTATTAGTAGTGTTAAGTCAACACCCACTAGATCAAGCTCCCGAAAATTATACTCAGGAACAAATATCATCAAAGCCTACAACAGGAATGGGTGATTCAGAATATTATCTGTTACCCCTAAATGGACTTAAAAAAGTAACAGTAAACGGTATAGACCATTCAAATGATATAAGAAAAGGAGCAATAGCTGTTCATACAAGAGTAATGGATGAAGGACAAATAATGATGGACTCGTCGACAGGAACAATAACAATTCAGTCACCTGAAGACTTAGTTGATGTAGCAGTAAAAGCACCCGTAATGAATTAATTAAAAAAAAAGAGATGTATTATAATGTATTTAGGAAGAATAATATCAATAGGAAGTAATAAAGATGGAGTAATCGCTTCATACAGAGTATCAAGCAGATCATTCCCAAACAGACAGACAGTAGTTAATGGACAGAAAGCATCAATCGTTCCAACAGAGGGCTCTGAAGATGACATATACAAAAACCCATACATAAGCTATAACTGTGTAGATATCATAGATGACATTTGTGTAATAACAAATGGTTCACACACCGACATTATAGCCGGTAAAATTCGTGAAGGAATGAACATGAGAGATGCAGTAGCATTAAGTTTACTGGCAATGGACTATGAAAAAGATGATTACAACACCCCACGTATTGGTGGAGCAATTAATCTGGATGGGGAAGGATTTATTGGAATAATACGTGACGATGGAATAGAAGTAATTAAAGTAAACCCTGGAGAGGTATTTTACGTGTCCACATATGAACATAACAGTCCAATAAAGGTAGAATTTGTTGCATCCAATGCAGAAGAAGCTGCCGAATACATATTTGGTAAAGGTTCATTTGAAGAATTCACTAACCCTGTAACATCCTGTGCAGTCTTTGGAAAAGACAAATGGGAAATAAGTTACAAAAACCCTTAATCACCAACCCCTATTTTTTTCGAAAGTCATTTTTAAAGTATCACCCTATGGATTTTAACAAGTTACCCCTCTTTTAATCCGACAATAGTAATAATTATTATGAAAATATTATTAATAAAAAATGTTAATTACTAAAAAGACATAGAAATAAATATAAATAAAAATTACTTAAACAGAATAAAAAAATATTTTATAATTGATTGAATTAAGTAACTTTTATAATTTCTTAAAAAAAATATTATAAATCTAAAAAATTAATCAAAAAACAAAATAAAAAGAAAAGATTATAGTGATTAGAAATGAATAAGAAAATGAAAACAATATTCTTATTAACAACAATTTTAATCTTACTAGTAGGAATAAGCTGTGCAGCAGCAAACACAGACAACACAACAACAAAAATCAAAACAACAGACACGACAAAACAAATACAGAGTACAACAAGCAAAGACACAAAAAAAGTTGAAAATAAGAATACGGATAATAAAAAAACAATAAACAAAACAAAGACCAAAAACGTGAAAAAAGCACCTGTTAGAGAAATTAAAGTAAATGATTCAAACTATGACTCACACTTTGACAAATACTCAACACTAAAAACAAACACGATAGGAAACGGAAGTACAATCACATTCTCAGGTGACATTAAAAACAAAGACTTCACATTTGACAATACACAGGTTACAGTAAAAAATGATGGAACAAGCACTTTATACAACACTACAATAACTGTACAAAACAATGCAAAAATTACATTTGATGGACTAAAAATTAACAACTTCAACAAGGAACAAGAGGGACAAGAATACACAATACTACTAGAATCCAAGGGAAACACCATAAAAAATAGTGAAATAAAAGTAATCAATGAAGATAATCCAGTCAAAACAATACTGATAGCTGAAGACAACAACCAAATAATAAACACAAAAATAAACACAACCACACCTTCTGTAAATGTAGATTATCATGAAATATACGTTGGAGAATCATATGCCTCCGGAATATTCATAAAATCATCAAACAATCTCGTTAAGAATTGTCAAATATACTATGATGGAGAAGAATACAATCAAATTAAAGATTCTGATGCTACAGTAGATGGAATAGACATACAATCCAAAGGAGAAAAATTTTGGATTACAGGAAACACCATAAACAACACTTCAGTTAAAGTACTTGGAGGAAAATTTGCCTATGGAATTAACATAGGAAGAGCAAAAAATACGAAACTAGACTCCAACAATATAAATGTTACCTCCAAATACTACAGTTCAGCAATACAGATATTCGATAATGACGACACCAAAATAAGTGGTAAAATATATTCAAAGGCAACAGAAGAAGCATACGGATTATATACAACAGCAATGGCAATAGGAGTATCACGTAATGTAAACCTCAATAAGTTAGACATGGAAGTTGAAGCACCAAAATCAAGAGCAGTGCTGATTGAAGGGGGAAGCAACACAAACATCACGGACTCAACATATAAAGTTAAAGGTTCTAATGCAACAGCAATAATCTGTCAACAAGACTATAAAAACAACACCCCAGTAGGATTGAATATAAAAAACGTGATAGTAACCCTGGAAAGAGATGATACAAGTAACATCATGGCATTCTATAGATGTGCAAATGTTACAATCACAGACTCAACATTCGCAAGCGAAAACGGAAAAGAAATAATATTCATCGAATGTAACGGCTCAATAGTGCGAGAAAACTATATAAAAATAGACAACGGCGAAAAAATAGGAGATGAAGCAGTAATTACAGACAACCCTAAAGACATAATAGAATTTAACACACCAAAATCCTATGCACAACTACAGAAAGAAAACACACGATTTATAAATACCATAAATGAACAAAACAAAACAATAACCCAACAAAACAAAAATATTACTGACTTAAAAAATCAAAACAATAACCTAACTAAAGAAAAAAATAAATTAGAAGAAAAAGTCAAACAACTAAACAAAAAAATATCAGAGAACACTAAGTTAAAAACAAAAGTAACAATAAAAAAAATAACCACTGCAATTGGAAAAACTGTAACATTAACTGCAAATATTAAAGATTCAAAATCCAAAGCAGTAACAAGTGGAAAAGTATTATTTAAAGTAAATAATGCAGCATTAAAAGACAGCAATAAAAACATATTATATGCCAATGTTGTTAAAGGAAAAGCCAGTATCAAATATACTGTGCCAGCATCATGGATTAAAAAAGCACCAAAAATACAAGCAATATACTATGGAGACGACAAATACCAAAATAGCAACATAACAAAGACAGGAATTATAAAAGTAAACAAGGGAACAAACAAAATAACAATAAGCCCTAGCACAAAAACTATCCAGGCAGGCAAAAAAATAACATTCACCATAAAACACATTGACAGCAATACAAAAAAAGGATTAAATTCCAAAATAGTACTTAAAGTAAATGGTAAAAAAATTACGGTCAAAATAAAAAATGGTGAAGGAAAAACATCATATACCGTTCCAAGAGGAAGTGATGCACAGACAATCAAAGCAACTGCGACCTATTCATCTAAAGTATACAAAAAAACAACAGCCAGCACAACATTCAAAGTAGTTAAAACAACACCCACAATCAAGATAACTAAGATAACTTACAAAAACAAGAAAACCACTGTCAAAGCAAACCTCAACGATGCAACCAATAAACTATTAAACAAGAACGTGAAAGTTACAATAAAAGTAGATGGAAAAGTAGTTCTTAAAAACAAAGTAGTAAAAAATGGTAAACTCACATCTTCATTTAAAAAAGC
>JAFRMD010000144.1 GCA_017430835.1 Methanosphaera sp.
GACTTTTTAGGAGATGATGATAGTGTTAGAAGTGCTACTGCAATATTTAATAATTGTCAGTATCAATTAGTAGGTATGTTAAAAGAAGATGACTTAACAACATACTTAAAATTGTTTTATCAAAACCCATTAACTGATACACAAAAAGAATTTTTGATGCAAGCAGAAATGGGAGAGTTCTTGCTCACTATTAGTTCAAAAAATAGAATTAGAGTTAAGATACTTGCAACACCTATTGAGGTTGACTTGATGGGGGAAGAACTTAAAATATGAAACAATTAACAGTTAGGCAATTAAGAAATAAATTCAAAAAAATATATTTTGATGAGTTTGATGATCCTAACGAATCATTTATGGATTTTTTGTTAGACTTAATTTCAAAAGAAAAATTGTTGGAGATTATAGGTAAAGGGGAGAATTATTATTCTTCTCTTTTCTATAAATATAAATAATGAAGAAGAAAAAGAAAAATCTTTTTTTAAAAATAATTGGTAGTAGTTCTATCTTAACAATAGCTTTTGCTATGGTTATATTGATATGTGTACTTATGATATTTGATTTTTTTGGAACTAAACTTACAAAAGAAAAAGTTCAGGACAATGCAGAATATGCAGATGCTTACATAAGTGCAGTTAATAAATATTTAAAAGATGGATATGTACCACTTCAAAGACTTTTATATTTTCATTTGGAAGATACAAGTTTAACATTAGATGGTTTATATACAATGAATCAAAACAAAGAACAAAAAAATGCAAAAGAAATTAATGTAGTATGTGAAGATCAAAGAGTAAAAAATATGACAGTATGTACTGAAAATAGTATTGCTGAGAACAAAGAATACTTAGAAGTAAGTACAGGACATTTTAATTTACCATTAGATCGGAACTTTACAGTAACAAGTTTTTTTAATGAACAAAGAGTTATTTATGGAGAGAGTAATGTTCATGGTGGTTGGGATTTAGCAGCACCTGCTCAAACTCCTGTTTATTCAGTTTGTAGTGGAACAGTTGAGAAAGTTAGGTTTACTCAAAATGAAAATGTTCCATACGATCAGAGTGGAAACAATGTAGGAAACTTAATAACTATTAAATGTGATGAAGATTATGATGAAACATACTATGTTGTGTTTGCACATCTTTATCCAAATAGTGCAAAGGTAAAAGTTGGGGACAAAGTCCATCATTGGACAGAAGTTGCAAGTGTTGGAACAACAGGACATTCAACAGGAAATCATTTGCATTATCAAGTAGAAAACTCAAATAGAGAAAAAATAGATGGTATGCAGTTAATAGATTTTAACTTAAAAAGCCCACACTATCATTTAGATTTACAAACACCTAATAATACTCTTTATGATGATAATGATTATATTATTCAATAGTTTTTTAAAAGTAGTGGAAGCACATAAAAAGAGGTTATTTTAACAAAGTAGCCACTTTCAAGTAAAAAGATAGCCACACAATTTATTGATATTAAAGGTATTTTGAATATGGAGTAGCCACTTTCTAATGAAAAAGTGGTCATTTTTGCAAGTGCAAAAATAGTAAGACACCACCAATTTATCCTTGTTTTATAAGGAATAAATGGAATTATGGTGTCGTTCTCCTTATGCCCATTAAAAATATGCAATATTTTTATTATGAAAAATACCTAAAAAATGTAGAAAGTGGCTACTCATAATTTAAGAAAGGAGAATGTAAATTGATTAGAGGTTTAGTAAGAACAACAATTAGAATTGATAATAATTTAAAAACTAGAATAGAACTATTAGCAGTTAAAAACACTTTAAGTTTTAATAAAATGTTAACTTATTTATTAGATATTGGTTATAACACTTATCTTGAAAAATTTGATAAGTATTATGAAAGACAAAATGAAATTCTAAAAAGTGAGAGTGAAAATAATGAATAAGATACGAGTTTATAATGATGATGAAATTAAAATATTATTAGGTAATTCTAATGTAGAGAGAATAAGAAATAAATGTCATATAGTTTATAAAGATAGTTTTAAACTGTGGGCAGTTAAAGAAAAATTATCTGATACTTCTAAAACAGCA
>JAFRMD010000145.1 GCA_017430835.1 Methanosphaera sp.
ATTTTTCCAATTAAGTATGATTCATGAAAATATATACTAAAAATCATATTTATCCATTAACTAGTTTTAAATTCTTTAAAAATTAAAAATAACAAAAAATAATACAGATAAAAATATCATCGTATTGTAAATAAATTAAAATATAAATCAACAAAAAAAATTAAAAAATGAATATTGAATCAACGATATTGTTTTCTTTGATTCCAAATTTTCCTTAAACTACGTTGACCACCACAATTTTGATCAAATAAATCCATATTAGTAGTTAATTCAGCAACTTTTAGACTTGCCCTACAACCATTTTTAACCAATCTCTTACCATTTGTTTTTTTCATCCTAGAAACTGCATATTCTATATCATAAGCAGAAACTACAGAAATACCCAAAGTACGGGCCAAATCATTACTTGCATGTTGTGTATGAAATCCCAATATTTTTACAGCAGGAACACCCAAAGCTCCAGCTTCTATCGTTACTCCCATTCCAGCACAATATATAACTCCCTGAGAAGCATTCATTAAACTAATTAAATCAACATAACCCTCCACCACATAAAGATTTTTACTAGCAATATAAGGAGTTATTGTTGATGTTTCAAATCGATACGGAATAATTAACACTATCTTATCTAACTTTTCAACTTCTTTTATAATTTGTGGAATGTCAGAAACCCTTGTATCCCCACCAAAGAAGAGTATATAAAAATCATCAAAATTATAATGACCATATATTTTTTCGGCATCCATAATCGGTACTCTACTTACAAATTCTGCTTGAGGATACCCTTTAATATTTACTGTATTAGTAATATCATACATTTGTCTTAATTGTTTCCTTGCATTCCTATCAGGAACTGTTATTAAGTCAGCATAAGCAATCATTTCAATAGGATTATAAATATCCTGTTCAATATGAATCTTTGGAATTTTTAACTTTTTTGATGCTGCTATTCCTTTACGAACATCCCCTGCATTACCACAAGTTAATAGTAAATCAATGTTCCTATTTTTTAATGCCCTATAAGTACGTGCTGTATCTCCCATCACTAAACGAGCAATAGTAAAATTACTTCTTTTTTGTGCAGTACTTCGTCTACCCTGTCCTATTGATAAAATTTCAGTACTGTAAGGACTCAATAATTCCATTGCACCCTCACTATGAGTTAAAGATAAGACATCTGCATCAACTTTTTCAATAATAGGAATTAATGTTTTTGCAGGAGCTGTCTCCGCCACAACCGCCAAATTCATTTAATTATCCACCTTTTTTATTTTAACTGCATAAATTAATATAATTATTGAAATTAAGTAGAACAACCAAACAACCAAATCAGTTGGTCCCGTTTCTATCCAAATTATTAAATGAGCTAACATTACCGCATATAATGCGATGTATATATTTTTAACATTCTTTTGTACTTTATACATGATATTCATAATTATTCCAAGCATTATCATTTGTATTAGCATTGCATACAATCCAAAATCCAACAATGCCGGACCAAAAATCATGGAAGTTGTTGAATGTGCATAACCTAAAGTTGTTGAACCTACAATTACTCTAGGATCAGTTGATTTGAAAAAGCCCATTAATGTATTGTAAAATAATTGTCCATTTGTACTGCCCTGTAAACCAACAGCATTTCCAAATACTTGTAATGTATATCCTGCCCTATAAAACAATAATTCAATAGGACTTAATGTCCATGTTTGCCATTCAATAGATTTAACTGCAACATAACCTACTATCAACAACAATATGAATATTCCAACGAGGGACAACAATAAATATTTCCATGGCAAGTCCTTTGTATAATATAATGTAATCAATACACTTATTACAATAGCCATTGCTGTTGTTCTGTAACCTGTTGATACAAACAATAGCAAACCAATGACAAATAGCAAGTAATATTTTTTATTATCATATTTAGCTATTAAAATATTAATTGAAGGGAGGAATATCAAATAACTTAATAGCCATATTCGTGTTGCTGCATGTGCCTTTAAATAACCGCTGAATAGAGGTATTCCCCCAAGATATATGAGGTTTACTATTTGTAATATTATTCCAATCAGTACTAATGATAACACTAACTTTTCAGAGAAAATCTTATCAATTTTTTCAGTATCACAGGAAATTTTTCTATTCTTAAATATGAAATTAGTCATTACTATTCCGATAATATAAAAAATAATTCCTAAAAAGATTATTCCTATGGTATATAAATCAACACCAATTAATCCTTTCAAATGGTAGTGAAAACCTATCAGTGAAAAAATTAAGTAAATTATTACCAATAAAACAAACACCATAGGTGAAAAAATATCATATTTCTTTAAATTCATATCCATCTACCATAAAATAATTAATTAGCACAAATAAATACTAAATTATATAATTATATTTTTACAAAGTGATATAAACATTTTATTTATTTAAAATATTAAAATTAGTGAAAAAAAATGTCTAATAAGGTACTTAAGAATAGTTTCATTTTATTAATTGGTAATCTTCTTTTTAGAGTTGGAGGTTATGTTAATCGGCTATTAATGAGTAGAATGCTTGGACCTGAAGGATATGGATTATACGGATTGACTTTACCGTTTCAAGGTATTTTTCAGATATTATCTGCTGGAGGTTTACCACCTGCAATATCAAAATATGTTGCAGAATATAATGCTAAAGATGAAAAAGCCCTAACGCGACAAGTAATTTATACTGCAACAAAATTTATGGTTTTGATGGCCATACTACTTGGAATCATTTTACTTTTTTCATCTGACTTTATAGCCAATAATATATTCCATAAACCTTTAGTTGTCTGGCCTTTAAGAGCAGTTAGTCTGATTACTCCATTTAGTGTTGTTGTTGGTGCTATGAGAGGAGCATTTCAAGGAGTTTATAAAAATGAATATACAGTATATAATAGAATGGCCGAACAATTAGCAACTATTGTTTTTGCATGCGTATTTGTTTATTGTGGATTATATGCTATGGGTGCCGTATTAGGTAGCGCGTTTGGTTTTATTGTATCAGCAATTACAGCCGTATTATTATACAAAAAATATATTAGTCCAATGTTTTATTCAGAGGATTCTTTAAACTTGAACTTAAAGGAAGAGTTAAAATTATTGTGGATGCTAATATGTTTTGCAGTTCCTGTAGCTATTACTGCATTATCGGAAATGGCAATTTATGATGTGGGTACACTAATTATTGGTATTTATATGTTATCTACGGATGTAGGATATTATAACGCTGCCGATCCCATTTCAAGGATTCCTTTGGTAATTTCACTTTCAATTTCAACCGTATTGTTACCAGCAACTGCAGAAGCTTACGTTTTAAAAGATCAGAAATTACTTCAAGAATATATAGTGGATTGTTTAAGGTATTGTATCCTTTCTGTTCTTCCACTGTGTGTGCTTATTAGTATGTTTAGTACACCTATAATCAATTTATTATTTGGAAGTGTTTATACTCCCGGTTCTGGAGTTCTGAGCATTCTAGTGATCGGAATGTCTTTTTACAGCATTTACATGATTAGCAGCAGCATTCTCCAAGGTACTGGAAATCCGAGGTTACCTATGTATATTCTGTTGGGTGGTACTGCACTCAACATAATTCTTAATGCCTTGTTTGTAAATGCCATGGGTATTATTGGTGCTGCAATAGCAACAACCATCACCACATGTATATTAATGATTATAATTATGTGGTTAGTAATTAAAACAACAAAAATATTGATACCATGGAAGAATATTTTAATGATAATACTTTGTAACATCATTTTAATGATAGTTTGTTTAATAATTCCTAAGACTATTATTGGATCAATTATCGGTTTTATTGTTGGATGTTTCATATACATGATATCCTTGATTGGGTTAAAAGTATTGACAAAAAGGGACATAAACTTTTTTAGTCAATATCTAAATAAAATTCCATTTTTAAAAAAATATTCTGCCAAAATAGTTAAGTATATTGAAAAAAAGGAATTAATATATAAAATAGAAAAATGATTAAAGAAGGGGTGTTGAAATGGCTCAAGAAAGAATTGTAAAATTAAGTAGAAAAACTAAAGAAACAGATATTAAAATTGAATTAAATATTGATGGAACAGGAAAATCCAATATTGATACTGGATTAAAATTTTTTGACCACATGTTGGAATCATTTAGTAAACATGGATTTTTTGATTTGAACATAAAAGCAGTTGGTGATATTGATGTAGACGACCACCATACTGTTGAAGATACTGGAATATTGCTTGGAGAATGTTTTAAAGAAGCTTTAGGGGATAAAAAAGGTATTGAAAGGATGGGTTATAGTATTGTTCCCATGGATGAATCCTTAGCTCAAGTAGCTGTTGATATTAGTGGACGAAACTATACTGTTTTTGATGCAAAATTTAAATTCCAAAAAATAGGGGATATAAGTTCTGAGAATGTTAAACATTTCTTTGAATCTTTTGCCAATAACGGTCTAATGAATATAAACATTAAAGCAGAAGGAGAAAATGATCATCACATTTGTGAAGCTATATTTAAAGCATTAGCTCGTAGTTTAAATAATGCTACCCAAATTACTCATGACCAAATTTTAAGTACGAAAGGCAAATTATAATTTAATACACCAACACCCTCTTTTTCTATTTATATGCATCCATTAAAGATTGTCTTATCCATACATAACCCTCTTTATCGTGAGGTGTTCTAAGTACAGTGTCATTGGATTTTTCTATTTCTCTAGCTTCATCTGCCAATTTAGCAGCAGCAGACATCAATTCATGAGAAGCCGTTACTAATGGTATGTACAAATCAGGTTCTTTTATTTTAAAACATGCCTCAATATTCATCTCGGACACTAATGTTGCCATTTTATAAGCTGCCATAGCTTTTCCCATTGCATAAGGATTTTTATAACCTGCATTAAATACTGCTAATTCTGCAGTTACAACAATTTCTGGTAATTCCACTACATCATTATCAATAATCTGTTTAATTATGCCGTCAATAATGTTAGATACTAAACGTAAAGTTCCCGTAATAGATAATACTTTTAAAACATCCGCATTAAACAAAGCCATTTCTGTAGGATCCAAGAATTCTCTTCTTGCACCAATCATTGCATCTGCTCTGATGATTATGTAACCTAATTTTTGTTCTTTAAGTTTATTTATAGCTTTTTCGCCAGGTTGATCTCCAATAATAATTGTAGGTATATCTATTTTTGATAAACGTTCTCTAACGATTTTAGGTTGTCTAGAATTTGGATTGGGGGTTATGAAAATTATCAAGTCTGGATTGAAATAAAATATCTTAGGCAATATATCCTCTACTTGGTCCCCTTCCATTTTTGATCCAGAACTTATTGTCCTTACATCAATATCTTCACGATCAGCTCTTTCATCCAATATTAAATCGATGACTGGTGACGTTCCAATGTTTCCTATTTTAATTATTCCAATTTTTATCATCATATTTTCCACATCAATATCTTAGTTTATGTTTTATTCATTATCAATTATAGATTGTGTAAAGTTATAGGCAAAATCTGGCAAACATGCCGCATGAGTATGGATATAACTTGCAACCGTATTATTTTTTAGCAATCCATCATATTTTCCTGTAATTCCTACTCCCCTTTTCATTTCAAAAGCAAAATCATTTTTGTTGGATCCTGTGTATTCTACCTTTGAGTAATGGAATTCATGTCCATGATATTGTGTTCCTTTTTTTAATATAGGATTGTCCTGTAATACTTCTGCAATTGTATAACTTAAACCTTGAACTTTTTTTGTTAAAAACGATTCATAGGGAAAAACATCAACCATTGGTAACCCATCAATGGATTTTGTTAGATACATTAATCCTCCACATTCTGCGTAGATTGGATTATTATTTTCAGAGAATTCCTTTACTGAGTTTAGCATTGACTGATTTGAGGATAATTCTTTTTTAAATATTTCTGGATAACCTCCTCCAATATATAATGCATCAACGTCCGGGAGTTCTTCATCATGTATTGGGCTATAATATATTATTTCAGCATTATTTTCTTCTAATGCTTCAATATTCTCTTGATAATAGAAGTTGAATGCTTCATCGAAGGGTATTCCTATTTTGGTTTTATTACGTGTTTTTGTTGTCGACCATATTGGTTCACATTCTTCCCCCAATTCTTCTGAATCATCCATTATCTTTTTCAACATGTCTAAATCGATATTATCTTCTATTAATTCACCCCATTTTTCTATTAGTCCTTTTATACGTTCTTCTTCTACTGCAGGAATTAATCCCAAATGTCTTTGTTCCATCGTGATGGATTTGTCCCGTATTATTCCACCAATAACCGGAGTTTTTGCTA
Organism: Methanosphaera sp.; assembly: GCA_017430835.1. The sequence goes on from JAFRMD010000145.1 coordinate 6,373, forward strand.
ACGTTTCCACTGCTTCCTTTGTTTTCAGATAGTGTTTTTGACTTTTTACATTGTTTAATATTACTCCCTGAATATTGATTTTATTATCCAGTGCTTTAAATCCCAGTGTCATAGCAGCAGCACTTCTTACTAAACTTCGACTATTTATAATAAGAATTACAGGTGAATTTAATGCTTTAGCAATTGATGATGTTGATCCAACATCTGTCACTGGACTTATTCCTTCATATAATCCTCTTACACCTTCTATAATACCATAATCTGCTTTACTTTTTTGCATTCCTTGTTTGAATGATTGCCTGATTTGGCCTTCTGACATAAAAAATGAGTCTAGATTTCTTGCATTATTACCTGTTGCACATTTATGGTATGATGGATCGATATAATCGGGTCCTACTTTAAATGATTGTATTTTGTGTTTTTTCGACAAAGCTCGCATTATTCCTGTGGCAATAGTGGTTTTTCCTACTCCACTCCCCGTTCCTGACAATACTACTCTCTTCATATGATAACCTTAATTATTTTAATTATGTTAGAGAATTAACACTTGGATATATATAATATTTTTAAATTACATTCCATATAATTTTTTAGAATTTGTCTTTAAAACGATAATATAATATATTATCAAAAAATAATATAACAATGTTAAGGTAGTATAGAAATATCAGATATTTCAAATAATAGTATAATATGCTATTGGCAGGAGAAAATAACATATGGTAAATGAAAGAATCGTAGCTTTATCAAACCAACTCAGGGAAGAAGGCGTGGCAGTAAGTGTAAGAAGTACTAAAACAGCATGCGAAGTATGGGACATAATGAAAAGCTCAACAAAAATAGAAGAGATGCAAAATGCATTAAAAAGCGTTTACATCAAAGATACTCATGATGAAGAAAAATTCGATGCCATATTTGAAGAATTATTTGAAGAAAACGAAGATACAATAAAACATACTACAAAAGAAGAATCAGATAAACCTTTTTCAGACCCTGCTATAGAAAACGAAGATATAATGGGATTACCCGATTCACAAATCAGTGATATACCAATAGAACAAATGATACCGCCAGAATTTGATGCAGAAGAACTGCAACAAAATAAAATACATGAAAAAGACCTATTAAAAACTGATATTAACCATTTAAATACATTTGATGAAAGAATAGTTGATTTATGCAGAAAATTAGGTAAAAAAATAGCAAACAGTAGAGCTAGACGAAGAAGATTGTTAAAATCAAACAACGTGAATATGCCCAGAACCATCAGAACTAACCTCAAAAATGGGGGTAAATTAATAAATATAGTATATGCCAAACCAAAAATAAATAAAACAAAACACATCTTTTTAAATGATGTTAGTGGCTCCTGTGACTGGATAAGCAGTTGGTTTTTTTCAATAATATACGGTTGTCAAAAATCATTTGACAAAATCTCATGTTATGAATTTGATAACAAAGTGATTGAAACTACTGATTCATTAAAAACTGAATCATATGAAGTATCCTATGAAGAAATTACACTGAAAAAAATTCAAAGAGGGATGATACATGGTCAATCAGATATGGCCAATTCTTTTAGAGAATTTATCAAAAAAGCACATCTAAATCATAGAACAACAGTGATAATTCTAAGTGATTGTAGAGATTGGCAAGGAAAAAGAGAAAATGGAATATTAGAAAGTGCCATGGTACTAAAAGGAATAGTTACAAAAAGTTCAAAAGTTTTAATTTTTAATCCAGAACCAATGGAAAAATGGAATACACCAACAAGTTGCGTGCATGATTATAAAGATGTTGGTGCTGAAGTTTACGAAATACGAGATTTAAATCATTTAGCGGATATGATTATTAAATTATAGGGGAATTTAAATGAAATACTTTATTAGATATGGAGAAATAGGTGTTAAAAGCCCAAAAATTAGAAGAAAATTTGAGAATAAACTCATAAAAAACATTCAAACAGAACTTAACTGTAGTTTTGAAAATGATCAAGGAAGAATAACAATTATTAGTGAAGAAGATGATTCTGTTGTTAGAGATGTTCTTGACAGAGTATTCGGAATTGTTTCATATAGTCCAATAAAAGAAACTGAAACCGATAAAGAAAAAATAGCAGAACTGATTAATGAAATTTTACCAGATGTTATTAATTCAGGTAAATTCAATCCGGATAAAGATACTTTTGCAATCAAATGTAGACGAGTAGGAAAGCATGATTTTTCAAGTCAAGAAATGGCTGCTTATGCAGGTTCTGTAGTTATCAATGCAACAAATGCAAAAGTTAACTTATCCAACCCTGATTTTACAATGTATGTTGAAGTACGTAATGAAAGAACATTCATATACTACGAAAAAATTAAAGGTTTAGGTGGTTTACCCGTAGGTAGTCAGGGAAGAGTTGTTTGTTTAATATCAGGAGGAATTGACTCGCCTGTAGCAGCCTATCAAATGCTTAAGAGAGGGTGTGCAATCACATTACTTCATTGTGATAATCATCCATTCACTGATGGATCGGTAGAAAAAGTTCTGAAAAATGCAGATAATTTGAGAAGATACTCATTAGGTGAAAATGTCAAAGTATTTTCTGTTAAGTATGGCCAATACTTACAACATGCCCAACAAGAAGCGCCTCCAAGAATGACCTGTGTACTTTGTAAAAGTGGAATGTACCAAATTGCTTCAATACTTGCTAAAAAAGAGAAAGCTCATGCAATAGTTGATGGTAGCAGTATTGGTCAAGTAGCATCTCAAACACTTAATAACATAGAAGCAACACGATATCATTGTAGAATGCCAATATTCAGTCCATTAATAAGTTTAGATAAAATTGAAATTGAAGAAATTGCTAAAAAAATAGGTACTTATGAAACATCAATAATTCCAGATTCAGGTTGTTCGGCTGTACCAAAATATCCTGAAACTCATGTTGATTTAGAATTATTTAAAAATATTGTTGAAAAAATTGAACAAAAAGAATTTTTAGAAAAAACTGCTGAAAGTTTTGAAAGAATTGATTTATAACATCTTATCGGTGATTCAATGAATTTTAAGGAAGAATTGTTATCAAATATTGATAAAATTCATACTACAAGACTGGGCATTAGTAGAATTAAAAATAATTTAGAAGTAGATGATGAAGACGTAGTTTCTTACTGTATTCAATTAATAAAACAAGACAACAGTACTGTTACAAAAAAAGGAAAGAATTACTACGTTAACATAGACAATAAAGAAATCACTGTTAATTCGTCTAGTTTTACTATTATAACTGCCCATATTAAAAAAAAAGTAGATAAATAAAATTTAATATTTATCTGCCAAATATTGTCCTAACCTTCTGGATAATGCCAATATTGTATATATTGGTGGCAAACCAGGGGCTTCTGGAAGAACTGAACCATCGGCAACATATAAGTTTTTTATTTCTGTCTCCAAATTATTATCCACAACATCACCTATTCTAGCAGAACATATTAGATGAGCCCCTCTTACATGCGTGGAGGATATACTTTCAATATCCGCTCCTGCTTTAACCAGTATAGCTCCAGCTATTGCAGCTCCTCTTGCTAAAAGGGATGCGTCTTCAAAATCTATTCCCTTAACTATTTCATTCAGATAGACATGTCCCCTAGTATTATCTGGGATTTTGATCATTAAACTAATTATATCATCAACGGTTGCATCAGGATGTGTTTCCTGGATTTTTGGTAATAAAAACTGACTAGTATGTGAAGCTATTACTATATGTGGTAATTTAATGAATTTGTTCATTTGTATCTCATGATCCTGTTTGGCTCCCTTATAATATCCTCCAACAGTTATAAAAGGATCGACTGCAAATGTTTCACCTGCTTTAATACCTGCAGTTCTTAAGAGTTTAGGAGTTACCATTCCACCAGCACCTAATACTACTACATCAGCATAGTACTGATTTCCTTTATCAGTTTTTACACCTTTGATTATGTTTTTTTCAATGATTAAACCTGTAACTGCTTCATTAACTATTAATTTTGCTCCATTATCTTGAGCTATTTTTAAATCTGATAAACTGCTCCATTTTGCACCGTGTGGACAACCCCATGCACATTTTCCGCATTGTTTACATTTGGACGGATTTATTCCTTTAGGCATTTCCTGCATTTCTAAGCCCAATTCCCCTGCAGCATCTTTTAATAGTTTATTTATCCGACCTTCATGGCTTTTAGGCATGGTCTGTATGCCCACTTCCTTTTTTAATTGTTCTAATTGAGGAGCAATATTTATATTGAATTCTTTTAACTCATCGACCAAAGCAGGTACAAAATTTCCTGCAATTACTAAAGAGGAACCGCCAACCACGTCTGTTTTTATTAATTCCATTTCATTTTTATCCCAAACGTCATAGTACTTGTATGCTTCAGATTCATCACATTTAGAACCCTTTTCTAATATAGTGATTTTAACATTAGAATTTTTTGACAATTCTCTTGCTACACTTAATCCACCAGTACCTGCACCCACTATAACTACATCAACCATGATTTCACCATCATTCATCTTTTTTGTACTTATTTTTAGCTTTTTGAATTGGTGTTGAGGATAATATTTGTTTTTTCTCTTTTTTTGTAAAATTTAAATTATTATTTACATTTGATCTAAATTCTTCCCCTGAATTTTCAAAATAATGTTCTTCTTCTTTTGAAGGCATATAATCCGTATTTTCGGATAATATTTTGTTTATTATTAAACCAATGATTGCACCGATTGCACAGATAATTACTGCTACCATTACAGGTATTAACCAACCTAAAAATAAATCAGATGCTACATCCAATGGATTAACTACAACAGGTATGTCTATATTAGGCATATAATCTTTTAAAAATAATCCGGAAGGGTAACTTAGGATATAACTTATTGTTGCATATAATGCACCAGTTATTATTGCATCTTTTTTATTTTTTGAAATCAATGCCATTACAATCCCTATTGCTAATAATATTACAAGGTATCCTACACCTAATCGGGATATTATTAGAGCTATGATTGCAACTACAATTATACTAAACTTCTTTAAAATTCCGGTTAATGACATCAAATCACCAACATAATTTTAACATAACAATGCTATATTGTTTGATTATAATATAAGTATATATTCTAAATTAATTAAATACTTTAGTTTACAAAAGTATTATTATGAAATTTTTCAGGAAGGGATAATGATTAAATTTAAAAGTTTAGAAAATCCAAGTACAGAAGATGCTTATGAAGCTATTCAAGAAGGTTTTAATAAAAAATCAATGATTATCATTTTATCAATGTGCCATGTTGAATATGAAGGAAGGGCACGTAGTGTTTTAGATCCAGGGGACAGATTAATCCTAATTAAAAAAGATGGAACCTTTGCCATCCATCAAGAACTTAATTTAGATCCTGTTAATTGGCAAGCACCAGGATGTAAAAACAAAGTATCATTAGAAAAGGAAGGTATTGTATTAACCAGTAAAAAAATTAAACCAAATGAAGAAATTAAAGTATTCCTGGATAAAATTTATAATGTCACATATTGCAATATGGTAGATACAAAGGATTTGGAAATAAGAGGATATGAAAAACACATGGTAGATTTAGCATGGACCCAACCTGAAATAATAGAAAAAGGTTTCAGACCAACCCGACGGGAATATCAGACAGAAAACGGTTTTATTGATTTGATGGGTACTGATTCCGAAGAACGATTAATGATACTTGAATTTAAAAGTAGAAAAGCAGGCATGAACGCAGTTAAACAACTGAAAAGATATGTTGATTGTTTTTTAGATAACAAAGAATTTGTTAGAGGAATTCTTGTTGCACCAGACATAACCATTAACGCATTGGAAGAATTAGAATCATTACAAATGGAATTTATACAAATGGAAGCTCCAAGAACTTTAATTAAGGAAGATGTATCCACATTAGACTCATTTTTCAATGATTAGGAATACTCATCTCCTTAGGAGTTGTTAAGTTTTCATGTGAAAAATCATAATTAATGTCATTCATTAATTATTATCAACTGTTTATTATCAGTAAACCCTTATTTTTTTGGGGTTTTCTTGTAATAATTAAATTAAAAAAAGATAACCTTTGTTTAAATGAACCATTGTTTCTAAAGATAAACTTTATTTAATATTTAAACTAAACATATCATTAATAAAAAAGAATCCATATTAAAAAACAATATATTCAAAAAAAAAGCAACAAAAAATTTAAAATTTTACATTAAAACAACGTCCATTAACCATTATTATTCGTAATTTTAAATTAAATAAGGGGTTTAAAATTGATTTTTGGTAATACTTATATTTTAGAAATAACTATTGAAATAATTATTTTCTTATTTTTAATGGTTATTTTTAGATTTATTCATGAAAAAATAATGAATAAATCCCCAAGATTATTAAATATTAATGAATATTTTCCTGAAGAGGAAATCCACACATTAATACAAATATTTTACTTAATAATGATGGGACTTTTCTTTATAAATGTTTTATATGGCTTAGTTTTTATGGATTCAGATATTGTATATTTTGCAATTTATGACATCATTCTTTCATTATTCGTTGCAGTTGAATTAGATAAAAGTTCCTTTAAAAATAAAATCCTACTGTTATTATTGATTCCCTATGGTTCATTAAATTACATTCTCTTTGGTATAACTCTTATTGGATTGTTGGATTTTATTCATATTCCAGTATACATTTATTTTATAAAAATATATTATAATAAATTTAGAGAATATACTGAGTCAAATGGTTTAGGAATTGCCATAATTCTGTTATTTACATTGATCTTTATTAGTTTTTTTGTAACTCAATTTGTAGAAAACGTAAACCCTTTAGATGCACTTGTTATGGTTTCAAATGCATTTACTAGTAACGGTTATGCTGTTCTAGGCCATTCAATTCCTGGAAAAATTAATTCTGTCATCCTAGTTTGGGGAGGTTACCTCTTATCAGGAGTAGGTGCTGCAACTTTAACGGCAACAATTTTAATTAATTACTTTAATAAGAAATTTGAATATTTAGAAGAATTAATTAAAAATAACGATGACGATTAATGTTCTGACATTCGTTTTTATTTAAATGGAGATTTTATAACTGGTAATTATTATACTTTCTTCAAAGCATTAAAATAAGAAAAAATAGAGATTACATTATGAATTCATAATCATCCCCATTGATACTAAGTAATATTGCATCAACAATACATGCAGTATTCCATCCTACAACTCTTGTTGCAACATCCTGCAATTCTTCAGGTATTTCTTCAGCACCATATGGTCTAATGATTATGATTGCTTTTTCAAAGCTTTGGGCATATTTAATATGTTCATTGACCACATCCTTATTTTCTTCCCATAAACCAGATAATACTATCAGAGCATCACAATCAGCTATAGCTTCAGCAAATCCTGTTTCAGACATGTCCGTTATGTCCTCCCATTTGAAAGCTTCAGTTGCTGATTCTAAACGTGACATAAACGTATTATAATCATCACTAACTTTAGGGTATGAAATAAATAATTTCCATTTTTGTACGTCCTCTTCAGGAAATAAATCTAACATTTTAATCACTCGTTTAAATTTGCATGTCTTTCTATTTCAATTTCTTCCCCAGTATCCTCATCAATTATTGTAAAACAATCTTTTGGACAGATACTTGCAGATGTGTCTATTTCATATATCGTTTTAACCATTCCTTCAACAGTATCCTCATCGACAAATCCTCCTTGCATATTTACAAGGCCATCTTCATCCAAAAACAATATTTGTGAAGCTTTTGTGCAAGCCCCACAACCTTTACAGTTTCCTCTGTCTATTTCTACTTCAAACATGTTTTTCACCTATTTCTTTATTCAAAATTTGTATAACTTAATAAATATAAATTAGTATTAGATGAAAAATAAGTGGGAATATTATGAAAGAATTTAAGTTAGCCAGTTGTCAAATGAATGTTGTTGATGATAAAGAAGAAAATATTGGGCATGCTATTGAATTAATTAATGAAGCAAGTGAAAAGGGTGCCAATTTAGTTACTCTTCCAGAAATGTTCAATACTCCTTATGATAACCAAAAATTTATTGAAAATGCAGAAAAAGAAAAGGATAGTATTACATTAAAAGCAATGTGTGAAATTGCTAAAGATAATAATATTTTATTGCAATCCGGTTCTATTGCCGAAGAAAAGAATAATAAGATTTACAATAGTGCGTATTTAATCAATGAGCAGGGAAAAATTATAGCAAAACATAGAAAAATGCATATGTTTGATATTGATACCGAAACTATGAAATTTACAGAATCAGAGACGTTAAGTCCAGGTAACAAAGTCACAACGGTTGAAACTTCTCTTGCTACAGTATCGTTAGCCATTTGTTATGATATTAGATTTTCTGAATTATGGACTTTGATGAACAAAAATGGTTCTGATATTATATTGCTGCCAGGAGCTTTCAATAAAACAACGGGACCTCTTCATTGGGAAACTTTAATAAGAGCAAGAGCTATAGATAATCAGGCTTTTGTTGTTGCAACTTCCCCTAGTCAAGTTGAAAATCCATACTATGTTGCATGGGGACATTCCATGATTGTTGATTCATGGGGAAAAATTCTTGCTAAAGCTGAAAAAAAAGAAGAAATAATATACTCTGAAATAAATCCTGAATCAATTAAAAGTGTTCGTGAACAAATTCCAATATTAAAAAATAAGAGAAATGATGTTTACGAAACTATTTTGAAAAAAAAGTCTTAATTATCAATTAAAAGAAAAAAATATGAGAACTATTTTTTAGCTTTTTTCTTTTTTGGTTTAGGGTCTATTTTCTTAAGTGATTTATTACATACTTTTTTAAATTCTTTATCGCCTGTTGCTGCACGTCTTGCTTTTTTAATTGGATCAATAGCTCGTTTATCTTTAAGATCTCCAAGAGCATTTGCAGCTGATGTTCTTACACCCCAATCTTCATCAGTTAATAATTCAATTATTGGTTCAACTGCTTCCTTAACCTCCATTTCACCTAAAGCTTTTGCCGCAAATTTTCTTATTGCAAAATCTTCAGAATTTAATGCATCAATCAATTCGGTTGCTACTGTATCGTCACCAATATCCTTTAATGCTAATATTACATATTTTTGTACCCTTACATCATCTGTTTTTAATGCAGATATCAATGGTTTAATGGAATCTGTTCCTATTTCCGCTAATGATTTTGCTGCTTGGAATCTAACATGAGGATTTTGATCTGTGAAACTATCTATTAATAATGGAATTCCTTCTTCAGGATATTCTATCAATTCTTCACATGCTTTTTTTCTTACTTCATAATCCTCATTAGCCATATTTTGTTTAATAGTATCTAGTTCAGTCATAAAATATACAACCATTATATTTTTCTCTATTCAAAATAAATTTGTTATAGTACTATATTTAGTTTAAAATATTTAATAGTTTAATGTTTTTTAAGTTTAATTATATGATTATACAATATATTAATTATGGACTCTTTTGAAATATTTGGTGCAGAAATTATCGATAAAGCCGTTAAGATTGAGGATACATTAATTATTTCTGATTTGCATTTTGGTTATGAAACTTCATTAAACAGTCAGGGAATGATGATTCCACAATTCCAGTTTGAAAAGATTATAGATTCATTAGATTCAATACAAAATAAGGCCAATACCAGCAATATCATATTAAATGGAGATATAAAACATAATTTTTCCAGCATTAATAAACAGGAATGGCGTGAAGTTTTGAGTTTTATTGATTATTTATCAGATATTTTTGTTGACATACGAGTTGTTAAGGGAAATCATGACAACTTTACACAATACATTTTAAATAAACGGGACATAACGTTAGAGGATGAAATCATTTTAAATAATTATCTTATTACTCACGGACATAAAAAACCCATCAATATTGATGAGGATATTGATACTATAATTATAGGTCATGAACATCCTTGTATTGGAATTAGAAATCAGGAACGTGTGGAAAAGGTTAAATGTTATCTTAAAGGTTTCTGGAACAATTATAAATTACTGGTTACTCCATCTTTCACTCCAATTACTCATGGTTCTGATGTTTTACATGAAAAGACCATTTCGCCATTAATTGATAATGTTGACGATTTTGAAGTATATGCCGTGGAAGATAATGATGTTTATCCTTTTGGGTTTGTGAAGGATATTTTAGTAGCTGAAAAAGAAATTAATGATTTTTAGATGATAATATGACTGGACAATATTCGGATGATAAAATTCATAGTTTATTACATCCTTTCGTTAGTAAATGGTTTAATAATACTTTTGACACGTTTACTGAAGCCCAAAGACAAGCTATTCCTCATATTAACGCTGGAAATAATATTCTCATATTATCCCCTACAGGATCTGGTAAAACTTTAACGGCATTTTTAGCCATTTTATCTGGTTTAACTAGCCTTAGTCAACGTAATATGTTAGAGGAGAAAGTTTATTGTATTTATATTTCTCCATTAAAAGCTTTGGATAATGATATTTATAAGAATTTAGAGGAACCGATTAATGGCATTAATGATATTGCGGGTTTTGACGTGGGTATTAAACATGCCGTTAGAACAGGAGATACAACACAGTACCAACGTTCCAAAATGTTAAAACATCCCCCACATATACTTATTACAACTCCTGAAACATTATCTATTTTACTTGTTGCTCCTAAGTTTAGGGAGAAGTTAAAAAGTGTTCGTTACGTTATTGTTGATGAAATACATTCTTTAGCTGAAAATAAGAGAGGTACCCATCTTAGTTTAAGTTTGGAAAGGCTTAATGAATTAACTGGTGGTTTTACAAGGATTGGTTTAAGTGCTACTGTTAGTCCTCCTGAAAGAATTGCTCAATTTTTAGTTGGTTATTCTTGGGGTAAAACACGAAATTGTGAGATTATTAATGTTAATTATCTTAAACAATTGGATATGAAGGTTTTATGTCCTGTTGACAATATTATTGAAACAGAACAGGAGGTACTTACTGAAGAGTTGTATAAACTCCTACATAAGTTAATTCAGGAACATAAAACAACACTTATATTTACCAACACAAGAAGTGGTGCTGAAAGTGTTTCTTATAAGTTAACTCAACAATTTCCTAAGTTTTATAATTCAAATAATGTGATGGCCCACCATTCGTCCCTTTCTAAAGAAGTTCGTTTGGAGACTGAAAATGAATTAAAGGAAGGGAATTTAAAGGTTGTTGTTAGTAGTACTTCATTAGAGTTAGGTATTGACATTGGTTTTATTGATTTGGTTATTCTTATCAGTTCACCAAAATCTGTTTCCAGAGCTTTGCAAAGGATTGGTCGTAGTGGCCATCAATTACATGAGAAATCTAAGGGCAGAATGATTGTTGTTAATCGTGATGATTTGGTTGAATGTAGTTTAATATTAAAAAATGCTAAAGAGGGTAAAATTGACAGAATTGACATTCCCCATAATTGTTTAGATGTTTTGGCTCAACATATTTACGGTATTGCAATTGAGGGTAGGCAGAATATTATGCATATTTATCATATTATTAAACAAGCTATGCCTTATCATGATTTAAGTTGGGATGAGTATGAGCAAGTGTTAAGTTATCTTGCTGGTGAATATACTCGTCTTGAGCAACGTTATGTTTATGCCAAGATATGGGTGGATTGGGATAATAATACTTTTGGTAAACGTGGAAAGCTTGCAAGAGTTCTTTACTCCACTAATGTAGGTACTATAGCCGACAGGAGTATGGCCAAGGTTAAGTGTAATGGTAAAATTATCGGGAGTATAGATGGAGATTTTATGGAACGTTTACATAAGGGAGATACTTTTGTTTTAGGTGGAAAAGTTTACCAATTTAAGTATGCGCGTGGTATGACTGTTAGTGTTGTTCCCAGTGGCAGTACTCCCAGCATCCCTTCTTGGGTGTCTGAACAACTGCCGCTTTCATATGATATTGCAGTCTCTATCCAAAACTTTAGAGCAATTATGGAATGGAAATTATCTACAAATCTTAGTCAAGAAGACATTATTGAATTTATTAAAGAATATTTGTATGTGGACGATAATTCGGCTAGTTCTATTTACTTTTATTTTTTAGAACAATATTTGTATAGTGAAATTCCTTCTAAAAATAAATTGTTAGTTGAATATTATACTGGTTTTGGTGGCAGAAAATTTGTTGTATTTCATTGCTTATATGGTAGAAGGGTTAATGATGCTTTAAGTAGAGCTGTTGCTTATCTAGTTGCTCAGAAGTACCATCATGATGTTATGATTAGTATTGATGATAACGGTTTTTATTTAAGCAGTGATTCTAAGATTGGTGGTGTGGAAGCTTTTGAAAATTTAACCAGTGAAAACATTAGGGATATTTTAATTCAAGCTATTGATAAAACAGAAACATTAGCGGGTCGTTTTAGAAACTGTGCCAATAGATCTTTAATGATTTTAAGAAGATATAAGGGTCATGAGAAAAGTGTTGGTCGTCAACAAGTTACTAGCAAGATATTATTAAAATTCGTTAAAGAGGTAGATGAACATTTTGCCATTCTTGATGAAGCTCGTCGAGAGGTAATTGAAGATTATATGGATGTTAATCATGCACAAAATATTCTTAAGGAAATTGAAGAAAAGAAGATTGTTATTAAAACTATTGATACGAAGATTCCAACTCCTTTTGCATTCAACTTGGTTTCTAGAGGTTATCTTGATGTTTTAAAATATGAAGACAGATCGGAATTTATTAAAAGAATGCATGAAGCAATAATGAAAAAAATTAAAAAGAAATTGAAATAAAATAACAGAAATTTTTATTAATTAATTTGAACTTTAATTAGTTATATGTATTTTACCAAATATTAATAATAACTTTAAACATATCAGTAATATATTATTAATATTATTATTAATGGAGAGAAGAGTAACATGTCAGAACCTAAAATATATCCTTCAAACGAAATTTTTGTAAAAGAGGAATACACGCCATATAAGAAAAAAGAGAAAATACCTGGTGGATCTAAAGTAACATTATATGTGCCCAATAAATTTGATATTGAACTTGAATACTATGACATAATACCAGGAATTACCGTAGTTTTCAATAAGTGTAATTTAATTGAAAGTTATACTACTTCAAACCAACTCTTCCATTATAATAGAAAAGATGAAACTCTGGTTATTAACTATCTTCTGAAAGGACAATGTAAAATAGAAGTTAACTCCGATAAATACTTGTTTCTTAATGAAAAAGAGATTCAAATATATTTAAAAGGTTTAAATCCCTCATTTAATTATTCTGGCGAAACAAAAATGTTACACATTTTGATAGATCGACAAAGTATAAAAAAGAACCTGCAATCTGACCATGGACAGGATTTCTGTTCAATTATTGAAAGACTTTTTGAAAAATCAACTGTTGAAAATAATACTGTTTTTAAATCTCCAGAAAGTATTAACAATCTTATTGAAGAAGTTATAAAAGATATACCATCCAATGAAGTATTTTTACGGATTTTTTATCGTTTGAAAACTTTAGAATTAATTTTCAAGTTATGTGAATATGATTTTAAAGATGAAAAAGTTAATCATAGAACATACACTGATACACAGATTAGGGTTGTAAGAAATATTAAAAATTCATTATCAAGGAATATAGCAAGTTACGTTTCACTGGATGCTTTATCTGTCAGTTATGGGATTAATTTGACAACTTTAAAAAATTGTTTTAAAGATATGTATGGAAAACCATTATATTCATGGTACAGAGAATATAAATTTCATAGAGCTAAAGAACTTATAGAGAACACTGATTATCCTATTTCTAAAATTGCTGATATGGTAGGATATAAAAGCAGTAGTAAATTTTCGAAAGCTTTTAAAAAAGAAATGGGAGTATTGCCTTCCAGTTACCGTAAAAATAAAAAATAACTTCCATCACTTTATCATTATTTTTTTAATCAAATTCATATTTTATTAAACAATAGCTATTAAATAGTTATTACAAATATAGTATTATAATTTAATTATTGAAAGTGATATAGGAGATAAAATGAATTATTTATTAGCAGTGATAATTTTTATTTACATTGCAATGATGGTTCTGGTAGGTTATATTGCTTGGAAACGTACAAATGATAATGAAGATTATTTAGTTGCAGGACGTAAAACAAGTTCATTCATCATGGCATTAAGTTATGGTGCAACATTCATCAGTACTGCAGCCATAGTAGGTTTCGGAGGTTTAGCTGGTACAAATGGATTAGGTATACTTTGGTTAGTATTTTTAAATATTGCTGTAGGTATATTCATAGCATTCGTATTCTTTGGAAAACCAACAAGAGCAATAGGGAAATATTTAAATGCTTTGACATTTCCAGAATTCTTATCAAGAAGATTCAACAGTAAATTCATACAATACTTTAGTGGACTGTTAATCTTCTGTGCAATGCCGGTATATGCAGCAAGTGTATTAATAGGAGCTGCAAGATTTTTAGAAACAACATTAAGTGTAGAATTCCAAATTGCTATTATCATATTAGCAGTAATCATAGGATTTTACGTGATATTTGGTGGATTGAAAGGTGTAATGTATACTGATGCACTTCAAGGAGTAATTATGTTCTTTGGAATGCTTGTTTTATTAATAAGCATTTATTGGATACTTGGAGGAATAACTGAAGCACACACAGCATTAGCAAACATGGCTCCATTATTCCCTGAAACTGCGAAAGCAACAGGAGCAACAGGATGGACAACATTCCCAACACCAGGTAGTATGTTCTGGTGGAACCTAGTAACTTCCATTATTATGGGTGTAGGAATTGGAGCAATAGCACAACCACAATTAGCAGTACGGTTTATGACTGTAAACAGTAACAAAGAATTAAACAGAGCAGTCTTAATTGGTGGAGTATTCATATTTGTTGCCACATTTTCAGCATATGTTGTAGGATCATTATCAAACGCATATTTCTACCAAACAACAGGACAAATAGCAATACAAGCAGCTGGAGGAAATGTGGATAAGATTATACCTACATTTATTAGTTCAGCAATGCCTGAATGGTTTACATATATATTCACATTAACATTACTTTGTGCAGCTATGAGTACATTAAGTACACAATTCCACTCACAAGGTTCTGCAATTGGTCATGACTTATATGCAGTGGCAAAAACTGAGAAAAAAGAAAGTTTAAGTGTAACACGTATTGGTATACTTATAGGAATTGTATTAGCAGTAATACTAGCATTCATATTACCAGCAGGAGTCGTTGCTCAAGGAACAACGATATTCTTTGGTATCTGTGCAGCAGCATTTATGCCAGTATATGTATGTGCATTATTCTGGAAACGTACAACAAAACAGGGTGCAATAGCAGGTATCCTAAGTGGAACATTTGCAAGTTTATTCTGTTTATTATTCACACATCAAAAAGAAGCAGCAGGAATTGGTATTTGTAAAATGTTAACTGGCCAGACAGTATTATTTACTGCAATGCCTTGGCCTTACGTTGATCCGATGGTTATTGCATTACCAATATCAATCATTGTAACAATTGTTGTAACATTACTTACACATAACACTAAAGAAGAACAAGAAGAAATCGATAAAATGTTCGAATCAAAAAACAGTACAGGTGATGCTCAATGATTGAGATACTAGGACTTAGTGATCCATGGATACTTGGTGGGTACTTAGGATGTGTAGCAATCACCATAGTATGTGTAATCTACGGAGCAATAAACTGGAATAAAGAATAAATATTCACATTCAACCCCTTTCTTTTTTTAATCCATTAATTATTTACTCAATACTCAAAAACCATCCAATATTAGTAAATTTTAGTTTTTAAAAAATTTTAATAAAAAAAGAATAGTTACTTTAATATTATTCAAAAGTAACCCAAATATAATTATAAAGAAATATTTGTAATAAATTAAATCATTAAGCATTTTCTGTCATTATAGGAACCACTTGCTTTTTACGTGACACAACACCTTCAAGTAAAACTGTGTTATCTTCTAATTTTACTCCATATGCTTTTTCAACAAGTTTTGCATCATTACCCAGTGCAATTACTTGTGAGTTACTGTTAACAATATCAGTTATTAAAAGCATGAATAAATCCAAATCTTCATCTTCTATTATTTTATTCATTCCTGCTTCCAAATCATCTTTCATCCGCATTACATCAGATATATCAGCAGTATTTACTTGGTTAATGATTGATTTTACATTTTTAAAGTCTATTTGTTTTGCATCTAAAGACAATACTTCTTCAATTGTAAAACCACTTAAATCAGTTCCTGCTTTAAGCATTTCTAAACCATACTCTTCATAATCAACTTCTGCAATTTTAGATAGTTTCTTAACAACACAAATGTCATCATCAGTGGTTGTTGGAGACTTTAAAAGTAGAGTATCTGATATAATAGCAGATAACATTAATGTAGCTATTTCTTTAGTTATTTCAACACCATTTTCTCTGTATAATTTATATAAAATAGTTTCAGTACAGCCTACTGGTTCAAATCTTAAGAACAACGGATATGAAGTTTCTAAAGCTAGTTTATGATGATCTACAACTTTTTTAATATTTGCATTTTCTAAATTATCAACCGATTCTGCAGGAGAGTTGTGGTCAACCAGAATAACATTTGCACCATCCTCAACACGATCCAACAGTTCTGGCTCTTCAATGTCCAAATAATTTAAAACAAATTCTGTTTCTTTGTTAATATTTCCTAATCTGTAAGCTTTAGCTTCACAGTTACCTAATTCTTTTTCCAAGTATGTCATTACTAAACTTGATGTTATTGTGTCTGTATCGGGACTTTTATGTCCAAAAATAAAAGTTTCAACCATAATATTTTTCCTCGTTTATACTTCAATAATATCTTTATATTATCTTTATCTTTTTGCCTATATTTAATTATAATTTTGATTAATTCAATTTACTCACATGTGAATTATTATACTTCATAATTTTGATTATTTTCTAGTATCCTCATAAAATAAATTATTGAAAGAAAATTACGTTCACATTTAATATACTGTAATGGATATGCATAGCATTATTATCTGCCATGTTACATTAATAAATCATAGAATCCATTATTAGTTTTAATTTACAAAGATATTATCAGTGAACATAATGTTATATGCAGTAATAGACATAGGTTCTAGTATTATAAAGTACAAAATTTATGAATATTCAAACAATGCTATTGAACCAGTAATACTAAATGATAAAACAATGGGTTTAATATCTTATAGAAAAAAAGACAGATTAACCCCTGAAGGTATAACGATTCTTTTAAAAACATTGAAGGAATTCATATCTTATTCCGAT
The DNA here is from genome assembly GCA_017430835.1 of Methanosphaera sp. Next base: position 23,779 of record JAFRMD010000145.1, read on the forward strand.
AAATTAAAAGTAGATAAATCCTATTTTTATGCAACAGCCAGTTTAAGAAATATTGAAAATAGTGCTGAAGTTTTAAGAATTGTTAAAGAAAAAATAGGCATTGATATCACCATACTTACTGGAGCAGAAGAAGCCAGACATAGTTTTAATTCAATTAATTGGGTTAAAATTCCTGAAGATGAAGGGTTATTGGTTGATATTGGTGGGGGAAGTAGTGAAGTAACAATATTTGAAAACAAAATTCCTTTAGAACAAAAAAGCATACCATTAGGAGTACTTAACATATATAACAATTATGTTTCCCTTCTTTTGCCAACAAAGGATGAACAAGAAATTATAATAAATGAAATTCGTGAAAAAATACGGGAATTAAATTTTAGGAATGCATCAAAAGAATATTTATATGGAATTGGGAAGACTATTGTAATTCTTAAAAAACTATTTAATCATTTAAGAATCGAAAATGAGGAAAATATCATCAACATAGAAGATATAGACAAAGTACTAAAACATTTTTCTGTTAACTCTAAAGAAAACTTTAAGCCATTATTGTTAGTTAATTCTGAACGGGTTCATACAATGATTCCTAGTTTATTAATAATAAAGGCAATATCATTGGAATTTAATATAAAAAAAGTCTTTGTCTGCAATGTAACATTACAAGATGGATTGATACTTGACATAATAGAAAATGATAAATAAATAAAATCAATATATATAATTAAAGGAAGTTAGGAGAATTAGAAATGCCAGTTGTAACTGTAGAAGCTTCTAAAAGCTTAGCAAAAGAAACAAAAAAGGAAATGATTGAAAAAGTATCAGAAATTGTTGCAAGTGAATATGGATTACCTATTCAAACAATTACAATGATTATTAGAGAGAATACTCCTGAAAACATAGGAGTGGCTGGAAAACCTGTATCTGGAGAATAAGGAGGGAATAATGATGCCTGTAGTAACAGTAGATGGACCTGGACGTGCAACTAAAGAACAGAAAAAAGAAATAATAGAAAAAGTATCACAAGTCGTGGCAGATGCATATGATATGCCTGTTGAAGCTATAACTGTCATAATACGGGGAACACACCCTGACAATGTGGGAACTGGTGGAAAACAGTTATCTGAAAAAATAAATGGGTGAAAAACATGGCTGTGAAAATAGATGATAACATTTGTAATGGAATAAGTGCTTGTCCAGAAGGAGGATTATGCATAGAAAGTTGTCCTACTGGAGCAATAAAAAACAAAGAAGATAAACCAAATGTTAGCTACTTTTCATGCGTAGATTGTGGCATATGCGTTGCAAAATGTCCAAATCAAGCAATTATAGCTGCAAGAAGAAGTTAGAAGTTGAAACAACACTTCTAAAAAAATAACCCTCTTACATGAAACTTATTTTAAAAGTCTGCCAAATAATTATATAATTTTAATTTAACTAGCACCTAATTATTTATCATAGCATATTGTTTGAGATTAAGTGTAATGTGTGATTTTATGATATGGAAAATTGGTAATGTAAAAATAGAAAATCAATTAGTTTTAGCACCTATGGCTGATATTTGTGATTCAGCGTTTAGAACTATTGTTAAATCAATGGGTTGTGGACTTGTTGAAACTGAAATGATTTCAGATAAGTCACTTATACATAGTTCTAACAGAACACTTGAAATGCTATACATGACTGATTATGAAAGACCAATATCCGTACAACTATTTGGATCAGAAAAAGAAACATTACTTCAAGCATCAGAATACGTAATCGATAAGGTAAACCCAGATATCATTGACATCAATATGGGTTGTCCAGTTAATAAAGTAGCTATGAGAGGACATTCTGGATGTTTCTTACTTAAGGATACAAAGAAAATATATGAAATAATAAGCACACTTGTTGATAATCTACCAGTACCTGTTACTGCAAAAATTAGGAGTGGATGGGATGATAAACACATTAATGCCATTGAAGTTGCAAAAACTCTTGAAGATGCAGGAGCATCAGCAATTACCATACATCCACGAACCAGAACCCAGAAATACACGGGAAAAGCAGATTGGAATCTGATAAAAAATATTAAAGAAAAGATATCAATTCCCGTTATAGGTAATGGAGATGTTAGAACCTGCTATGATGCAAAACGTATGCTAGATGAAACCCAATGTGATGCCGTGATGATTGGAAGAGGATTATTGGGTAATCCCTGGTTAATAAGAGAATGTATAAACTATTTGGACAAAGATATCGAACCAGAAAAAGTAAGTATTGAAGAAAAAATGGAAATGATCAAAAAACACTATGAACTACTTCTTAAAAATAAGATTGATGAAGAAATTGCTGTAATAAAGATGAGAAAACATGCATCGTATTATATGAAAGGATTATATAAAAATGCTATAATAAAAAACAAGATATTTCAAGTAAAGTCTAAAGAAGAATTATTTGACTTACTAGATACATATGTTAAAGAAATAGAAAGATGAATTTTCTAGATATTGATAAAAATAATAAGAAAAGCTTGTGTTAAAGTGATAGTTGGATAACATTTACTAGAAATTTACATAGACATATGAATTTAGGTGCAATAAATTCTTAACAGATTAATTAGAAAAATTTAGAAACTTTTATTAAAATCCTAAAAAAGGAATACACATCTTCATTAGTTGTATTCCATTTTTCCTATTGTAAAATATTTATCAAGAGCATTTGGAACATATAATGGAATATAAGAAAGGGATTGATTCGTTACATCACCTCATTTTACTTAACTGAATTTAAGTTGTTAAAATTATTTTACTTATGTATATTAGTTAACTTATTTTAAGTAGTTAAAATATTTTTAGTAAAGGTTATAACTTAATTTAAGTTAAGTTGTTAAAATATTTTTAGTAAAGGTTATAACTTAATTTAAGTTAAGTTGTTAAATCATTTAACAAATAGTCCATAAGTTGATTAAAAGAATATTTTAATCACTTAAAGAGTCTTCAATAATTTTAATCTCATAATCCGTCAAATCATATAACTTGTAAACTTTCTGATTAATCTCATCTTCCAATACCTGTATTTCTTGCTGTAACAATATTATAATATTTAAACTACAAACTTTTTCAAGAACTCATCAAAAGTTAATTCATAGTGCTTTTCAAGATTTTAAGATGGAATTAAACATACCTATATGGATAACATTTATTGTTCTTATATTCTGTTTTAAGCCATCTTTTTAAAATCTGTTCCTTGATTGAATATGAACCATTACTATTATCTATTAAATTTAGTTTAGTTAGTTTTGTTAGATATTTACTCAATGATCCTGACTGAAGATTAACCTCATTAGCCAGTTCTTTTCTGCTCAATGCTTTATCTAAAAGTGCTATTATTATATCTTTTTCCTTATTCGATAATTTTATCCATATTGTAAATAAATGTTTAATCATGTAATATAAATTATTATCAAATGTTTCAACTATATCATCTTCTGTAAGGAGTATATTTTGAGGCAATTGATTAGCTAAAATATTTATATAATAAGGCAGTCCATTTGTACATTTAAAAAATCTTTCAAATGATTCTTCATTAAACTCAAGATATGGAGCCTTTTCTTCTAAATAATTTTTAACAGTAATTTTATCAAATGGATTTAAATGTTGAGTTATCATTCTACCCCCAAATATTCCATTACTGCTTACAATATCATAAATTAATTGATCATCAATACTCATTGAACCAGTTAAAACATATCCCACATTATTCTGGTTTTGTATATTTCCACGAAAAGTCCATAAAAAAGAATTCATATCTTCATCCAGTTCTCGTACAACCTGAAATTCATCTATTAAAACTATAACTCCTTTTATTTTATCAGTATTATTTTGATATATCTCTTGAGGCAAATTTAGTACAAAATCAACCAAATGATTCAAATCATCTTCTGCAGTTAGTAATGGCAAAGGAATGTCCTTTACTGTGACAATATCCTTAATTTGTATATTTTTGGTTTTTAACCATTTATTTACCCGAGTTGTGATTGTTTTTACTTTACTTTTACTACATTCCCTTAATATTTCATCATAGTAATGTTTCATTAAATCATCAATAAGTAGCTTACCTCTTTGAAAAGAGTTGGAAGTTGAGAAATCACATAAAATTACCAAAAATCCCTCTTTTATCAAATCATCCTTAACTTTATTTAAAAACACTGTTTTTCCAACGCCTCTTATCCCTGTTAATAACATTTCAGGAGCATTGGCATCTTCTGTTGTTTTTAATATTGATTTAATTGTGGAAAGTTCCTTATTCCGATTATAAAACTCTTCATCAGACAATTTATTTCTAGTACCCCATGGTAACTTTTTCATAAATAATCATCACCATTCTTTTATGTATTATATAATACAGTTTGTATTACATTATATATAAATTCTCTTTAGTATTACATAATACAATAGGGATTACATTATACTGATATTCCAAATGATATTACATAATACAAAATAGATTATAAAATAATTTAATAAATCAAAGAGTACTCTACATTAACGAAAAAAAAGCTTATTTCTTCTCATTTTACTTAATAAATTCTTATCACCTGTTTTATTAATTTATATAATTAGAATATGATTAAAACTACAATTCAATACGTTTTTTATCATTTTAAATATTTTTCATGATAATATCAACCATAACATTCCCCATTTTAGAATCGCTACTATAATGTATCATCCTTTAAAAATTGAATAATATTCATATGTTTTATTCCTTCTCTTGAAAAATCAAATTCATCCATACTTAAAATATATTTTTCATAATTGTCCCTTATATCCAACAAAGGATTTATCTCTCTTTTTAATGTTTTTTCATCTGCTAAAATGTAACTTACTTGAATGTATAATTTTTTATTTCTTTTAGTGCATACAAAATCAACTTCTTTTGTACCGACCTTACCTATTTTGATATTATAATCTCTTCTTAATAATTCAATGTATACTATAGTTTCTAAGATCCTAGGAATCCACTTATTATTTTCATCTATTAATGCTTGATGAAAACCATGATCAGTTACATAATATTTATCTTCAGTTTTTAATTCTTTTTTACCTATTAAATCCTCACGCCTTACTCTATTTACAAATAATGCTTCTTGGAGGTACTCAGTATAATTGTTTAACGTTTCATAATCAATCTTATAATTTTCATTTTTAAGATATTTAATAATACTTTTTTTCGAAAATGTTTGACCAGTAGAATTAATCAGGTAACGTATGAATCGTTTGAATAAATCAATCTTCTTAATAGCATGTCTAGACAAAATATCCTCCATTATTATCGAATTATAAATATCTTTCAATGCTTTTTCTTTTTTATCACCAACAGTTAAATCCAGTAATCCAGGCATTCCACCAAACTGTAAATACTCCTCAAAATATTGTTTTTCATTTTCATAATTTAATTCAACACCATTTTCTTCATGAAATTTTAGTATTTCCTTAAACGAAAAAGGATAAACAGGTATTTCTATGTATCTTCCTGCCAATAAAGTTGATAATTCAGTAGATAAAAGCTTAGAGTTTGAACCAGTTATGTAAATATCACAATCCAATGACACCCTATAACCATTGATACTTTTCTCCCATTTATCAACTTGTTGAATTTCATCAATTAAAATATATATTTTACCGGATAAATCCTTTGTCTTCGAATAAATAATTTCATCCAATTGCTTATAATTTTTTATATCATAATATTTTGGAGATTCAAGAGATATATAAATAATATTTTCTTCCGGAACACCCATTTCTTTGAATTCTTCAATAAAACTTAACATAAGATATGTTTTTCCAGTTCTTCTCATACCAATAAATACTTTCACAAAATCTGATTCCAATAATTCATGAAGATCTTGAATATACTTAACTCTTTTAATAATCAATTCAATCACTTATACTATGAAATTAATGTATTATATTATATCCCAAACAACATATATAATTATGGGTAAAACCAGAAAAGAATTAAAAATAAATAAAAATTAAAAGTTTATTCTTAAATTATAAATAAAAATAAATAAATTCAAAGTGTACTTTGAATTTTAAAAAAATAGTGAAAAAAAATAACAACACATACAAAAGAAATAACCACATTATTCAAAGTTTTCACTTAATTATGATTCCACATAATTAGAATATAAATCAAACAAGAATTTCATACGTTCCTCATTATTTCTAAAAGGTTTATTCTGATAACACTTGTCAACAATAGTATCCAATTGTTGGTGTGTTTTCTTTAAATCAGGAGGCATTAACAATGGATCATATAAATTTGCTAGTGTATCATCATATTTTTCCCTAATTTCTAGTAATTCATCAACTTTAGCTCTGATTTTATCTTTTAAATCATCTTTAACATCAGTTTGGAATGGATAATTATTGTAAACCAAAGTATTAGAATATCTATAATCACCTTTTAATCGTCCACAGACATACCTCATCCAAGTCATGTGCATCTTAGATGTAAGAATACCGAAAAGATATTTGTCATCTGAACTTATCAAAGAAACCGTATTATTTGAAATAATATCTTTGTCCACAAAGCTTAATGGAATATAATCCCTATTTTCAGAAGTAGTTAATGGAATAACAATATAATCTGTTTTAGGTTGCCTAATTTCTGCAAATAATGTAGGATACTCAGCTTTTTTTGTGTTTGCTTTCTAGAACTTGCTAATCTAAACGCTTTAACTTTTTCTATTCGTTCTGATAATATTTTAGAATTCTTAATATCTGCTGGTTTAGCACCATCTAACCATAAACACCACCTATTACCACCATTTAAAAATTCTTTTGCACTTATTAGTGGTTTAATATATTTTTTTATATTTGGTTCCTTTTTTAATAAAATACCTTTTTCTTCATCAGTTAATATTAAATTTCCACCATCATTAGGCATACTACCAAATTTTATTGGTTCGATATTACAGATAGGTTTTCTTCTTATTTCTAAAATCACATTATCATATTCTAATAAATAATTATTTATTTTTTTAACTTCATGTTTAACAGGTAATGAATCTGGTTTTTCATAAGTGAACAAATATTTAGTCTTTTGATTGTATAAACTAAAACCAATTATTACTACATATACTCCTGCCTTTTTCTTTACTTCATTTCCCCATTTAAATGATTGATGAGCAAAATTTATATATATTCCATAATCTTCCAGTAATATTTTCCATAATAATACTGCTTGTTCTCCTTGAATTATACTGTTTGTAGATACAAATCCAACCTGTATTTGAGTATTTTGGATGTATTCTACTGCTTTCTTATACCAGCAAGTCACATAGTCTAATATTCCTATTTTTTTATACCCCTCGAAAACTTTTTTAACATCTTCTTTCTGTTCTTTAGTTTGTAATTGCTTTCCAACAAATGGTGGGTTTCCTAATACATACACATCATCTGTTGGTTCAATTATTTCTTTCCAATCTGTTTGTAATGCATTAATGTTATATATGTTTACTGATGATTTTAGTGGTAGGTCTGTTTGGTCTATATTGAATTTTCTTTTGTATTTCTGGTTCATCTGATGTTCTACAATCCACATAGCTACTTGTGCTATTTTTGATGGGAATTCTTCTATTTCTATTCCATAAAAGTTTTCAAGTTTTTCTTGTTATGTCTCCTGCAAAGTAATGTGTTAATGATGATTGTCCTTCAACTCGTAATGTTTGAAGTATTTCATATTCCAGTAATCTTAACTCCCTATAGGATATGATGAGAAAATTTCCACTTCCACATGCCGGATCAAATATTTTGATTTTACCTAGTTTATCTTGTAGTTTTTCAAGTTTTTGTGGATTTCTTTTTGATTTGTTATATTCATCCCAAAGTTCATTCATGAACAATGAGTTAATTACCTTTTTTACATTTGTTTCACTAGTAAAATGTGCTCCTAATTCTCTTCTTAATTCTTCATCCATAATGTTTTGAAAGATTGATCCAAATATAGCTGGTGATATTTCACTCCAATCAAATTCACATGTTTTTATTAGTGATTTTTTCATTTTAGATGTGAAATTTGGTGGAGATATTCTTTCATCAAATAGTTTTCCATTAACATATGGAAATGCTTTTAAGTATTCTGGTAAACTATTTTGTCTTTCGTTTTCGGGTAAGTTTAATGTACTGAATAATTTTTGTATTTTTTCTCCAAGATCATCATCTTTAAATCTGTTTATGTAATCATAAAACTGGTTTGGTTTGAATATTCCTGTATCCTCTGCATATAAACAGAATATTATTCGTATCAAAAATAATTCTAGGTAATGCCCAGTATAATTGTCTTCTTTTAGTGCATCATGTAATTGTGCCATTATTTCAGATGCTTTTATATTCAGTTCTTCTTGTTTGAATGTTGTTTTAATACCATCAGAGTATATGAATTTGAATATTTGTATTTTTTCTCGCAACTGATCTATTATTATTTCTTAGTATGAAACTCATTTTTGAAATCTATTAATCTTATGTTTTCAAAGTCTGAAACTATAATATATCTCGGTTTTTCATGTTTTTTTGGTAATGAATTGTAATAGTCAATTGCTTGTTCAAATGCTTTATCCAAGTCTTTTCCTAAGGATTTATGTTCGATTATTAAGTGATTTCTCCAATAGTAGTCTATGAATCCTGGTTTTCCTGTGCTTTCCCTTACTACTGGAAATTCAAATTCTCCTACATGATTTGCATCTACTCCAAAAAATGTCAAAGAAGTCTTTCCAGTAACTTTGTGCTTCTCCTTTTTCATATTTATCCGATTTATGTTTTTTTATGAAATTATCTGCACGATATTTCATTTCATCATTACTTAACATAATACCACCTTTTTTTATGTTACTCCGGATAATAACCTTCTGTTTCTTTTTTATATTTTAACCATGATTTTAACATTTGATCAGTTATTTCATAGTTTTTATCAATATATTCTATTATTCCTTTATTTTGTAACGTTTCAAGATATTTTATTACTGTTCCTTTTGAGTAGGGTACATTTTTGATTAGTTCGGTTAATGTTATTTTTCCAGTATCCATAACTGTTTTTACAATTGTTTTTTCTTTAGTATTGAGTGTTCCCCATACTCTTAACCATATTACGGCTATTTGATCAATTTTTAATACGAAAATTTCTTTGATTAATGAATCATCGTAAGTCTCAATTGCATCCAGAACATTTGCAAAACTGTTAATATATGCAGGAATACCTTGTGTACATTTGTAAAATCTATCAAATCCTTCTTTTGTGAAATTTAAACCATTAGTCATCTCATTCATATAGTTTTTCGTTTCTTCTTCAGAAAATGGATCAATATTTACTTGTATCATCCTTCCTCCAAAAGCTCCTGTCTGTCCATTTATCATTTCAATTATATCACTCGTTCTGGAAATGGAACCTGCAAATATATAACTAACACTATCTTGTGTCTGTGAAAAGCTTCTTATCAACCAAAAAAAGCTTTCAGGATTATCTAATTTTTTTAATAATTGAAATTCATCAAATACTATGATAAAACCCTTGATTTCATCGGATAAATCAGCTATTTTTTGTGGTAATTCCATAGTAAATTTACTTAAAGTACTATAATTATCTTTGATTTCATGAAGAGGAATATTAAAAATATCATTTCCTTTAGTAAAATCATAATTTGTTAGAGGTAACTGTTTTACTTGGTTAATTAATTCATCCTTAATCTTATCAAATGATTCATGTTCAGTTAATGAACTATTAATCCCATTTAATAACTCTTTTAGAACATCATTTTCCGTAATTATACCCCATTTTTTAGCATATACTTTTGATAAATCCAAATATACTGTTAAGATTTGATCTGGTTGTTCATTTAATAATTTCTTTAGTAAAAATGTTTTTCCTACCCCTCTATATCCTGTTATTAATAATTGAAATGGAATATTTTCATTAAGTGAATTTATGTAAAAATTCAATAATTTAATATCCTTTTTACGATTGTAAAAATATTTATCTATATCTGTAGGTACATTTAATGGAAGCATAACCATATTATCACTAACTTTAATTTCTAGTTAAAAATATATTTTTAACAATATATAATTATTTGGTAAAGTTCAAAAAAGTGAACTTATACTAAAAAAATATATTTATTGAAATAAAATAAAAAAATAAATTTGTATAAAAAAATAAACAAGTTTAAAAAATTATATTTTTCAAAGAAATTTAAAAATATGAACTTTTATAAAAAAATGAACTAAATCAAAAAATTAACCTCTCATAGATTTAATGAAATATTTATCATTTTTGTATTCGTTAAATTATCTTCTTTGATAGCTAAATCTGTTAGTTTTTTATGTGTTTGTTTATTTATTATTATATTTGTTGTTTCCATATTTGCACTTATATAATGTATATGTAATATGCAACAAATTTTATATGTTATAACAAAAGAAATATAAGAAACAAAAAATAAATATATTAAAAAGAAGTTACACTTGCAATGTACCTCTGTAAACTAAATTATTAACAGGTTGGTGTATATGTCATCTATGATATTTGAATCTAAAAGACCCTTA
>JAFRMD010000146.1 GCA_017430835.1 Methanosphaera sp.
AAATCGACCTTCGTATTCATAAGCCCATTTGTCCAATGTCATTTCAGGGTCATTTTTTTCGAGCATCATACTTTCTTCTGTAAATAAACCAGCGTCAATACCAACCGTATAATCAAGACTTGCAACAAAATAATTTTTATCGCCAGAAACCATATTACTATAAAAATTTAAAAATCTTTGATATAAGTCACAAGTTTTTAACCAAGCAGAAGATATGTAAACCATTCTTCCATCTTCATACGGTGCTTCTGGGAATTTCTTTCTTAATTCTACTGCATTTTCTCTTGGCGTTTTTGTCATAGGAATTAAAACCTCTTTTAATGCTTCCGTTTTTACCAATCTAGCTTCATCAACTAAAATTAATTGAAATCTCCACTGTTATGTTACTTTATTAAGTCGTTAATTTAATAAAGATTAATTTATTCATCTATATATTTAAAGTGCATATTTTTATATTTATTTCTTTGTCCTAAACAAACCCTTGAAACACCTTTTCCGTTTTGCGCTCCTAAATAAAGACCCGCAGCATATGCGCTTTCAAAAATCATATCTAATTCTTCGCAATATACTTTCTTTTTATTTGGTGCACACATAACTCCTCTTAAACCTTTATTCCAAGGCGCCTTATTAATTTTAGATTTTTGACCATTAATAAAATTTTGCCAAATATCCGGTCTATGCATTGCTTGTTTTGTTTTTTCTGAAATTTTCTTTTTCATTGCATCCGTCATTCTACTTTTTGTAGCTTGACTCATTTTCTTTCTTGATTCTTCTGTAATAGTAAAATATGTACTATCGCTAGGAATCTGCATATTACATTTCGGATTTAATTTTTGTATCCAAAACATTTCTCTTTCAGTTAAATCTTTTGGGTCACATTCCTCTATTTCACTAAAAATAAAATCACTTCCATATTTATTATATAATCTTTGTAAATATATATTATAATGATTATTATTTCTTAATTTTCTTAAATGTGAACTTTTTCTACTTCTTAAATTAATAGATTGACCAACATAAATACATTCTCCTTGACAATCTATTCTATAAATTCCGCTATGTTCATTCATTATTATCATCTCCTTAATAGATTTTAATAAAATAATGGGTAATTTAAATAATTAAGGTATTTAAAAACAACCGTCGTTGCTGTCCCCATAAATGAATAAATTAATTTTCTTATACTTTCATATAAGCACTGACTATATCTTCATCTACAGCATTACCTGTTTAGAGGAGGGTACTTCGTATCACTTGATACTACGAGCTAAGCTCTAGTCGATGAACCTTTCCTTTCGGACTCGGCTGCTGATTAACTCATAAATATTTATTTTTAAACATTCACACTTATACCATTTAAGGTATTATGTTGTAGTTAAATATTCTTAAAGTGTTTCCAGCAATTCTCCCTCTTTTATTTTTCGTATATTTCTATACGGAGAAGCAATAAATTTACCTCTCGAGCTATCCCCTTTTTGATTATTACCTAGGGTAAAAGCTCTAATTGAGCTTCCATTTTTAAATTCTACAATGCAGTTGTCCTGCCCAGTATTAATATTTGAAATTTCTCTTTTTATGTTTTCGTTTTTTATTAATTCTCCCTCAATTTTTTGTTTTATAACCATTCTTGCCTGATTACCATTACCAGATACTATACCTATTTTAATTCCAGGA
>JAFRMD010000147.1 GCA_017430835.1 Methanosphaera sp.
AATAGATGAGGCAACACAATGAGCAAAAGATCAAATAGATCAAACAACAAGAATTCTACTAACAAGTTCAATGTTGAAGCATGGGAACCAAAAACAGAACTTGGTAGAAAAGTTAAAGAAGGCGAAATAACTGATATTGATCAAATATTAGACAAAGGTCTTCCTATAATGGAATTAGAAATTGTTGACATACTATTACCAGATCTTGAAGAAGAAGTTATGGATGTAAACCTTGTTCAAAGAATGCACAAATCTGGTAGAAAAGTTAACTTTAGAGTAATCGTAGCTGTAGGAAACAAAGATGGATACGTTGGCTTAGGTCAAGGTAAATCACAAGAAGTAGGTCCTGCTATCAGAAAAGCAGTCGATAATGCAAAATATAACCTTATTAAAGTCCGAAGAGGATGCGGTGACTGGGGTTGCGGTTGTGGAAGAAGACACACAGTACCTTACAAAGTAGAAGGTAAAATGAGCAGTGTAAAAGCAACACTTATCCCAGCACCAGCAGGTGTAGGTCTTGCAATTGGTAATGTTGGAAAAACTATCCTTTCATTAGCAGGAATCGCTGATGTATGGAGTATGACCAGTGGTCAAACACAAACAACAATTAACTTTGCAGGTGCAGTATTTGATGCTCTTAAAGCATTATCTAGTGTAAAATCAAGTGAACAAGAACTAAAAGCTCTTGGAGTAATTGATTAAGTGAGGTTTTTATTATGTATGCAGTTATAAGAATTCGAGGAAGAACTGGAATTAGAAAAAACATTGCTGATACACTTGACATGTTAAACCTTACAAGAATTAGCCATGCTGTCATAATTCCAGACACACCTAGTTACAAAGGAATGTTACAAAAAGCTAAAGATTACATAACCTGGGGAGAAATATCTGAAGAAACAATGAAAAAATTAGTTTCTGAAAGAGCAAGACTTCCAGGTAACAAAAGAATCACAGAAGAATATGTTAAAGAAAATACTGACTATGATTCTATTGATGACTTAGCAGTAGCATTATTAAACGGTGAAACAACACTTAAAGAATCTGGTTTAAAACCAATATTCCGTTTAAACCCTCCTAGAAAAGGATATGAAAACACAAGAACTCCATACAGTAAAGGAGGATCACTTGGTTACAGATCTGAAAATATTAATGAATTACTTGAAAAAATGATTTAAATTTGCAGGTGTTATGAATGATAAGAAAAACTAAAAAAATCAGAAAACTCCGAGGTTCAAGATCTGTAGGTGGAGGATGTACTAAAAAACGTCGAGGTGCAGGTCACCGTGGAGGTCGTGGAAACGCAGGTTTAAACAAACACCACAAAACTTGGATGGTTATCAACGATCCTAAACACTTTGGTAAATACGGTTTCACACGTCCAACAAAAACAATTCAAGAATTTAAACCTATCAATCTTTTAGATATTGATAACAATATTGAAAAATATTTAGCTGACAAAGTAGCTGTAGAAGAAGATGGACAAATTGTTTTAGATGTAACCCAATTAGGTTACAACAAAGTTTTAGCAAAAGGTTCATTATCAAATGCAATGGTTATTAAATCACCTAAATTCTCAAAAAGTGCTATCGATAAAATAGAAGAAGTTGGCGGAATAGCAGAAATAATTTAAAATAGCTAACAACTTTGGTATAACTTTAAAGTTATATCTTTTTTCATGGGAGAAAATATGTCATCACTAGATAGTTTGAAACCATTATATTCTCTTTTACCCCAAGTTGCCAATCCTGAAAAGAGACTTGGATTTAAAGAGAAACTTAAATGGACAGGAATAATATTAATATTATACTTCATTTTAACAGAAGTATCCTTATTTGGTCTTAGTCCGACGGCTATAGATCAATTCGCTCAATTAAGATCAGTAATGGCAGGTAGCTTTGGTTCCATATTAACATTAGGTATTGGTCCAATTGTTACTGCTTCAATTGTAATGCAATTGTTAGTTGGTGGAAAGTTAATTGATTTAGACTTGTCACTGGCTGAAGACAAAGCTGCATTCCAAGGAACACAGAAACTATTAGCTATATTGTTCACATTATTTGAAGGTACAGTTCTTGTAATTACAGGTTCATTACCTCCAATAAGTGGAGATTATACATTAATACTCATATTACAAATGGTTCTTGGTGGTATATTAATAATTTATATGGATGAAGTTGTAAGTAAATGGGGATTCGGTAGTGGTATCGGATTATTCATTGCTGCAGGAGTATCCCAAACAATTATTGTAGGTTCATTTAACTTCTTACCGACTGCAGCATCATCCGCTCCAGCAGGAAGAATTCCGGCATTCATATACTCATTAACAACTGGACAACCAAACTTCAGTTTATTAATTCCAGTTATATCTACAATTATAGTGTTCTTGGTTGTAGTATATGCTGAAAGTATGAGAGTTGAAATACCATTATCTTATGGTGGAGTAAAAGGAGCAAGATCAAAATATCCTCTTAAATTTGTATATGCTAGTAACATGCCTGTTATATTAGTAAGTGCATTGTTCTTGAATGTACAACTGTTTGCAGGATTGTTCCAATCATTAGGGCATCCAATTTTAGGGGAAGTATCTCAGGGTCAAGCAATAAGTGGTATTGCATATTACTTATCAACACCTTCAAGTATATCTGTACTGTTTACAGATCCATTGAAAGTTATAATATATGGAATAGTGTTTGTTGCTTTATCAGTAGTATTTGCTTTACTATGGGTAGAAATAAGTGGTATTGGACCAAAACAAGTTGCAAGTCAACTTTCAAACATGGGAGTTCAAGTACCTGGATTTAGAAGTAGTAAAGTACAATTTAGAAGAATTCTTAACAAGTACATACCAACAATTACCGTACTCGGTGGTGCATTCGTAGGTTTACTTGCATTCGGTGCAGACCTAACCGGAGCACTTGGAGGAGGTACAGGGGTATTACTTACAGTAGGTGTTGTATACCGATTATATGAAGAAATCGCTAAAGAACAACTTATGGATGTAAACCCTATGTTAAGAAGATTCTTAGGTGACGAATAAGATTAATAGTAAAAATTTTACATAATTTTTACTTTTAATAATTTTTATAAAAAATAAAAAAAATTGAAGTGATTATAATGAACATAGTAGTACTTGCTGGAATACCTGGTACGGGTAGTACAACAGTATTAAATAAAGTATTAGAAAACATCGATTATGTTAACATCAATTACGGTAATGTAATGTTTGACATTGCACAGGAAAAAGGTTTAGTTGCAGGTCGTGATGATATGAGAAAACTCGACCCTAAAATTCAAAAGGAAGTGCAACAAGAAGCTGCAATAAAAATACATAAAATGGCTGAAAATGATGATGTTATTATTGATACACATTGTACAATTAAAACCCCAAAAGGATTCCTACCAGGTTTACCTATATGGGTATTAGAAGAATTAAAACCAACTCAGTTTATTTTAATCGAAGCAAAACCTAGTGAAATAATGTACCGAAGAATGAACGATCCAACTCGTGTTCGTGATGTGGAATATGCTGATGAAATTGATTTACATCAAGAAGTATCTAGAGCAACAGCTATGAGTTATGCAGTTCAAACTGGTGCAACAGTAGCAGTGGTTCAAAATAATGATGATGATGGGTTAGAAAAAGCAGTCTATGAAATATTGGAAATTTTATCCTAGAGGATTGAAAAATGAGTTATTTAGATTTCATACTAAATCCGTTAATCAGTTTGGATCCAAATCCATCCAATCCAATCTTTACAATATTCATTATTGCAACAATTATTGCATTCTTTATTGTAATATTGCAGAAGGTCTTAATCGATTATGATAGGATGAGTGAACTTCAAGCTGAAATGAAACAATTACAGGCAGAAATGAAAGCAGCACAAAAGTCTGGAGATCCAAAAGCTTTATCAAAAGTTCAAAAGAAACAGATGGAGTTAATGCCAAAAAATAAGGAATTAATGTTGATGCAGATGAAACCATCTTTCATTACAATTATCCCAATTATGGTAATTTATTATGGAATGATTGGTAACCACTTATTAAGTCATGTAGTTATCAATATTGCTTCATTACAATATTATCTATTGTTAATTCCAGTATGGAATATTTTCTGGACACAATCCAATCCGTTAACAATTAACTTCTTTGGATGGTATATACTTGCATCATTCACGATGAGTTTTATATTCAGAAGAATATTTAACATTCCAATAACAACGTAATTGTTTAAAGCAAAGGATAACAATTTATGTTATCGAAGATAAAAGTATAATTAAAAGTTTATGATTATTAAGTAAGGGATAATACATTTAACTTAATAATTGAAAAAAATTAGATAGGAGGAAAATAAATGTCTGCACCTAGATTTAGAACAGGAACATTCAAAAAAAGAGAAAAAAGAGTTCCTGGTGGAAGAAGAGTTGTACATTACAGTAAGAAAAAACCTTCTAAACATGTATGTGCAAAATGTGGTAAAGTATTAGACGCAGTACCTAGAGGAAGACCATATGAAATTAGAAAATTGTCTAAAAATCAGAGAAGACCTAACAGACCATATGGTGGAATGTACTGTACAAATTGTACAAAACAATTATTAAAAGAAGAGGCAAGATCATTATGATTATTACAATCGGTGGACTCGCAGGAACTGGAACATCAACTGCAGCCAAAAATTTATCGGAATATTTAAACATCCCATATAATTCTGCGGGGGATGTTTTCAGACAATTAGCAAAAGAACATGGCATGTCCGTGTTGGAATTTAATGAGTTCGCCGAGGGTAATGATGAAATTGATATAGCCCTTGACAAAAGACAAGCAGAAATTGCTAATCAAGCAGAAAATCTCATTGTCGAAGGTAGAATATCAGCATTCTTTGTTGATGCTGATTATCGTATATGGCTACAAGCTCCAGATAACATAAAAGCTGAACGCATAAGTTACAGAGAGGATAAAAGCCTTGATACGGTTATTGAAGAAATAAAAGAGCGTACAGCCAGTGAAAGGAGAAGGTACTTGGACATTTATGACATAGACATTGATAATCTAGAAATTTATGATCTTGTCATAGATACAGGTATCAATGATGAACAGGCTACGCTTGATCTTATAATTAAATGTATTGAACAAAAATAAATAGGTGAAAAATATGCCAGCAATAGAAAAAGGAAGAGTATGTGTTAAAATCGCAGGAAGAGAATCTGGGAAAAAATGTGTTATAGTAGATGTTATAGATGAAAACTTTGTTGAAATCGCAGGAATTGATGTTAAAAACAAAAGATGTAACATTAAACACTTAGAACCAGTGGATAAAACTGTAGAAGTATCTGATGATATAGAAGCAGTTAAAGAAGCTTTAGCAAACATATAAGTTTAAAGCTTTTTTATCACTTACTTATTTTTTAACCACCCTTAAATTTTATCTTTTTTTATAATTTAGTATATAAACTCGCATTTACATTAAAAAATCCATCATAGTATAATAATCTTTGTTAACATAACTAATAAATGCCAAAAAGACATAATTATTAATTGACCATTATTTTGTTATAAAAAGTTTTAAAGGATGTTAATATGAAAATTATAGGTATCAATACTAGTCCCAGGGATAATAGTAATTCGAAGATTGCTTTAAAGAAAGCATTAGAAACAGTCAGTGGTAAGGGTGTCATCACGCGATTATTTGACTTGAACAATTTAAACATTAAAACTTGTCAAGCAGATGAGTATTGTATGGACCATAATGGTAAATGTATATTGGATGATGACATGCAGGAGATATACGATGAAATAAAGGAGGCTTATGGAATCATTCTTGCAACACCAATTTATATGGGCAATGTTTCAAGTAATTCAAAGATTTTCATTGACCGATTACATGCTGTTTTAAATGCTATTGATGAGTATAATGTACGTGGCAAGAAGTTGTCCGTAATTGCGAGTCAAGCTGCAGTTGATCCTCCAATGTATGAGTATATTAAACATAATCTGGAAACTACTGTTGATATTTTCCGCGGTATTGGCTTTGATGTTGAGGATGTTGTACTGCTTATTGGAAATAATAAAGAGGGTGCTATTCTTGATAAAAAGGATCAACTGGATAAGGCTGTAATGGTTGGAAATAAAATACTTCGTTAATTATGTTCTAAAAAAAAGTATATTGGTGGGGAAGTTAATTAGAATTTGTTTCCACAGTTTACACAAATATTTACAAAGTCAGGGTTTGAATAACCACATTTTTCACATATTTTGAATGAATCTGCATTACTGTTTGGTTTGTTTTCAACTTTAGGTGTAGATGGTTCTGGTTCTGTTTTTTCATCATTAAGTGCTGGGTTAAAATCTATCTTGTTTTCAGTTTGCACAGCATTTATGTCATGTCTTGGTTCAGGAACGCCTACAGTAGGATTTTGAGTAAATGGTGTTTGATTACCATCTTTGTATGTTAATGCATAAGCTCTGAAACTTACAATGAAAATGTAACTATAGAATATGTAACAAACTATTATTAAACCAATGTATGGAATCATTTCTATGAATGTGCCAATTAATGATATTACTATGTTAACGATTGTTAGAATAATGAATATTCCTATTATTCTTAAAAATCCTATTTCTTTAGTTTTTTCAAATATGGCACTGATTTTCAATGATTCTGATATGCTGTCACTTTCTGCTAATCTTCCTAAAGATACTATATACATTATTGCAAGCAGTATCATTGCAATAATGTAAAGTATGGATAACAATAGGACGAAAGCTCCAGCATAATCACCAAGTGCAGCGGCAATTACAAGTACCAGTATGAAGTATAGTATTGTAGGTACTCCAAAGTAGATAATTGCAACAATATATGATTTAAGACCATCAATAAAGTTTTTGACTGGTTCAATATTAGGTAGTTCATTTTTATTGTTAAATGTGTATCTCATGATGGATATTCCAATACCAGAAATAAATATGCTGACAAGAAATGTCAAAAGCATGACTATCATGGAACTGCCAATGAATGCATAGAATTCTGGCGAAGTAATAAATTCTGTTGAATTAGTGTTGACGTTAGTAAAAAATAAACTGCTTGCTTGACCTATAAATATTGCCATAAAAATTCCTAATATTAGGTTAGGTATTCCAAGAATTAGGAACTTCTTATAATCAGTTAGGGGATAACGTAATGCATCTTCGATTATTTGAGTTATTTCCATTAAATTCCTCCAAAAAATTTTAAATATAATAGATTATATATTCATTAATCTATTTATTTATATAGTATAATTTATTTTATATTTTCATATTAATCTCTTGATTATTATTTAATATTTAATTGAAATGTGCAATTATTTGAAAAATTAAATTTTGAATTATGATGCTATCGAAGACAGATAAGATTATTCAAATTAATAACTACAAGTATTTAACTTAATAAGTATAAAAGAATTATTGTTGATTATTAAGAATTTGGAGGTAATATAAAAATGGATGTAATAGAAATAATAAGGGAAGCCGTCTATTATCCTTTAAATGATACTAAGGGATGGGGATTAATTGCAGCTATATTTGTGGTAGTTGGAATTCTACAACAACTGGCAATACAATATCCGGATAGTGCAACAATATTTCATTTTTTCACGTTCATAGTTTCCATATTCCTGGCAGGAGTAAACTTAAGTATTATAAAGGGAACCATTGATGGCAAATCACGAATACCAATGTTTGATCCAGTAAAAAATGTTATTGATGGAATAAAAAACATTTTGGTGGAAGTAATATACTACATAATACCAGTTATAATAACATTAATTATAGCATTAATTGCAGGAGTATTTCCAAAAACTGAGGCTTTCATAACATCTATCAATTCAACAGCTTTAACGTCAACAAATTCTGTATCAATATTAAGTACGGTGCCACGTAATGTTATCCAAGATTTAGTGGTAAGTATTGGGATAGTTGCAATAGCAGCATTTATCTTATTTGTTGTATTTGCATTATTGCTTATAATAGGTCAAGCACGCCTAGCTGATACTGAGGACGTATTTGCAGCTGTTAATATTCAAGAAGTATTTGCAAAAATATCAAGTATAGGATGGGGAAATTATATTATATTCATAATATTGTTGCTTGTTTTAGTATTTGTAGTAGGATTCGTTGGAGGATTAGTTGCATTAATTCCTTATGTAGGAAAAATTATTGAATCAGTAGTCTTTGGTTCATACTTATTAATAGTAATCGCCCATGCAGTCGGATTAATATACTTGGAAGGTTAAACTTATTTTAACTTTCAATAATTCTTTTTTTATCTTAATTTTTAAATAATAATTTATTTAACATTTAATATGTGAAAAACAATGATTTCGCTACAACTGAAAACATACCCTGAAAAATATGATTGGTAAATGGAAACAATATTCAATAAAAAACATTGCAAGAGATTTCACACAGGGATTAATAAATACTGTTCAAGAGAAAAAATAGTAAAGAATTTAAAACAAAAATAGCATTATGATTGAAGATTACATATATGAAAATTATACTATTGACTTTAAAGACGATTATTCTACTAAAAAAGAAGCTTATTACTTAATTGTTAACAATAAACGTGAAATATATCTAAATAATGAAGAAATAGTTCCAACTAAAATGGACGACCTTAAATTTGGGGAATACGACTTTTTATTATACATAGGAAAATACAATCAAAAGGATCTTTTCTTGTTAAACGTAGAATCTGATGACAATAATTTCCATTCATTATTTGAATTATATGAAATAAATCATAGATTGTATCAAATTGCTTCAAAAGCAGTTCTAATCAGAGATTGGTATGTTAATCATCAATACTGTTCAAGATGTGGGGAAAAAACCGTTATTGACGAAAAGGATATGATGCTGAAATGTCCCATATGTGGACAAATGCATTATCCGAGAATAGCACCAGCTGTAATAGTAGCAATAAACAACAATGGAAAACTGCTCATGGCAAAACATAGTTATCATACACGAATAAAATATGCATTAATAGCAGGATTTGTCGAACCTGGAGAAAGCATAGAGGAAGCAGTGCAAAGAGAAGTAAGTGAAGAAATAGGAATAAAGATAAAAAATATTCAATATGTTAAAAGTCAATCATGGCCATTTCCTAATTCTTTAATGTTAGGATTTACTGCCGATTATGATTCAGGTGAAATAAAGGTTGATGGTGAAGAAATACTTGAAGCAAGATGGTTTAGCAAGGAAGAAATTCAAACTCCTGAATCTGATATAAGCATTTCCTCATGGCTCATAGAAAACTTTATTAGAACACATTAAATTATATATGGATAATACTCCTTTCATAAACTTTTTTTAGCCTTTTTTATATAAGTTTAATAATTTTAAAAAATAGAAATAATCCCATGATAGAAAAATATCTTTATGCGGACTATGAAATAGATTTTAACGATAATTATACTACTAAAAACGAATCATATTATCTAATCTTTAACCAGGAAAGACAATTATATTTAACAGAAGCTTCAACAATTCCGCTAGTTAAACAAGAATATCTACGAAATTTTAATGTTAACTTTCAGTTATACATAGGACGCTATAAACAAAGGGAATGTTTTGTAGTAAATGTAGATAATGCCTCTAATTTTCACCAGTTACATGAAGTATACAAAATTGACAAGGACACATACCAGATAGCAACAAGAGCAGTACTAATAAATGACTGGTACCAACTAAACCAGTATTGTGGAAAATGTGGAGAAAAAACACAAATCAAAAAAGGAAGCATGGCACTACGATGTCCCAAATGTAAAACAACATTTCATGGAAGGATACAACCGGCAGTAATAATTGCAATACATAAAGACGATAAACTGCTCATGGCAAAACACAGTTACAACACAAAAGTTCGATACGCACTAATAGCAGGATTTGTGGAAATGGGAGAATCAATTGAAGAAGCAGTAAAACGTGAAGTCAAGGAAGAAGTAGGAATAGAAATCAAAAACATAAAATACATGGGTAGTCAACCATGGCCATTCCCAAACTCATTAATGTGTGCCTACAAAGCAGAATACAATTCTGGAGAAATAAGAGTTGATGGAAATGAAATAATAAAAGCCAAATGGTTTAAAAAAGAAGAAATAGAAGAAACAGACAATGACATAAGCATATATTCACTACTAATAAATGATTTTAAATCAAGAAATTAACACATGATTTTAATAAGATTATCCTAGCCCAATAAAGCTAATCAACAAGCTAAAAAAAACAATATGTGCATAATTTGAAATTCAGAAATGAATAAAGATACTTGATTTTAAATATTTTATAAACATTTTATTATAATTCACTCACTATTATTATGATAATCCCTATTTTTTTCCTTCATAAATTAAATAATACTACAAATTAGGATATTTCAAAAAATATAATATTTTTTATATTTTAAAAGATAAACAACAACATAAGATTAAAATTTCAGAAAGAACATGATGTTAAAAAAAAGATTTAACAAGTAATATTTTAAAATATTAGGGAGTTTAAAAATATGATTACTAAAAAGAAGATATTTTTAGTAAGCATGTTTATTGTAATATTATTATTGGGAGTTACAGTAGTCAGTGCATCAACAAATACTACAAAAATTACAAAAGACACTAATCCGACTAAAGTAATTAAAAATACTGATAATAAAGTACAAAAAACAGTTCTTACTAAGGATAATATATTAAATAAAAACAATACAAAAAAGGTAACAAAATCTGTTACAAAAGAAAAAACATCTAAAGACATAACAAAAAAAGATAATGTTGAAAAGACAGTTAAAAACATACTAAAAAAGTAAATAGCAATAAAAACGTAAAAACAGCCACAGAAATAACAGTAAACACTTATGATGATCTTTATGATGCTTTAACGACAGGTACTGACTCAAAAGTATCAATTGACATAAAATCAGATTTAACTGCTACAAAAACTATCGAATTCAGAAAAACTTTATCAGAAGTGGTTATTGAAGGAAATAATAAAACAATTTACGGGGATGAGAATCACATATTCAATATTTCTGGAGATATTAATGTAACTATTAAAAAACTTAATTTGGTTAATGCAAGTGCACCATCTGGTGGAGCAATTTACACTCGTTATGCTAATTTAACAGTAAATGATTGTTCATTTAAAGATAATAAGGGCGACCATGGTGCAGCAATTGTAATAGAAAGTTCTTACTATAGTAGTGAAAACTTTCTTACTGTAATTGGTTCTACATTTGAAAACAATTATGTTAATCGTGGTGGTGGTGCAATATATATTGACACAAATACTAATTTAATAATCAAAGATTCTTACTTTGAAAATAATACAGCTGTTAATGAAGGTGGAGTAATCTATGCACATACAGGAAAAATAAATATTAACAATACCACCTTTGTAAATAATAAGGTTACGGGTAATCCAGATGATTATCCTACTGGTGGAGTGCTAATGGCTACTGTAGAAACAAATACGGTAATAAATAATTCTAAGTTTATAAATAATTCATGTACCTGTTTGGGTGGTGTAATAGAAAATTATTATGACTCCATTTTAAAAGTGGATAATAGTTTATTTTCAGGTAATGAAGCACTATATGGTGGAGCAATTGATAACGCTGATGCATCATTAACTGTTACTAACTCAAATTTCACATCTAATAAGGCAAAACAACGTGGAGGATCAATAAATAGTGAAGACTATGCGGAAACTACGGTATTTATTTTAACGGGAAATACTTTCATTAATGATTCATCTCCAAAAGGTAATGAAATATCTAATTATTACAATTTAACTATGAATGATAATACTTTCATTAATAATAATATTGGATTTGCAGATTTCATGTATAATACAACAGTTACTAAAGGTTCAAATAACAAGTTTTACACCAATAATACTACTGAAGTTACGGACAAAAATGGTGATGAATTAATTACTTCTTTAGAAAAGGTTGTTAACGTATCTGATAGGACAACTGGTGATATAAGTAAAATATTAGTAAATGATGAGGAAAAAACTCTTTCATATTCAACCGATACTGGAGAACAGGGTATTGACTTTAAATTCACGTTTAATAATGGTGATCTCCCATTAGGTAAAACAAATGACATTCACGTATTTTATCAGAATACTATTGATATAGGTACAGAATATTCAGAAACATCCTTTGACATTAAAGCTATCAGTACAACCCAATTGAAAATAACAAATGTTGAAAGTGATTCATATAAAGATAAGGTAAATATAACTGGTACGCTTCTTGATGCTAATAATAATCCTATTGATAATATGACAGTAGATGTCTATGTGGATAATGTCAAGAAAGGTACTGCAAAAACCGACAGTACTGGAACATTCACTTACTCATTTGATGATGCAAGTGTAGGTGATCACGTTGCTAATGTTACTTTTGTTAAAAGTGGAAATTATTTGGGAAATGACACAGCCAAAGAAGTTTCTTTCACAGTAAAAGCAAAAGATACAAAAATTACTCTCGACGATATTGAAGATATTAAAATTGGTCAAACAGCAACAATTAAAGGTACTTTAACCGATAAGGATGGTCAAACTCTTGCAAATATGTCCGTATCAATAGTAGTGGATGGGGAAAATATTGCAAACGCCACAACAAATGATAAGGGTATATTTACTTATGATTATACTCCAACTCAAACAGGTGACAAAACTGTAATAGTTTCATTTGATGGAAACAAAAATTATACCGAAAGTGAAGATAAGAATTCATTCAAGGTCAAAAAAATTAGTTCAACAATATCAGTAGATGATATTTCAGATGCTAAACTTGGTGATGAAGTAACAGTCAAAGGTAAACTTGTTGATGAAAACAATAAGCCAATAGCTGATAAGACAGTTACTATTAATGTAAACGGTAAAGATTACAATGTTACAACAGATAGTGATGGAACATTCAAAAAAACTGTTACAGCTGACACTTTAGGTAAAAATAATGTTAGTGTAAGCTATGATGGCAGTGATAAAATAGAATCTAGCAGTGCAAAAACTACTTATAATGTTGCTGGTAAAGTATCCAGCAAACTTTCATTAGATCCAATTAAGGATACTACTGTTGGGGATAAAGCAAAAGTCTCAGGTAAATTAGTGGATGAAGATGGAAAAGCAATATCCGGAGCAACCATTAAAGTTATAGTAGATGGAAAAACTTACAATACCACAACAAACAAGGATGGATCTTTTACAGTCAATGCATTAACCAACAAAAGTGGAAAACAAAAAGTAAAAGTTACTTATGATGGTGATTTGCTACATAATTCAACAAGTGCATCAGCTACTGTTAAAGTAGATAAAAATGATGTTTTAGTTAAAGTTAATAAGGTAACTGGTATTATTGGGGAAAAAATAAAATTTGTTGCTACAGTTACTGACAAGAAAGGTAATAAGATAACTGGTGGTAATTTAGTATTTAAATTGAATGGCGTTACATTCAATAATAAAAAACGTTTCGACAATTCAAGTAAAACACCTTACAAACTCAGTGTCAAAAATGGCAAAGTTACACTTACAATAACTGCAGATGCTTACCTAAAAAATGGTGGAGATATAACTGCATCATATAGTGGAACAGATGCATATAATAGTGCTAAATCTAATGTTGCAAAATTAACAATTAAGTTAAGAAGCATGAAAATTTCAGTTAAAGCTCAACCATCAAAAGTTAAACAGTATAAAAATGTTACATTCACTGTTACACTAACCGATACAACTAAAAATACTAAAAACAAAACAGCAATAAAAGATAATACCAGTGTACTCTTTAAGATTAATGGAAAAACCATTAAGGTTAAAGGAAAACAAGTCAATGTCAAAGTAAAATCCAATAAAGTAATATATAGTTACACCATACCACGGGGAACTGCAGGAATCTATGAAAACAAAACAATTAGGAATTACAATGTTACAGCTAAATATGAAAGTAAAATATTCTCTAAGAAAAACAATTCAAACAATACAAAATATAATGTAGCAAGAAGTAAGATTACAGTAACCATTAACAAGGCAACACTCAAAAACAATAAACTATCAATCAATGGAAATATCAAAGATTACATGAAAAAGTATGTGAAAGGAACCAGTAAAATCTGTATAAAAATTGATGGAAAAACCTACAAAGTAAACAACAAAGCTAAAATATTCAAGGTCAAAAATGGTAAAATCAACATTAAAGGCATAAAAATAGCTAATCCATCAACAATTAAAAAAGTTTCAATTGTATCTGGTGAAAGAGTAGCATATTTCAAAGGTGAATCAAAAGCTAAAAAAATACTAAAAATATAAGATTATATAATTAATCTTATTAAACCATCTCCCCC